>NZ_JBWYIJ010000015.1:0-63089 GCF_056779695.1 Acinetobacter sp. 25-47-122
TCCGCAGATTATGCATGAATATTTAAAATTCTTCGGTACAAATAATCAGCAAGAAATAGATCGTTTTTTGATTTATGAAAGAGATCTAATATACCTCTGCGAAAAGATCCTGTATTATTTGAAATTTTAAAGAAACAGGCTGATCTAATGTTAAACTTATATCCTATAAATAAAGATTTTATAGATTTGGTTAATTACGCAACACTTAAAGCTATTAATAAAAATGATCCAAGAATAAATATTGTTGCTGATTATTTAAATATGTCTCCAAGACTGCTTCAAATTGAATTACAAGCAAGGAATTTGTGCTTTCAGAATATACTCAGAAATGTGCGTTTAAATGTGGCTAAGAAATATTTGGAATCTAGTGATTTAAGTATTTCAGATATCTCTACTAAGCTTGGATATAAAGATCAGACTTCTTTTAACCGAATTTTCAAAAGTTTGACAGGTCAAACTCCTATGCAATGGAAAGAAGGTAATAAGGGATGATCAATTAACTTTAGTTTTTATAGAATCTTTCTATAACTTTTTATTAGCCCTTCTTCATCAATTACACGGAATTCTATTTTTTTAATGTTAGAGTCAATTATTGGTAATTCAATTTTAGATAACGGTTTAATTAAATTGTGTTTAGATTGATAATTATTTTTTTTATTTATATTAATTAGCTCAATGTTTGATAAGCTGATAAAGTAAGGGGTTGGATTTATAATTTCCATTATTGAACTATTTTCTATAATTTTAAATTCTAATTTTGAAATAATTTTATCAATATTGTAATTTTTTAAAAAATCAGGACGATAAAATAGTTTCATCTGGGTATTCATTGCTAAATTTATGTAATTATTATTTTCTATCTGACTAGAAGTAGCAGGGATTTCATATATATTAAGCCAATGTAGCGACTCGTGATCTTTTGCTAATTTTTGACCATTATAAATAATACGAATACCTCTAATTTCATTTGGTTGAAGTTTAAATACAGCAGGTAAAATAAGATAAGGTGTATCATAGTCAGGACCCGATGCCCCATCGTCTACCCAGATCTGGGTCAGAACAGGGTAAGCATTGGTATTCACCAGCATCAAGCTTTTTTCAGTTGTTTTTTCCTCAAAGATGATCCTAGTAGATGACGCTAGTACCCCAGCATGACACAATATTGTCAGTAGATTACTCAAAAATAGTGTTATGATTATAAGTCGAATTTTCATTGAATTTTCACCACAACAGTAGCTGTTGCTTTAACTTTCCCTGGTTTTACATCCAGGTAAGGAATCTTCTTAAGAATCGCTTTATATTGCTGTACGTAACTTCGATATCCAGATTGATTAGAACCGATGGGGCTCGGGTCACCTTCTAATACTGGATACCAGCCTGCACTTTGTCCACCTCCAGAAATTGCATATTGATTGAGAAAATGCATCTTTGTTCCTGTCGTTGAATTTTCGAGTTGAATTCCTACGCCCTTAGCATAAGTAGATTGTTGATATTGATCTGAAACTAAATATTGAACTGAGCCATTTGAGTTGATTAAACCTAACTTTTGAGCATTTACATATGCTGCATTAGAGGGTTGAAAACCGATTGCTGTGTGGTCTGTGGCAACACCTGATTTCGCAGCATTACTGCATTCAACTTCGACATTAAAATTAGCTTCAGCGGTCGAACCATTGTTAATTTGCTGCGCAGGAATAGCCTGAAATAAAACCGTAGGTGTTGCTGTTCGAGCAACGCATGTTTGAACTTGTGAGAGGTTGGAGTTTGTGGAAGTGTTTAATCCATAAGCAAAGCCATTATTGGCTCCCCAGAATGCAAAATTAATATTAGAATCTTCACCGATTTGATCATGGTGTGGAACTATATTGACATTATTGTTACCTGCTAATTGAATATATGCACTAGGCTGATTACAACTTGCAGTTCCTATTGTAGATAATTTTCCACTTTTGTATGAGCCACTCACAATCATATTTCGGTTGCACAGCGTCCCTCTTGTAAATGATGGGAGGCTACTTATTTTGTATAAAGTCGCTTCGAGAGGAGGAATATCCATCAATCGAATTTGAATTTTACCATCTGCTTTTTGGTAGTTTTCAATGTTAATTTTCTGCCAATATCTGGAAAGCGTGACACCTGCCATACTCTGTTTCAATCCAATGTATTGCCACCATGTTGCGTAAACACCACTCAAGCCATCACTGGCACCTGTTTCTACATGTCCACCGAAGGGTTCATCACCATTGGTGGCAACTAAAAAATAAATATGGGGCAAATCAGCTTCATCGCATGTCCATAAAACGGTGGAGAGTGGAATACCTCGGTGTGTTGGTGGAACGACCGTATGACCTAATACACTCCCTACAGGTTGCAAATAAGCCGAGGTCAAGTTTAGTTTTCCAAAATCTAAAGGTGTTGCATTTGAATCAGTTGCACTCATACCGAGATAACTACGTACACAACGTGCATAGGAGGTAGTAACCGCAGTTAAAGTCACTAAAAGTACTAAAATTTGAATCATATATTTCATCGTTTAGTTCTCTACGTTGCAGACTTCATTCAAACGAATGATATGTTTGTCTTTTTCAGTGTCAGGAATGTTGTAATGGATTGAACACCTTTCATCATAATGTTCTCCCCATCTGATTTGCACGTTTCCAGCGGGTTGCTCAGTTCTAAAATAAATTTGCCCATTTTGACCAGTCATACCAATATTTTCTTTCTTCTCATTTAATACATCTGAGCCTAGTGGGATAGTACCTCCAGAGCTGAGTTTGCTTTGGATCAGGACAGCATGACCTTGTTTAGTCTTAAAATTGATCTTTATCGTTGAGCCCGCATACGGTGCAACTTTGGTATTACCTGCATCGATTTCTGTTTGAGAAGACATACCCTCAGGATTAATGGCAATGCTGTTATATCGATAGGGTGTAAGCGCGGGCACAAGTGCGAAACCTTTTTTATCAATTTTAGTGCCGTGAGCATTTAATACACTCGCACCGTATGCGCCTTTAGCCTCAATAAGGGCAAAGGTATCACTGAGGAAAGGACCAAATGTAATCCCGCCAGGGTGGACAGCTAAAGCGCCTTGAATATTGGCTGAACTTTGCCAGTAGTCATTCCCCTTAGAAATGTTGAAAGAGGTATTGGCAGCATTGAAGCGTTTATTTAAACTTGCATTCCATAATGTAACTTCAGAAAAATCATCGTATTGAACTCCAAGGGTATAGTCTAAGTTATCGATCCGTTCGATATTTCCATCAATTGTGGCTTGGTAAGTATTCTGCTGATCGCTGTGGTTATAATTTAAATTTAGATTTTTTGCTAAATTGTTTTTATCCAAAGGAAAACTAATCGATAAGCCTACCGTAGTTTGATTTTTTTGATCATATGGGTATGCTCTATCCAGAACGTGCTGGGCATTATAAGAGTTCTGATAAATCGATTTTTGACGTGATACAGATAGGTTGAGGTTGATTCCATTGCTTAAAGTTTTACCATAGCCCAGTTGGAGTTGGTAATCATTTGGCTTGTCATCTCGATATCTTGAAGCTGAACCAGATAAATAAATGGTGCCATAATCACCTAATAACTGATTGAGTAGAATAGTTGCCCGAGATTGTTCTTGGTAAGTATTCGAATTAAATGTTGAACCATCTTTGATTGATTTTCGAAGTGCAATGACATCTGTTAAATCTCGATAACCCTCAGTTGAAAATCGATATCCTGCAAGTGCAATAGTCGTATTGGTATTTTGGAATGTTTTACTGTAATTGGCTCCAAACATCCAACCCTGTAAATAATCTTCATTCAATAGTTTTGCACGTGAGTAAGTGGTTTCTATACCGAAAGCACCTAAATATGTCGTGAAAGCACCACCAACTAAGGCAGATTGATATCCTTCAGCAAGACGAAAACCGTTATTGAGGGTAAGTGCGTTGCTTAATCCATATTGAGTTGTGATGTTGCTAAAGTTTGTATCTTCACCGATATCACGGGTACGGCCTATGTCTAAGTTGTATCTAAATGCCCCTTTTCTGATAGATTCAGGAACAGCAGAAAATGGCACTCTAAATGTCTGACGAGTTCCATCTGCTTCAAGTACTTCTACTTCTAAATCACCATTGTAACTGGTTGGATAGAGGTCTGATATTTTGAATGGGCCTGGCGCTACGGTGGTTTGATAAATTTCTCGACCATTTTGCAGAATGGAAACTTTAGCGGTAGTTTGAGCTGTACCTTGTACAACAGGTGCATAGCCACGGACGGAGTCAGGGAGCATTCTTTCGTCTGAACTCAAATTCATTCCATTAAAACTTAGACCAGAAAAGAAACGTCCTGTTGAGCTCAACTGTCCAGCTGAAAATTCACTTTGCAGTGTGGTAATCGGTCGTTTTATGTAACTTCGAATATTGTGCCATTGGTTTTTATCTTGTTGACTAGTGAAACTTGACTGTTGACGATATTGCCATTTTCCAAAATTCATCCCACCATTCAATGATAGATAAGCAGAGTTTTGTTGATGGGATTGTCCATAACCCGCATAGCTATTGTGATAATAGTTTGCGTAATAATTCACAAAACCAATGGAAGCGCCATCATCTAATTGGGATGGAAGAACATAGCCTCGAGGCAGGGTTTTAATCAAACTTTGCGGAATGCTGAGGTCTAATCTTAATTGGGCTTGATTAAATTTTGTTGAGCTTGTTGTTACATAATGGGTTAATTGTTCACATGCAGAAATTTGCGTTTCTTTATCACTCTTAAACTGGGAAATAACACCCGCACGCTCTAATTGCTCAAGTTCGAAGCACGGTTCAACTTCATTATCACTGATTTCTTTAAAGCGAATATTAGTATTTTCAATAAATTTATTGTTGATGTAAATATCAACCTTATAGATCCCTGCACTAATTTCATTACCTTTACTAAGACGGATCAAAGCTTTTTGGTTTAATTTAGAACCTTGAAAAAAGGCAGGATCAAAGATGTAGTTTTCTACATTTTCATGTTTTTTCAAATTGGCATTTAACTCACCGTTGTTATTGGGAGCGTTTGCGATTGGTTTATTTCCTATTTCTGATCGAGTTGGTATATCGTACGCAAAGCTTGCACTTGTAATAAGGGTTAACAAGCCTAGTAAAATGTTCGAACTAGAATTTGAATAGACAAAAGGGAAGGATTGCATGGTCGCATTACTCCACTTTCGGTCGAATTTCATTGGATACAATAATCCCGTAATCATTGATGAGATTAAGATGAATCTTGAAATTCTGAATTTTCGCGTCACGTGGAGATAACGGTATGTCGAGGCTACTGTATGGTTCGATCATACTGTTTTTAGAAATTTGAGTATTTCGAGACGCTCGATTTAATAGAACTTGAGCGATATTGGCATAATAAGGGCTGTTGTTCGTGAGTTTAACTTTAGGGAGCGTTGGACTGTTAATGAGTTCATAATGAATATGTTCGTAAATTTTATGAGATTCAAATTTAAGTTTCTCTGGTCGATAAAATACTTTGACTCGATTCTTGAACACCACCATGAGTTTATTCTTGTTTACTGAATCATTTGTGGTTGCAGGAATTTCTGAAAAGTTTAGGTAGTAAAGCGTTTCTCGGTCTTTGGGTAATTCATTTTTTTCACCCGTAAAAACTAGTCGAACCATTTGACCTTGATTTGGTTGAATTTTAAATATTTGGGGATTCGCTATAAACGGTGCTTCAGCATGATCTGGAGTTGAGTCTTCAAATCCGCTATCTAGCCAAACTTGAACAATATTGGGTGTTAGATCTTTATTTTGTAGTTGAATGGTTTTTTCATTTTGATTAGAAGGATAGATGATTCGTTTACCCGTCATAACCACAGCTGCATGTGAAGCTGAATGGAAAATGCATATCGCTGCCAATAATAAATTTTTGGATTTGATTGCTGTCTTCAAAACGGAACTCTCTTTTTAAAGGAAAGAAAGTCCTGCTACTGAGAAGTACGATTCAATAGCAGAACAAGAAATTAAGTCGTGTTATTGCTTTTTAAAATTAGTTGTAGCTAAGGGTGTACTCAGTTACAGCGGTTACAGCACCAGCGGTTACAGCATCTTCAGCATAATATTGAGCGCCGAATTGATGGCTTGCTGATGTTTCTCCAGCTGTTAATGTTAAACCTGGCACAGCGGTTACACCGTTAAGAACAACAGGTGTTTTACCAGCAGCATCTGTAGTTAATTGAATAGAAACGTTTTCCGCTGGATCAGCAGTAGCAATATTGCCTAAATTACCTGTAGAGGTTACGTTGTGACCTAAAAACTTAGTCGTAATATCAACATCCGCCGTGTCTACTTGACAGTCAGATACCTCGATAGTGAAGGGAGTGATTCCAGTCGTATTACCAGCTGCAGCTAATTCTGAAGTAGGTACCGTGGGTAATAAAACGGTTGAATTTGTTTGTCCATTAATTGAGGATTTGCAAGTTTGAGAAGTAACTTCACCTTGAAAAGTTACGGTTGGTGCTGCAAAAGTAGCAATAGGGAACATTACGGCAATTGTAGTTAATAATAATTTAGTCATTTTCGTCAGTCACTCTTGTAAATATATGAAATTGAAGAATATTAAAAATTTATTTAACCTCTTCAATTTAATTTTAATATTAATGCAAGTTAAAGTATTAACTGAAGATGCCGTTAAATTTGGCAATTTATGAAATATTGATAGAGTTTTTGTATTTAATATTTCTTTAAATTTTCATGTTCAATTAAAATTTATATAATCAGAATTGATAAACACAGAACATTAGTTAAAATATGTATACATATTAATTGCTTTCTGGTCTCAGTCTTCTGGGCGACCTTATAGCCAATCTACGGAAATTTTCAATGCTCGATATATATTTAACAGATGTTCAAAAAAATGTTCAATTTCAAGATTATCCAGGTGAACATCCTGTTAAATTTATTCTTAACTTTAAAAAAATCTTCCCAAGTATCATGGAATTACTACTTCCTATTCTGCCTAAAGATGAAAATATAGAAGACATGACGTGGGAATCAACAACAAAAGATTTTGAAACGTTCAAACTCCTACTGACAGGTTGGGGTGTTATTGAATTGCGTCTGAATGCCATTACACAATTCAAAAATCGTGAATTTGCAGATCAGCTAGTAAAAACTGGTCAACAAAAAAGAGCAAAGTTTTCTAAAGAACAACCTAAGCTCAGTATGGTAGATTTAGACTATTTGTTCATGCATGAAGTTCATACGGCGATTGATGCTGAATTAGTGGAGTTAGGTGAAAAATTCTATTTGCCAACCTTACGCTCCCTATGGAAAAACCAAGTATCGGCTCAGGTTCTTGAAGCTAAATTTTAAGCTTACATATGCGAAGACAAGCCCTCTATCATGGAGGGCTTTTTACTATTGGGTAAAAAAAATACGAATAAAATCAAATCTTCGAATTAGGGTTCAAAATGGATAGATGTTGGTCTGATAAATGCTTAATGTAACACTACAACATATTTGATTTGTTGAATATTTAATCTTTGGTTAAGTATTTCTAATGAATTGAAAGTCAGGGTATCGTATTTCCCCGAGGAAATACCAAAGGATTTCAAAAAATGTCGAATCAATTTTTAGATTTAATTCAAAAACGCCGTACGATTTATGCTTTAGGAAAAGCAGTTGAACAATCTCCTGAGTACTTAACAGATCTTATTCAGAATGCGATTAAACAAAGCCCATCATCTTTTAACTCTCAATCTTCGCGCGCTGTAATTTTATTTAACGCTGAACATGAAAAATTTTGGGGCTTTGTGAAAGAGAAGCTAAAGTCATATGCAAAGGACGAGGCGAGTGCTGCAAAAACTTCTGCAAAAATGGATAGCTTTGCTGCAGGCGTAGGCACTGTATTATTTTTCGAAGAAATGGATACGATCACTGACTTACAAGATAAATATCCATCTTATGCGGAAAACTTTCCAATTTGGGCGGAACATTCAACAGCAATGGCACAGTTTGCGGTTTGGACAGCTTTGCATACAGAAGGTTTAGGTGCAAACCTTCAACATTATAATCCGATTGTAGATGATCAAGTCCAAACTGAATGGGCTGTACCAGCTTCGTGGAAACTACGCGCACAATTGGTATTTGGATCTAAGGAAAGTGAAGCTTTCGATAAAGGCTATATTGACGACGCCACACGTTTTAAAGTGTTTAAATAAAATATGGAAAAGCACTCATTGGAGTGCTTTTTTTAAACCCATAAATAGCCTAAGCAATATTCATATTTCGAACGTTTTTCCCATGTAATACATAATATAAGACAATGCAAAATAAAGTACCAATAGCACTATATAAATAGAGTTGTTGGTAACTGATCAAGTCTAAAGCTGAACCTAAGAAATAAGGACCGAATCCCAAACCTGCATCTAAAAAGATAAAATAAGTTGAGGTTGCAAATCCCATTCGTTCCAAACTAGTACTTTTCACTGCAATCGTTTGGCAAATTGACTGGATATTACCGTAGCCTAAACCTAATAATCCTGCGCAAATCAACAAAAGGCCCGAACTGTTAGCTTGGCTCAACAAGAAGAATGCAAGTGCCATAATGAGAAAGGCCGGATACATAATTATATTTTCGCCTTTCTTATCCATCAGTGGTCCCGTAATAGGACGAGAGAGCAGAATCGTCAACGCATAAATGAGAAAGAAAAATGATGCTGCTTCAACCAGATCAATTTCTTTGGCATAAAAATTAATAAACGATAGAACACCAGAGTAAAAGAGGGAGCTTACCAACATGATCAGAGCAATGGGTAAGGCGCTCTTTTCAATATATTGAGATAGAAAACTGTTTTGAGTATGAATCTGATCAGGTATAAAAGAAACCTGATGCAATTGAGGAACTTGAATAAATAATGCTGTAATTAAACATAAAACTGCAAGGATTGAAGATAGGGCAAAAATAATGTTGTAACTGACATGAAGCATTAGCCAGATTGCCAAAAATGGTCCAATAGCAGTTCCTAAAGTACTACTCATACTGTAGTAACCTATACCTTCACCACGACGAGTTGCTGGAATAATTTGAGCGATAATTGTGCCAAATACGGTGGAGGCAACCCCCATCATAAAGCCATGAAAGAATCGAACGATTAATAAAGTTCCAACCTCTAAATGAAGAAAATAAAAGCCTGAAAATATGAGAAATCCAGTGAGTCCGACCAACATGGTGACTTTAGAACCGAATTTAACGAGGAATTTAGCAACCAATAAACGACCAATCAGTGTACCCACAATAAAAAGTCCTGATACTAAACCAGCCTGCGCCGTCGTCGCTCCAAGTTCTGCTATCGAAAATCCCACAATGACAATGACGAGAAGATAAAAAGTCAGTACCAATTGAAAGTTAATTAAACTGACCAAAATAAAATTACGTGTCCAAAGAGGCTGATCAACTTGATTTGAGGAAATACTCATAACTCCTCCACGATATTTAAACTTTTATCACGCTCTAAAATAGACAAAAACAGTTGAAGTGTCTCAGCACTTTGAGCGATGTCTTCAGGATTTATTTGATTCAAAAACTGTTGTTCAAATTGATCAATCTGAATTGTACAAATTTGATAAAGATCTCGACCTTTTTCAGTTAATTGAATTAATTTTTGGCGTTTATCAGATGATTCTAAAAACTGAATAACATCTAATTTATGTAAAGTATTAATGCGTTTTGCAATTGATGGTTTAGAAACATTGAGTTCACGAGCCAAATCAATTGAAGTGATGGAGTCATGATCATAGATATGATAAATCAACTGCCACATTGAATAGTTCAGTTGGTATTGAGCCAAGATATCATTTAAACGGTCACTAAAGAGTCGCGCACTTCGCAGCAATACGACACGGAATTTGGGAGAGTTTTGCATATAGTTAACCAAGCTAACTAGTTTGTTGGCTTGAATTTACGCTCAATTATTAGATGAATCAAGCGTAATGCACTTATTGATAATCAGGGTACTGAAAATATTAGTTTTTTTGTTTTCTAAAAGTACTTGGTCGAATAGGACGGGTCCCGCGCCAGAGACCTCGTTTATTGCGTTTTGCACTATCTTGTAGCGAGATCATATATTTTAATTGCTTTGGATCACGTATGTATTCTTCGTAAACCCACGCACCACCACGCTTCACTAATTCTTCATTCATATTCTTGCGATAACGGTAGACCACACCCACGCAACGTCCATAACGATCAATATCCGTGATTTTTACACGAACAATTTTACCTTGAACCATTTTCTTAACTAAGCGTTGGGATTCAAGCCCGTAACTTTGATTAGATTCAGGCGCATCTACAAAAGCAAAGCGTAATTTAGTTTTAGAACGTCTTAAATTTAAACGGTGGCAGGAGAGGGTGTCACCATCACTCACCGCTGTAACACGGCACCAATAAGTTTTTCCTTTTTTAAAAGGTTTAAATACTTGAAGAAGATAAATTCTTACTTGTCTAAAAATGATAAGAAGTAATAAGCATAAAATCGCACCTAGCCCAATAAGCCATGATGCAGGGAGTTGATCAAACATAGAAAACACAAGAGAAAACAAGCCTTAATATGATAAATCAACTCGAAGTGAGTGTTTGATTTAATATTGAACAGATGGTGTTTACACAGATTTTCAAGTAAATAGCCTAAGTTTTATCATCTATCACCGCCACAAATAGCCTAAGCAAAAATTTTATTAATTTCTGAAATTAAATACTCGTACTTTTGATGTGATGCTAATTGTGAATTCCAATAAATTCCCATTTTCATTAAAGGAAATTCAACAGGGAGTTCAGAAATTTTTAAATCTTGAGGTAATTTCAAATTTTTTAAAATACTAAAAGGTAAGGTTAGCAATGTATCAGGATATTCCTTCAAAATTTGTAGTGCTGTTGAGTAATGTTGACAGCGTAAAAAAATATCACGTTGAATATTCAACTTTTTAAAATGTAAATCTTCAATAAGCACACCAGAATGCCTTGATGAAACACCAATATGTTGGGCATGTTTGTATTGTTCTAAATTTTCGATGGTTGTCAAACCACATATCACAAAGCGATCATTCACTAAAGGGTTAAAATAAATTTTCTCATCAACTTTCTGTTGAAGATCAACCACTAAATCAAGTTGCTGTGACAATAAATCTTTTGCCCAATTAGTTCGATCTAATTTGATACTTTGAAACCGTGTCGCTAGTCCTAAATCACGAAAATGACGAATTAACTGCGGAAAAATTAAAGGCTCAATTTCATCATGAATTGCTATACGGATAGATTGAATCGTCAATGGGTCAAAAGATATATGATGAGTCGAGATATGCTGAATTGCGATTAATGTTTCTTTTATTCGTGGATAAATTTGATGTGAAAAAGGTGTCGCAACCATCTTTATACCACTTCGGATAAAAAGATCATCTTTCAATTGTAATCTTAATCGCTGTAAAGCATGACTGGCTGCAGATTGTGTAATACACATCATATTTGCGGCTTTGCTGATACTTTGATGTTCGTATATCGCAATAAATAATGGATATAGATTGATATCAATGTGTGAAAAAGCGCTCAGATCCACAGATTCCTGATGAATTCTATTCATAAAGTAATATTTAAATAAATCATTTTATTCATAGTAGATTTCAAGCTATGTTGATGTAAAGCGTGACGAGAATATAGTTTGAGGGATTAATGTTTGAATTAACGGAAAAAGCTAAACACTTTTACGATTTAGCACAACGCTTTATTCAAGACGAAATAGAGCCTATAGAACAAGAATTTTGGCATAAAGTTCATCAATTAAATCCAAGTGATGATTGGACATCATGGATGTGGCCAGCAGAACTTGAAGTACTCAAACAAAAAGCTAAATCACAAAATCTGTGGAATCTTTTTTTACCAGACCCAGAATTTGGTCAAGGTTTAACAGTTCAAGAATATGCACACATTGCTGAGTTAACTGGCCGTAATTTATTGGCTCCTACAGTTTTCAATTGTAATGCGCCAGATAGCGGTAATATGGAGTTAATTTGGCGTTATGGCTCAGCACAACAAAAAGAGCAATGGTTAAAACCTCTTTTAGACGGAAAAATTCGATCCGTATTTTGCATGACTGAACCAGAAGTTGCTTCTTCAGATGCAACGAATATGCAAGCCACTGCTGTAATTGAGGGAGACGAAATTGTTTTAAATGGACGCAAATGGTGGTCGTCAGGCTTAGGCGATCCTAATGCAAAACTCATTATATTTATGGCACATACACCAGACGCAAATAAAGGTCGACATCAACAACATTCAATGGTTTTAGTTCCAGTTGAAACTGAGGGCGTGAAAATTGAAAGAATGTTACCTGTATTTGGTGATTATGATGCGCCACACGGTCATGGAGAAGTAACCTTTAATAATGTTCGTGTTCCAGTCACTCATTTTATTGGTGGAGCAGGTCAAGGGTTTGAGATTGCACAGGGGCGACTTGGTCCAGGACGTATTCATCATTGCATGCGTTGTATCGGGGCTGCTGAGAAATCATTGGAATTAATGATTGATCGTGGAATGCAAAGAAAAGCATTCGGCAAGGAAATTTTGAAACTTGGTGGTAATTTGGAAAGAGTCGCGGAAGCGCGTGTTGCCATCGATCAAGCACGTCTTTTGACCTTATATGCGGCATATAAAATGGATAAACTGGGCAATATGGCTGCACTCACTGAAATCTCTGCAATTAAAGTCGTTGCACCTAGTGTTTTGGAAAAAGTTGTCGATATGGCAATGCAAATTCACGGCGGTGCTGGTCTGTCTAGAGATACGCCATTGACAGGTTTTTTTGCACAAGCACGTGCATTACGTTTGGCAGATGGGCCAGATGAGGTGCATAAAGGCATGATTGCAAAATTGGAAATTGCGAAACGTGGTTTTTCAACTCGTCCTTATCAATAAGATGAGCACTCGATTTAAGGAAGAAATATGTCAGTTATAGATACAGCAGGGCAAGTCAGACGTGGTGAAGAGCTCGATATCGTTTCAGTCACAAACTGGTTAAATCAAAATGGTGTGGAAGTGATTGAGCCTGTAGAAGTTACACAATATTCTGGTGGAGCTTCAAACTGGACATACCGGCTAAAATATAGCAATGCAGATCTGATATTAAGAAGACCACCCGCAGGAACCAAAGCCAAATCTGCTCATGATATGGTTCGAGAACATAATGTTCAGAAAGCTTTAAAAGATCTATATCCAGTCGTGCCCAATATGTTGGCATTGTGTCAGGATAAATCTGTACTCGGATGCGATTTTTATGTGATGCAGCGAATCGAGGGAATTATACCAAGGGCAAAGCTTCCACCAGAACTAAAACTCACTGAATTTGATGTACATCAGCTTTGTATAAATGTTTTAGACAAATTGATTGAATTGCGCCAAGTTCCTTATCAAGGAACAGCACTTGAACAAATTGGAAAAGGTGAAGGTTACTGCCGTCGTCAGGTCGAAGGTTGGGACAGTCGCTACGAAAAAGCCCATACCATCAATGTACCGACCTTTAAGTTTGTACGAAATTGGCTTAAAGACAATATTCCTGAGGATTCAACCAACTGTATTATTCACAACGATTGGCGTTTTGATAATGTCATTTTGAATCCTCAACAGCCTACTGAGGTCATCGGGGTGTTGGATTGGGAAATGGCGACAATTGGTGATCCACTTATGGATTTAGGATCAGCCTTAGCATATTGGGTTGAAGAAAACGACAATATGATCTTTAAATCGACACGTCGACAACCTACACATCTTAAAGGTATGTTTACACGTAAAGAAGTTGTGGATTATTACCTAGAAAAAACAGGACTAAAGCCATCTAACTGGACGTTCTATGAAGTATTTGGGATCTTTAGATTAGCGGTCATAGCACAACAAATTTATTATCGTTATTACCATAAACAAACGGATAATCCTGCATTTAAGGATTTTTGGATTGTGATTCATGCATTACATATTCGTGCTTTAAAACTCATAGGTATACAAAAGCTTGAAGCGAATGAAATTGCAAAAACTTATCTCGCAAAATTACAGGATATTCTGCCAAGATGACGACAATATATTTGGTCAGACATGGTCAAGCTTCATTTGGTGCTGAAAGTTATGATCAGCTTTCTCAGAAAGGTGAAGTTCAAGCACGTGTGTTGGGACAATATTTTCAAAAGTTAATACAAGAGCAGCCCTATGTATTAGCTGGCTCGATGAAACGTCATCAGCAGACGGCGGATATCTCTTTGAAAGAGTGTTTTCCTGACAGTCAGATTGATATCGATCCACATTGGAACGAATTCAATCATCAACAAGTGTTTGCAAAATATGAACCACGTTTTGCAGATCCTGCATTACTTAAAAAAGATGTTAGTCAAGCGGTAGATCCACGTGCCTATTTAGGAAAAATTTTTGAAGGTGCAATTCAACGTTGGACCAAGGGGGATCATCATCATGATTATGACGAAAGCTGGCCTCAATTTCAGCAAAGAGTACTTCAAGGCTTGAACAAACTATGTGTACAACTTGAAAAGGAAAAACCTCGCTATGCCGTAGTTTATACGTCTGGTGGTGTTATATCTGTTGTTGCAGGGCATTTACTTGGTTTAAGTTCAGACAAAACTTTTGCATTGAACTGGGCAATCACTAATACCAGTTTTACCACCTTAAGATTGGTTGGTACAGAACCACAATTACTCAGTTTAAATGAACATCATTATTTAAAAGAACAAGATCGTGATTTGCTCACTTGGATTTGATCAAGGCTATATGCCATAGAGAGAAAATGGAATGAACAAAACTATATTAATTACAGGGGCAAGCTCAGGTATCGGTGCTGGGATGGCACAAGAGTTTGCAAAAAAAGGATATAACCTAGCGATCTGTGCACGTCGTTTAGAAAGGTTGTATGCTTTAAAAGACGAAATAGAACAACGCTATCAGGTAAAAGTAAGTGCGAAGGTATTGGATGTCACGGATGATGAGCAAGTCTTCCGTGTATTTAAAGAGTTTAAAGATGAGCTAGGCACTATCGATCGAGTGATAGTCAATGCTGGTGTGGGCGAAGGACGTCGTATCGGTAAAGGTAATTTTGCGATTAATAAAGCAACAGTTGAAACTAATTTTATTTCTGCGATGGCACAATGTGAAGCAGCGGTCGAAATTTTTAGATCTCAAAATTCAGGACATTTAGTTGTAATTTCGTCGATGAGTGCTTTGCGTGGTATGCCAAAACATCTTACAGCTTATGCTGCCAGTAAAGCGGGAATTGCGCATTTAGCCGAAGGGATTCGAGCTGAACTTCTTGGAACACCAATTAAAGTTTCAACGATTTATCCTGGTTACATTCGAACTGAAATTAATGAAGGTGCTGGAAAATTACCTTTTGAGGTCGATCAAGCCACAGGATCACGACTATTAGCTGAAGCAATCGAAAAGCAACCAGTCAAAGCATATGTACCAAAGTGGCCATGGTTGCCATTGGGTTTTGCAATGAAGGTTTTACCGCTTCAGCTCGTCAATAAGCTGAGTTAAAAGAACGTCTTATAAATCCCACATTTAGTGGGATTTATTTTTAAAGAAATATTTCAAAGCATCTTGTATGACGATTTGCCAAACGGCATATGAATGTCCGCCTATATATTCTTGATAGTGAACATTGTGTCCCTGATCGATTAAATCCTGAGCGACAATCGGAGAGGTTTCTAGAATGCTTAAGCTATTATTTTGTCTCGAATATTCATAGCTATTGGCTGAAATATACCAATTGAGTTTCTTTATATTGTCTAATGTTGAAGCTCTGATCAGTTTACTCATACCATTGATTGTATCGTTTGGATCAGATTTCCACCAAAATGAACCAGAAAGTGGCACGACGTGACTAATATCATTGGATGTTTTTAACGCCAAATAAGCAGAACTCAGACCACCTAAACTTGAACCCAATAAGACTGTTTTGTTGTGATCACGTTGGTAGGGCAAATGTTGACTCATCCAAGGCAATAATTCTTCTTGAAAAAACTGTGTGTATTCTGGATTGGGGCTAAGTTCTTTAGCACGTAATTGATCATTAGGATGTCCAACAAAAACAGCCTGTATAGGTGGGAGTTGCTGTTGTTGAACCAACTGATCTAATATCTGGGGAAATTTAACTAAATGCGCATATTGCTCACCATCAAAAAAAATCAGTGTGATATATGATTTTCCGACTTGAGGTGGAGTCGCATAAATCTGGATAAGACGATCATTTCCCAAAACTTTACTTTTCAACACGGAATAAGTTAATTGTTTTTCACTTTTTTCAGCCATTTGAGTTGGATCAATAAAATTGGGCGCTCGACTGAGTTTTGCGATATTTTCATTCCTCAGCGTGGTATTCGTTTTTAAGGCAATATTTTTAGAATCAAACCACTTATGAGGATTGAAAGGGTCGAGTTGTTGTACCTTTAAAATAGATCGACGCTGATCTCGAGATTCTTTTAAATTTGGGTTTAAATGTGGGCAGTAATTTGATAAATATCCATCGATATTCGGTGAATCCACAGCAAAACTATAACTTCCGATAAATCTTGAATCAACAATACTTTCTTTAAACCAAATATCAGTACCTTTAAGTCGAGTTAACCACTCATGATCATTACTCGGACCACCGATTAATCGCACATTGTGTTTTGCACCACGATATAAATAAATGACACGTTGGTGTGTTTCATTAAAATCTTCAATTATTGGGGTTTGATTTTTACGAATTTCCGACCAAAATTGATCGAGGAGATGATTTTTTTGCTCAGGATGCATCTGAATTTTGTTTTGGATTTGCTGAAGCACCTTACTTTTGGCATCCATATCTTCACATGCAGGGGCATAAGGTTGAGTGCTGACTTGTAATGAATGATTTACAGAAAGATCAGCACTTACTGCGGTACTCATTAACATCAATATAGAAAAAAATTTGATAGGATGATTCATGGATTTTAGCTTTGAATTAATCATTGTAAATGATAATTATTTTCAATAATAAATAGCAATGAAAATATCAAAAAATCGTTTAAAATAGGAAATATCAAAACCTAAAATCAAATACATGTTTCTTAAATTAGCGACAATCGCACTCATTCCAGCTTTACTTGTGCAAGGTTACCAAGTCAAGAAAAATACACCTCGTTTAGCAGAAGCTTTGGGGGAAAGAAATGGTTTGGTTGGTAATGGCCCTCAAATATCAATTTTAATTTTAGGTGATTCAGCTGCTGCTGGTGTGGGTGTGCAATTTCAAGAAGATGCGCTAAGCGGAACATTGTTACAAGAACTAAGAGATCATTTTCAAATTCGCTGGTCATTAATTGCAAAAACTGGAAATCGTACTTCAGATGTAATTCGAACTATACAGGCTATTAATAACGATCAGTTTGATATTGTAGTAACTTCGATAGGGGTCAATGATGTAACACAGCTCATCTCACCACAAAAATGGATCTGCCTACAAGAACAATTATATTCACTGATCGCTGAGAAATTTTCACCCAAGCTCATTATCGCGACTGGAGTTCCACCGATGAATGAGTTTCCTGCATTACCAAATCCTTTAGCTTGGTTGTTTGGAAAATATGCTCATCAAATGAATGTTGAATTGGAAAATTGGATTGAACCACAACCAAAATTTGAATTGGTTAAATATGATTTGGATGAGTATAAACAACTCAATTTGAAGATGGCTGAGGATGGATTTCATCCAAGTAAAGAAATCTATCAGCTTTGGGCAAAAAAAATTAGTTCGATTATTCAAAATCACTGTAGATCGAAAAGTTAGACCGAAATTTGATATGAGTGATATCGAAACACATCCACTTGAGCCATTTGTACCTCAACAAGCCAAATTGCTCATGCTTGGCAGTTTTCCTCCGCCGAAAGCAAGATGGAAAATGGATTTTTATTATCCGAATTTTCAAAATGATATGTGGAAAATATATGGGTTGATCTTTTTTCAAGACTCTCATTATTTTCTAGACCGTGAAAATAAACAATTCAAAGAGCAAATGCTGAAAGATTTTCTAAATGAGTTGGGCATTGCAATATTTGATACAGCCTATCAAGTACGGCGTTTGAAAGACAATGCCTCAGATCAATTTCTAGAAATCGTTACACCGACAGATATGTTTCTATTGCTTAAAAAAATTCCATATTGTCGAGATATTATGACCACAGGTGATAAAGCAACTGAGACCTTATTAAAGTCAATGAATGCGTCTGTACACACTAAAGTTAAAATGGGTACAGTCGTGGATCTGCAATTTGATAACAAAGATATCCGAATTCATCGTATGCCATCTTCTTCAAGAGCTTATCCTTTAGCTCTTGAAAAGAAAGCCGAATACTATCGTGAACTTTTCCAGTCAATTGGATTAATTTAACAACCTGTTAAAGTCAATCGAGATGCTTATTACACATCATAATCTACATAATCCCACAAGTTTAAACGTGATTTAATTTCTTTACGAATATGTGGAAGCATATTGAGTAGAGTACCATCAATCCATAAAGATAATGCTTGAGCAGATAATTCTTGTCCTTCTTCATCAACTAAGCGGGCACCCTTCACAATCACGAGCGTTTGTTCTGAGACAGAGGTTTCAATGCCTTTGAAAAAAACTTGTAACTCATGACCATTGTCTAAAATTAACCAAGCCAAATCAATTTGAACATTATGGTTAGATTTTAACGTGATAGAACCTTCAACTAAGTCTTCATCAGTAAGGCAATCATAATCAACACTAATTTTAGCTAAATACCATTCATGCTGAGATAAATCTTCAAGTGATAAAAAAGGGGTGAGTATGTCGTTCAGATTATACTGTCGACTAAGATCAAAAAATTGCATGGGAGTAGAGTAGAACCAAGGGTTCAAAAAATAAAACGTGAATAATAATGCAATTTATCCTGGTTGTACAAACCAGTCACAACAAAGAATTTACATCATCCATTCGATTGGGAGATAGGACAAAGACTTGAACATAAATCTCTGAAAACGAGTCGTTTCAGGGTCATGATCATGTATTAACTTTTCTTCACCTCGTTGTTCTTCCCATCTTAAGTTTTGATGTGCATCCAAATGTAGTTGATAGGCAACTTTGGGAAGATTTTCATCTAAAGATTGAGATATCTCTGTTTTAAAATCGGCTGACTCAATGATCAGTCCAAGTTCAGTATTCAAATACGCTGAACGTGGATCAAAATTGAATGTTCCAATAAAAACTTTATCATCTACAGTAAAAAATTTAGCATGAAGACGCGACGCATTTTTTCCTTTCGCAGGAATAACATTACCCGTCATAATTTCATACCAAGTCCGATCAGACCGTTCAATATAAGGTTTAAACTCGTAAAGTTTTACATCTGACCTTAAGAGTGGGGTTCGATATTTTTGATAAAATGCATGAACAATCGAGACATCATTTGCCAAATATGAGTTTGTTAAAACTCGAACTTTGACATTCTGCTCACTCAATTGTTTGAGGAAAGACTCACCATGAACAGTAGGAACAAAATAGGCAGACACCAAGTTTATTTCTTGAGCAGGTTTCCCCATAATGGATTTGAACTGATTAAACAGCAGTTCATGAGATTGAGCTTTCGCTCTGATTTTATTGGGGCTGTCTGCAACAAAATGAGCTTTAGACCAACGAATAGGATGTTTTTTTAAATTTTCTTCTAAAAAACGTTCTGCTTGATCAATACGTTTTTTAGTTTCAGCACCTTGAAAATTTTGCTTGGTTGAATAATACGATCTTAAATACGCTAATTCTTTTTGAGACTGAGGAATTATTTGCTGAATATTATAACTCAGCTCATCATTCCAAAATTGGTGAAACACCGTGTTTGCAGCTGAAACTGATTGCCCTGCAAATAAAATATCCATATCCGCGAATTGAAAATTGTCACTGGCATCAAAATATTCATTACTGATATTACGCCCCCCAGTAACAGCAATCGCTCCGTCAGCAATAATCAGTTTGTTATGCATTCTATGATTGACTTTATTAAAGCGAAACACATAATCCAAAACTCTAAAGCTGCGAAATTTGTAGGGATTAAATAGCTTAATTTCGATATTAGGATGTTTAGACAATGCACTTAAGGTCGAGTCTAATTGAGTGCCATTTTGATCATCAATTAACAGTCGAACCTTCACATTACGATCAGCTGCTTTGAGTAGGTCAGACAATAAATGCTGACCTATCACATCATTTTCCCAGATATAGTACTGTAAATCGATCGTATGATTTGCTTCACGTATTAAATGAACACGTGAAGCCATACTCATAAAAGGATCATGAAGTGGTAAAAATGCAGTTAAACCTTGTTCAATATTGCGTTTTGTTTCTGGTGTATTACTGAGCCAAAGTGCGGTATGAGGTTGGATTGGGGCTTGTTTTATACTTGTATTCATCGCCAAATTACATCCAGTTAAAATAAAGAATGTGAGTAAACACAATATATGTCGCAACATAAGCATCAAAGCTGTCGTTCCTAAATCTTATTATTCAGTTGTATGGCTATAATATCATCAATCAAATAGTTGAATGTTTTTATCAAAAGCGGTTACTGTAACTTATCTGTTAAATCTTAATTTACAAAGGAAGTTTTCATCATGAAATCTCGTGCAGCGGTGGCATTCGGTCCAGGTCAGCCATTACAAATTGTTGAATTAGATGTTGCTCCACCACAAGCTGGTGAAGTATTGGTGAAAATTACGCATACAGGTGTTTGTCATACTGATGCATTTACACTTTCTGGTGAAGACCCAGAGGGCGTATTCCCTGCGGTACTTGGTCACGAAGGTGCAGGTATTGTGGTTGAAGTTGGTGAAGGCGTGACCAGTGTAAAACCAGGTGATCATGTCATTCCACTTTATACTGCAGAATGTGGCGAATGTTTGTTCTGTAAATCAAATAAAACAAACTTATGTGTCTCTGTACGTGCCACTCAAGGTAAAGGTGTTATGCCTGATGGAACGACTCGATTCTCTTATAACGGCGAACCTATTTACCATTATATGGGGTGTTCAACATTCAGTGAATACACAGTTGTTGCCGAAGTATCGTTAGCAAAAATTAATCCTGAAGCAAACCCTGAACACGTTTGTTTATTGGGTTGTGGCGTGACGACTGGTATTGGTGCGGTTCACAATACTGCAAAAGTACAGGAAGGTGATACTGTTGCTGTGTTCGGTTTAGGTGGTATTGGTTTAGCAGTTGTTCAAGGTGCTAAACAAGCCAAAGCTGGCCGAATTATTGTAGTGGATACTAATCCAGAAAAATTTAAATTGGCTGAGCAGTTTGGTGCTACAGATTTCCTCAATCCTAAGGACTATGATCAACCTATTCAACAAGTCATTGTAGAGATGACTGGCTGGGGTGTTGATCATTCATTTGAGTGTATCGGTAATACAAACGTAATGCGCTCAGCGCTTGAATGTGCACACCGTGGTTGGGGGCAATCTGTCATTATCGGTGTGGCTGGTGCAGGTCAAGAAATCTCAACTCGTCCATTCCAATTAGTGACTGGACGTAAATGGATGGGTACAGCATTTGGTGGTGTAAAAGGTCGTACTCAATTACCAAAAATGGTTGAAGATGCGATGAAGGGTGACATTCAATTAGAACCTTTTGTTACTCATACTATGGGGCTAGAAGACATTAATAAAGCCTTTGACTTAATGCACGAAGGTAAATCAATCCGTACAGTTGTACATTTTTAATTGGGCAATAAAAAACGGGCGATATGCCCGTTTTTTGTTTTTAAGCGGTAGCTTTCAAAACTTCTGCAATTGATTCAGCCACATAATCAATATTATTCAAGTTTAATCCTGCTGCGCACATACGGCCACTACGGACTAAATAAATACCATATTTATCTTTCAAAATATCCACTTGTTCGCCAGTCAAACCTGTATAACTGAACATACCTTGTTGTTTTACTAGATAGCTAAAGTCACGTTCAGGCAGAGCCGCACTCAATTTAGCATTTAACAATTCACGCATTTTAATAATACGTTCACGCATTTCTTGTAATTCAGCTTGCCATTGAGCAGTTAGATCTGCGTTGTTTAACACGTTTTCAACCAACAATGCACCTGTGCTTGCTGGACTAGAATAAATACGGCGTACAGTTGCTTTTAATTGTCCAAGCACTTTTTGAGCAGTAGCTTTATCATCACAGACAAATGTTAAGCCGCCGACACGCTCACCATACAGTGAGAAGATTTTTGAGAATGAATTACTCACAATGAAATTCATACCTGATTTATCTAAAGCACGAATAAGGTATGCATCTTCTTCAAGACCTTTACCGAAACCTTGGTAAGCGATGTCAAGGAATGGAATAAGATCATTCGTCTTAAGTACTTCGATCACTTGATCCCATTCTGCTGGCGTTAAATCTGCACCAGTTGGGTTATGGCAGCAAGGATGAAGCAAAACAATACTTTTTGCTTTTAGTGTTTTTAATTCCTCAAGCATTGCTGGAACGTTAACGCCATTTGTATCAGCATCAAAATAAGGATAGAAATGAGATTGGATACCAGCGCCATTAAAAATTGCGATATGGTTATCCCAAGTTGGCTGACTTACCCAGATATCTGACTCAGGGAAATATTTTTTCAAAAAATCAGCACCAACTTTAAGTGCACCTGAGCCACCAAGTGTTTGAATCGTGACAGCACGACCATCTTTACGCGCTTGACTATCAGGACCTAAAACTAATGCTTGAGTCGCTTCGTTATAAGATTTCAAACCATCCATTGGTAAATAAAGTTTAACTTTATCGTTGCTCGGTTCAATATTTTTGTACGCAGCTTTGACCGCATTTAACTGAGGTACAATACTGTCTTCGTTATAATATAGACCAATACTCAAATTCACTTTTTGAGTACGCTCATCTTTACTATATTCTTCCATAAGTGAAAGAATAGGGTCACCTGCATAAGCATCTACATGATGAAACATGGTCTAAATTTCCTAAAATGTTCAAAGTAAAAAGTTTAATCGGATAATATATATAATTTCCGCACGATCACAAGATCGAATTACAGGACTAATTTTTATAAAACTCAATACTTTTACTTATAACCGAATTTTTTTGATTGTCTTTAATTTACTGAATTATATAAATAAAAATTAAAATAACACCAAAATACAAACTCTACTGTTAGAATTTGAATCACATTTTTAAAGCTATTTGAGTATATATATGCGACTAAATGCTGAGATCACCAAATCAAATGCGAATCAACGTCAACCTGCTCTTGTTCTGATTCATGGTCTTTTTGGTAGTTTATCGAACCTCGGCATGCTCGCGAGAGCATTTCAGGAAACGCATGATGTCATCCAAATTGATTTGCGTAATCACGGTTTATCACCTCATTCTAATCAAATGAGTTATCAACTCATGGCGCAAGATGTTGTAGAAACTTTAGATGATATGAATGTGCAACAATTTCACATCATTGGTCATTCGATGGGGGGGAAAGTTGCCATGCACTTAGCAAACCTTGTACCACATCGAGTAGTTAAGTTGATTGTACTTGATATGGCACCCGTCGCTTATCAAAAATCTCATCATGATCAAATTTTCAAAGCTTTAGAAGAAGTTCAAAAAGCTCAAGTTGTTTCAAGAAAGGAGGCAACCGAGTTGATGCAGAAATATATTAATGAAATTGGCGTTATTCAATTTCTGCTCAAATCTTTCCGCAATGGACATTGGCTATTCAACTTAGATGCACTTAAACAACAATATTTTCAGATTTTGTCATGGGAACGTCTTAATCCACAATCGAATGAAACTTTGTTTTTAAAAGGAGAATTATCCGATTATATTAATCTCGAGCGTGATAACGATCTTATTCGGTTCCAATATCCTAAAGCTAAATTTGTGACGATTGATGGCACTGGACATTGGTTACATGCAGAAAAACCAAGTGAGGTGATCAAAAACATTAAAGATTTTTTATAATAAATTAATAATAAGTTTAGATTATTTTTATATTATTCAACACCTACTTAATATAAGTAGGTATTTTTTTAATTAAAATCGGAATTGTTTAATTCTAAGATGTCGAATTATCAAATAAATTCATTATTGTGTCGTATTTCATTATTTTTTATGCATTTTGTCTATTTAATATTCACAAGTGATAAAAATTATGTATCATGCAGAAATGGTATTTGTATTAATTTAGTCCATTTAATTGTTATTATTATCACGTATTTTAAAATTAATGATGATTAATAATCATTATTAACTAAATTTAAATACTGATTAATTAAATTCTAAATTTTTACGCTGATTTTTGTATTCGTCATTTTGATGGGTTGTTATTTTCGAATAGGTGAACTATGAGCATTCTGGATCTGAATAGAGCTGATCATTTACAGTCCAAAGCTGTGCCTTTGCATCTAACACTGTCAGATGACTTTAAATTTGCACTCGATTTACTGCCCAATTTGATTTGGGTCAGTCACACCAACTCAGGGTATTGTAATCTCGCACTTAAACAATATATCGGTGCGGATACGCAAATCTTACGTGACGTAGACTGGCTTAAATTTGTTCATCCTGATGATGCTGAACATCTTTATCAGATTTGGAATGATGCTCAAAAAAACGGTCAGAAATTTGAAAAAGAGTGTCGTATAAAAAATAAATCAGGTGAATATCTTTGGTTCTTAATGCTTGCTGAACCTAAGGTGATTCAATCCAACCAGCAAAATTGGATGATAAGTTGCACAAATATCCATGATCGTACAATCAAAATGCGTGAAACTGCTGAGGCCTTGCGTGCGAATACAGATATGCTCGATGTCAGCGTAGACTGTATAAAAATTATCACACCAGATGGCAAGCTTGAACACATGAACAAATCTGGATGCATGGCATTACTGGGTCAAGAGCGTGTTAAGAAATTTGGAATGGATTGGTTAACGCTGTTACCACCTGAAGTACGTGAACAGGGGGCAAAAGCGATTAAAACAGCAGCTCGAGGGAAGAATGCCCGTTTTGCGGGGATGAGCACACACGGCGATACTGTGATGTATTGGGATAATATTTTAACACCTGTGCATGATGAACAAGGAAATACGACCAGTATTCTCTGTGTATCACGTGATATTACCCGTCAACGTGTTGCCGAAGCTAAACTAAAAATCAGCAGTGAATATGATGATCTGACTGGTCTGATGAATCGTCGTGCCTTCAAAAATAAATTAAAAGCGGCGATTTCACAAGCAAATCGTGAAAAAACACTTATTGGTATGATGTTTATTGATCTCGATCATTTTAAAAACATTAACGATACTTTAGGTCATCCTGCTGGAGATCATCTACTTAAAGTCTTATCTAAACGTCTGCAAAAGAGTTTGGATCGCAAGTGTATTGTTTCACGTTTAGGTGGAGATGAATTTGCAATTATTGTCCCAGGGATGACCTCAGAAGAAGAATTACATCAAACCACACAGAAAGTGCTTAAACAAAATATTGCCCCCATCACTTATGCAGGAAAAGTGATTAATAGTGGGATGAGTATTGGATGTGCCATTTATCCTAAAGATGCTCAAGATGTATTCGGATTGATGAAATGTGCGGATACCGCTCTAAATGATCTTAAAGAAAAAGGTCGTGGTGGGTATCGTATGTATGATGACGAAATGTTTGCACTTGCTGAAAAGAAGATGCAACAACTTGATACTGCTCGCTATATCATACAGGACAATTTAATCGAACCGTATTATCAACCTAAGGTTCGCTTAGATAACTGTCAGCTAATCGGATTTGAGGCTTTGATGCGTTGGCATGATACACAGCAGCAACTTCATTATCCAGCTTCAATCTCAGAAGCGTTTAACGATTATGAGCTGGCCAGTAAAATCAGTGAAATCATGCATCAAAAGATTTTCAGTGACATGGCAGATTGGATGTCTAAGGGCGTTCAACTTGTACCGATCTCAATTAATGCCTCTCCAGTTGAATTCATGCGTGACAATTATGCAGAATTGTTAATTCAACGTTTAGAACGACATCAAATTCCTGCTCATTTAATCGAGGTTGAGATTACAGAACATATTCTGGCTGAGCGTGGAATAGAATTTGTGATTCGAGCACTACAAAAGCTCAAAAATTATGGTCTTCGAATCTCATTGGATGATTTCGGAACCGGTCATTCTTCAATGACGCATTTAAGAGATTATCCTGTCGACTGTCTCAAGATTGATTATGCTTTTGTGAATCGAATGAATGAGGAGAAGTCAATCAATTCAATTGTAGAGGGCATTGCTAAGCTCGGACCTATTCTGTCATTGGATGTGATCGCAGAAGGTGTCGAAACATGCCAACAGCTCTTAAGTCTTCAGGATGTTGGCTGTGCATATGGTCAAGGCTTTTTATTTAGCCAAGCGATTTGTAAGTCTGAGGCTGAGCAACTGATGCTCAAACAAGTATGTGCTATAAAAGATTGGCTTCCTACAGATAAGCAATAAACCATTGATATATTTGAGTTATGATTGATATAACAATATTTTTTATATAAATTGCTTGTCAATCAGTCTATTTATGCGTATTTTACTTTTAAGGGTTATATTTTAGATAATTTGATGAAAACGACACACTTGATTACTAACGCTTATTATTATTTTTGGCAATTTAACATCTAGTTGCCTAGACGCGTTCGGGCAACAAAAATGTTGCCCATCAAGTTTATACCTGATTGGCAACACCAATCAGGTTTTTTTTCATCTCAACAAATATAGGAGCATCTCATGAAAACATTGAATACTTTTTATTTTAGCAACGGTTATTGGTTCTATTTTAGTCAAGAACAAAACCCAGCCAATAGACACCTCACGCTCAAATAAAAGATAGGGCAATTGCTGCCCAAAGGAATTCAAGATGAATGCAATTAATTCTCAGCTTATAACCACAGCTCAACATACTTTAGAAAAAAAATTAAGCTTACCATTAGAACTAAAATCAGCTTTACCAGTTAGTCCGATAGTTTCACTTCAAATTCGTCAACATCGCCAAACAATACAAGACATTTTAGCGGGTCATGATCCACGTTTATTGGTCATTACTGGTCCATGTTCGATTCATGATCCTAAAGCAACCCTCGAATACGCACAAAAATTAAAACAACTGCAAGAACAAGTCAAAGATCAGATTTTCATCGTGATGCGTACTTATATTGAAAAACCTCGCACCACTGTAGGATGGAAAGGCTTCTTGTATGATCCAGATTTAAATGGTTCAGCAGATATGCAAAAAGGACTTGAACAGTCTAGATCACTCTTCATTCAAATTGCTGAAATGGGTTTGCCGTTGGCCACAGAAATCTTAAGCCCAATGGCAACAGGATATTTTGATGATTTGATTTCATGGGGCGCGATTGGGGCGAGAACAAGCGAGTCGCAAATTCACCGTGAAATATCTAGCCATATGCCTTATAGCATTGGGTTCAAAAACGGTACAGATGGATCAATCCAAATTGCATTGGATGCGATTCAGTCCGCTTCACAACCGCATCAATTTCTTGGTTTAAGTCAAGATGGTGGTCCAAGCATTTTATCTTCAAAGGGTAATCCGCATGCACATTTGATCTTACGTGGATCGAATCAGGGTACAAATTACCAATTATCTGAAATTAAAAAGATTCTAGAAAACAATAACCATGTACTACCAGCTTTGATTATTGATTGTAGCCATGGAAACAGCGCTAAGAATCCATTGAATCAACCTGCTGTATTAAAGCAAATTGTGAATGAACGACCTCAAACACAAGTCCGTGGCGTCATGCTAGAAAGCTTTTTAGTCGATGGCAATCAGAAAATTTCTGATCACATGACTTATGGTCAATCAGTGACTGATGGATGCTTGGGTTGGTTAAGTACAGAGCAATTGATTTTGGATGTTGCTCAACAACTCTCCTAATATAATTCGTAAAAAAGAACCCATGAAATATGGGTTCTTTTTTTTGCCTTTAAGATTTGAATGTTTGTTCAAAGCATTAAATATTTGATGAAACAGCTGAAATAACCTTATATTTCTATTAGTATTTTAAGTATTTAAT
The DNA here is from genome assembly GCF_056779695.1 of Acinetobacter sp. 25-47-122. Classification (NCBI taxonomy): domain Bacteria; kingdom Pseudomonadati; phylum Pseudomonadota; class Gammaproteobacteria; order Moraxellales; family Moraxellaceae; genus Acinetobacter; species Acinetobacter sp. 25-47-122. The sequence continues at coordinate 28,154 of NZ_JBWYIJ010000015.1, forward strand.
ATTTATAACTTGGGGAAATTAATGTTCAGTAATGAATTACTTAGCGAAGCTCGGCAATTCATGTTCAGATTGCTTAAAAGCGTTTTTGACCATGAGGGATCAGATTTATTTATTTCAGCTGATTTTCCTCCAAGTATGAAACATCAAGGTTCAATGAAGCCTTTAAGTTCTCAAGCTTTGACTGCAGAAAAAACAAAACTATTCGCTTATAGCTTAATGAATGAAAAACAAAGAGCAGAATTTGAGAGTGAATTAGAATGTAATTTTGCCATTAATGTCCCAGATGTATCGCGCTTTCGCGTGAATGTTTTTCAACAGCAACTTAATGTAGGGATGGTCATTCGTACCATTACCTCTGAAATTCCAAACTTTGAAAAGTTGAAATTACCAGAAACATTGAAAGATGTGGTAATGGAAAAGCGAGGTTTAATTCTAGTGGTTGGTGGCACTGGATCGGGTAAATCTACTTCACTTGCTGCCATGATTGATTACCGTAATGAGAACTCAGCAGGGCACATCATTACTGTAGAAGATCCAGTTGAATACGTGCATAAACATAAAAAATCAATGGTCACTCACCGAGAAGTCGGAGTGGACTGTCACTCATGGCATAATGCGCTTAAAAACACACTTCGTCAGGCACCAGATGTAATTTTAATTGGCGAAATCCGTGATACTGAGACCATGGAGCATGCGATCGCTTTTGCAGAGACTGGTCATCTGTGCTTAGGCACGTTGCATTCGAATAATGCCAATCAAACCTTAGATCGAATCATCAACTTTTTCCCTGAAGAACGGCGTAATCAGTTACTTATGGATCTTTCATCAAATATGAAAGCCATTATTTCTCAACGTTTAGTCCGAACTGAAGATGGTGTCGGACGTAGAGCTGCTGTAGAAGTCATGCTAAATACACCTTTAGTTTCTGATTTGATTTTGAAAGGTAACTTTCATGAGTTGAAAGAAATTATGACCAAGTCGCGAGAACTGGGGATGCAAACATTTGACCAAGCATTGTTTGATTTATATAACGAAGGTGCGATCAGTTATGATGAAGCCATTCGTAATGCTGACTCTAAAAATGAATTACGTCTGCAAATTAAGCTAAAAAGTTCACGCGTCCGAGAGAATGCTGAAACCTCTTCACAAACCTTCAGTATGTTTGATGAAGATGCAGAGAGCTAATTGAATAAAAAAGCCTTCATCTGAAGGCTTTTTTTTGGACAAATTTTTAGCTCTCTAGACCACTTTTACTTTAGTTTGAACAACGAAGCGGTAAAACAGCAAGCTTAATAGCGTCAATATCGCACATAACATATAGGCAATCGAATACTGATAGTATGTGATCACAATACCTAGAATAAAAGAACCTAATGCGATGCCAATATCGTAAAAGGTGTAAAAAGTTGAACTCGCATGTCCAACTCGTTCACGTGCTACAGCTTGAATGGCTTGCGTTTGGAGACATGGCTGTGCTGACCCAAAGCCTATACCAATAAAGACAGCAGATATCAATAATCCGGCAGCAGAATGAATTTGGCTTAGAATGAATAGCCCAATGCTAAAGCTCACAATCGCTGGATAGACAACGTAGGCAGGACCCTTAGAGTCATATAACTTTCCTGTGAAGGGTCTTAAGAGCATCATGGAAATTGCAAAAACAGCAAAGAATAAGCTCGCATAGGTCAATAAATTTTTTGATTCAGCATATGTCGAGATAAAAGACATGATACTTGCATAAGAAAATGAGATGAGCATCGCCATCATCGCAACAGGTAAAGCTTTAATCTCAACAAAATCATGAACACTAATTTTTGTTTTGCGCTTAACAGTTTGAAATTGTGTCTGAATCGGAATTAAAAAGCAGAACAAATAACCAATAAAGACAATTGCAGCTAAAAGTGTTGCCACTGGAATATATCCCCATGGTTGAATGAGAATTAAGCCCAACATGGGTCCTAGTACAATGGCAAGATTGACTGACATGACAAAATATCCCATGCCTTCACCTTTACGCTGATTTGGAATGAAGTCATTGACGATTGGTATCATGGCAGTGGTCAAAATACTGAACCAAATTCCTTGTAATAATCGAATGACCAGTAATAGGGTTAGATTATCTGCAAAGATATAAGCGAAAGAGAGCAGTACAAAAAATGACTCAGAGATATAAAGTGCTTTTTTCAACCCAATCTTCTCAATAATGAGACCGGTAAACGGTCGTATTGCGATTGATGAAGCTAGAAATAAAGTCAGTGCAAGCCCAGCTTGGGTAATATTACGATTTAAATCATTCAAAATATAAATTGGCAATATCGTTGTCTGAGCAAAATAGAAGATGAAAATAAATAAGTTATTAATTAGACACAGAATAAAAGATTTATTCCATAGATGCTCAGCATGTATAGAAGACATAGACAACCTTGAAATATTGAACCATTAAAAGCTTCAATCTGTGCCAAATAAAATTATTTTTGGTTTTGGTCAGCAATGAAGTAGGGAGAGAAGTTGAATTAATTATAATCAAATTACATGAAAATTACAGCAAAAAGTGAGCCATTCATCCGAAAATGTATAAATAAAAAACCAGTCCGTAGACTGGTCATACATATTACAAACCTGATTCATAATCTGTATTTGAGAGAAGTTGTTCTACATCTGCCAAATTAGATGGTTTGATTTTGTATATCCAGCCTTTGCCATAGGGATCATCATTTACAAAATCTGGATCATCTTCTAGATTTTCATTAATTTCTACAACTACACCACTTACAGGAGCATGAATATCAGAAGCTGTTTTTACAGACTCAACTACACCCGCTTGTTCACCAGCAGTCAATTCACGACCTACTTCAGGTGCTTCTACATAGACAAGATCACCCAATGCATCTTGTGCGTGATCTGAGATCCCAGTAACTACGAGATCACCTTCAATACGTACCCATTCGTGTGTGCGAGCATATTTAAGCTCTGAAGGATGATTCATCACGACTCCTCAATTCGATTTGAAAAATTTTCTTGTGTTATACAGTGTTTTATTTAAAAACGAAAGTTCTATAAATATGGATCTTTACGCCAACTGCTTGGACTTCGACCACTCCAACGTTTAAATGCACGACTGAAATTCGCAACATCTGAATAACCGAGTTCATCTGCGATTTGTTCGAGTGAATAGTCAGTACGTGACAGTAGGGAGGTTGCATGACGATATCGAACTTCATCCACTAAGGTTGAAAAAGAAGTTCCTTCTGCAGCCAACTGACGTTTCAGTGTACGATCAGACATATGCAGGCGATCTGCCACATTTTCAATACTTAAATAGTGTTGTTCAGAATGTGTCAAAATATCGCGAACACGCATTGAAATTCGACGGCGTTCGCCCAGCTCTGATAGTTCTGCTTCACACTGATTAATTGCAATTTGACTGGCAATCGGATCTGCGTTAACCATTTTCAAGCCTAAATAACTTTTATCGAAACTAGCCAGAAAATGTGTTTGATCAAAATGAATAATCGTTTTGGGGTGTAGACGACTGATGTATTTGTCAAAGCCTTCAGGTTTCGGGAAATCGAAATTAATTTCGCCATACAAGTCATTAATGCCTGTCAGTGCTTTCGCCATTGTAATGACGCCAAAAGTCAAAGCCATGACAATTTCAGTTCTCAGCGGTTCAAGATCAATATCACATTGTAACTGCAAAGAAACTTGTTCTGTAAATGTCGAGAAATGAAATTGCAGAAAAGGCATACGCAGTTGTATAAAGCGATTGGCTAAAATAAGTGCATCAGTAATCTCATTCGAGGTCATAATGGCATAGCCAATAAAACCATGGATAGAAATCCGCATTTGGTTACCAAGATGATAACCAAGAGAACTTTCACCTGTCATTTTGCGCGCGAGAATAATCATCTCATTCGCTACATGGAGTGGAATTCTAAATTCAGGATCGGCAAGTTGCTCGTTGGTGAATCCAAAGGGAGCGAATAGCGACTCAGCACTATAACCCCAACGAGAAACAACATCTAAAAGTAAGAGTCCGTAAACACCTGGAATGCCTAAATCTGGGCGAACTGAAACTGTTTTCATGTGCGATCCATTGCTTTACACAATTTTTTTCATAATTTTTGGTGAAAATAATACTGACATAAATTCCAGATAGAAAATACCAATTTTGTCGGACAAATCTAATGTGAAACCGATGTTTAAGCCTTAAAAACGACAATTTTTGTGGTTGAAATCAACAAAACATCACCATACTGATTTTTTGTTTGTGTGACATAACTCACAATTCCACGATCTAGCTTTGTTTTAGAAGGATTGATAGCAACAATTTCAACTTCCACATGCAAACGATCACCTGCACGAGCTGGTTTTGGCCATCTTAAGCTTGACTCTGAACCGATAAGCCCCTTGGCAATTGGAAAACATTCAGTCCAGAGACGCATGGTAATGGCTGAAGTTTGCCAACCACTGGCTGCGATACCTTGAAAAATAGGATGATCTTTTGCGGCCTCTTCATCAGTATGAAAGACTTGAGGGTCATATTTTTGTGCAAATTCTTTAATTTCTTCGAGTGTTAACTCATATTCACGACTTTTAAACTGATCACCCACTTTTAAATCATCAAGATAAAGCATCTTCGTCTAATTCCTTGTCTTTCACTTTTTGTTCAACTAAAAATCCACCCGTTTGGCGTTGCCAAAGTTGGGCATAAATTCCATTCTGTTGGATCAGCTCATCGTGAGATCCTTGTTCTACGATATTTCCTTGATCCAAAACAATTAATCGATCCATTTGAGCAATGGTTGAAAGGCGGTGTGCAATTGCAATTACCGTTTTACCTTCCATCAAGTCATCAAGGCTTGCCTGAATCGCAGCCTCCACTTCTGAATCGAGTGCGCTGGTTGCTTCATCTAAAATCAAAATTGGAGCGTCTTTTAGGAATACCCGTGCAATTGCTATACGCTGTCTTTGCCCTCCAGATAATTTTACACCACGCTCACCAACATAAGCGTCATATCCTGTCTGACCACGTAGATCTGTAAGCTGTGGAATAAACTCTTCTGATCGAGCTTTACGGACAGCTTCATACATTTCTTCATCAGTCGCTTCAGGTCGACCATATTTAATATTCTCAGCAACACTTCGATGCAGCAAAGAAGTATCCTGCGTCACGAGAGCAATGTTTTTTCTTAAACTATCTTGGGTGACTTCATCAATCGCTTGACCATCGATATAAATTTTACCTTGTTGGGTTTGATAAAAATGAAGTAGTAGTTGGATCAGTGTCGATTTTCCAGCACCAGACCGACCGACAATTCCAATTTTTTCACCCGGTTTGATTTCTAAATTCAAGTGATTAATAACATTTTTTTGATTATAAGCAAAGCTCACATTATCAAATTTAATCGCACCAGAGTGTACCTCGAGTGGCAGTGCAGCTTCTTTGTCTTCAATTGCTATTGGTTTTGCTAGCGTGTTCATCCCATCTTGAATGGTACCAATATTTTCAAATAAGGCTGAAGTTTGCCACATCATAAAAGAAGCCATACTATTCAGCTTTAAAATCATGGCTGTCGTTGCGGCGATCACGCCGATGTTGGCTTCACCAATAAACCAAAGCAAAACTGCTGTACCTAAAACGCCAAAGAATAAAATTGCGGTCAGTAGATTAATGCTAATTTCATAAGCAGTTCCCAGACGCATCTGGGTATACACCGTCTTCATAAAAAGTTGCATAGACTCTTTGGCATATTGGCTTTCACGACCAGCATGTGCAAACAATTTTACTGTTTGTATATTTGTATAAGCATCAGTCACACGACCAGTCATCACCGCGCGTGCATCAGCCTGCTTTTTTGAAATTTTTCCAAGTCGCGGGATAAAGAAGGATGCCGAGCCAATGAATAAAATCAACCATGCCATAAGCGGAATAAGGAGTAGAGGGGAGACGTTTCCTAAAACCACACTGATGGTAATAAAATAAATCACCACATAAGTAACGATATCCCCCAAAATTACCCAAAATTCACGAACAGCAAGTGAAGTTTGCATGACTTTAGCTGACAATCGACCTGCAAAATCATTGTGAAAAAAGTCTAAGCCTTGAAGAAGTAATAAATTGTGAAAACGCCAACGCAAGCGCATTGGAAAGCTACTGAATAATATCTGATGCCTTATGATTGATTGCAAACTTGCAAAGAAAATATTAGCCAGTAGAAAACCAGATAAAATCATTAGATTTGTTTGGTTATTTTCGAGAAAATTTTGAGGCGTCGATGCGGATAACCAATCAACTAAATGACCAATTTGGGAAAAGAAAATTGCTTCAAATGAAGCTGTTGCTGCAGTAAATAACACCAATACCAAGAGATAACGCTTAACTCCTGATGCTGCTTGCCAAACAAATGGAAAAAATTTCTTCGGCAAGGGCTGATTTAAATCTTTGGATGGATATGGATCAACGAGTTTTTCAAACCACTGCAGCATACAATCAATCTTAATTCATCTAATCAAAACTCAGTTTACTGTGTCTTGAGGGATCTTGAAATCATTCCCAGAAGGAATCTGGAATATTTTTAATCCAAACTCAGGAAGAATCGCCAAAAGATGATCAAAAATATCAGATTGAATCGCCTCATAAGCCACCCAAGCTGTCGTATTTGTAAAAGCATAAATTTCTATAGGCAAACCTTCACCTGTCGGTTGTAATTGACGAACGATTAAGGACTGATTTTGTGCAATACCTGGATGATTTTTTAAATAGTATTCAATATATGCGCGGAATGTTCCTAAATTAGTTAAACGACGTTGGTTATTGACCCCATTATTTGCATATTGCTGATTAAAGTTTTTTAACTCAGTTTGTTTCTCATCTAGGTATCTTTCTAAAATCAGAAATTCTTTGAGCTTGCTATATTCCATTGCCGATAAGAAGTGAACACTATTTTGATCGATATAAAGTGCACGTTTAATCCGGCGAACACCTTGCTCTTGCATACCTCGCCAATTCTTAAAAGTATCTGTCACCAAACGATTGGTCGGAATAGTGGTATAGGTCTTGTCAAAGTTTTGTACGGTCACCGTATGTAATGACATATCAATGACATCGCCATCCGCATTTAAGGTTGGCATTTCAATCCAATCACCAATTCGAACCATGTCATATGAAGAGATTTGAACTGAAGCCACTAGAGATAGAATTGTATTTTGGAAAACCAGCATCAGCACTGCTGCCATTGCCCCGAAACCTGCCAATAGCGTGAAAACATCTTTTTTAAGAAATGTTCCTATGACCATCAGTGCACAAACAACAAAAATAATGAGTTTAACTAACTGTAAATAACCCTTAATTGGCTTATTGTGAGATTTAGGATTACGTTGATAAATAATATTAAAAATGGTGAGAAGCTGACTAATTGCCAAGGCAATGGTTAAGAAAATGAAGGCTTGTGCAAACATCTGAATCAATGTAATGACTTTTTCAGACAGGTGAGGAACCGTCACAATCCCATTCATAATTACCAATGCTGGGACAATGTTTGCAATTCTTCGAATAACGCTATGTTCCGCTAAGACATCACTATAACTAAAACGTAGTTTGCTAATAATTTTGCGAATACCACGGACGACCACTTGTTTAGCAATAAAATTTGCGATAAATGCAATGAGAATAAGAATGCTCAGAGAGGTCAACATCTCTAACCAAGGAAATTGATCTGACCATTCTTGGATTTGAGTTACAAAATTTAATCTGTCCAACTTGATCACCTCTAAATGAATTGGCATTAGCTTAATGGTTTAAGTTATTAAATTTATTAGAGTTAACGTTTATCAAACAGAATAGATTAAATTAATTACTTGAAATACATTTTATGAACTTCTATTTTAAATAAAATTAATGTGAAATAAGTCACACTATAAAATTTCGTAGATTATCGTTATTACATTTTTAAATTATAAAGCTTATCTTGTAACCAGATTTTTTTCATTCTCAATCTCACTGTATTCTTAACTTACACGAAAGGTCCTGAAAGAAGTATTATTGAACTCGCTCATCTTCAGCAGTTAGAAAATGAAAAAATAATGCGAGAAAATCAATCCATTGATTTTTGAGCTCTCCAAAATATCATCGCTTGAAAAAAATCGAATCAGAGAATAAAAGACGAGCGCAGAAAATTGATAGAGTCTTCTCGTGATGGTTGGACGCAGCAATATGACTTAAAGCATCTTAATCATGAATTTATACCCGCTACACCGCAATCTGAATCACACATCAAGCGTAAAAAAAGCCTAATAAATTAGGCTTTTGAGGAATTCACCACATTAAATCATCTGGAATAACATAAGCTGCATATGGATCTTCCTCATCTGTAATAGCCTCATTTTTCTCAGCGTTATTCACAATAATAAATCCTTCGACTTTTTCATTAATCCGCTCAGATAACGCTCTTGGTAGAACTGCATAGCTAGCTTGATCTTTGGCGATAACTAATGTGCCTGCCACGAGTGCATTGTAAACTTGTTGATTAATATAAATTTTCTTAATTTTATTTTCATCAACGAACTGGTAGCTGATTTCACCATCAATATCTTTGATTTTATGTTGACCAATCATTTGCACTACTGCTGCACGTAATGCTTTTTCATCTTGCTGGCGTTTGATTTCAAGATTAAGATTCTGATCTTTTTCTAGTTTTTGCTTTAAATCTTGTTCAATTTTAGCTTTAATCTCAGCTTCATTGCTTTGACCCGTGCGTTGCTCATGCACAGCTTGTTTAGAAAGTTTTTTAGCCTTTTTTTGATCGACTAAACCAGCTTTGAGCAATTGTGCTTGCAAGGCATTTTTTACCATGAGTAATACCAACTACGATTTTTGAAAATAACAATGACGGAAATATAAAATCCAATAGATCAGGGTCAGTAAAAAACTTAAACCTGCAGGAATTAGAAATGCTTCTAATTGTAAATAAGGATAGCTGAATGCCGCAACAGTACCGCCAATAATAAAACCAAATAAAATCACTAAATGCAAAATAACTTTTCTGGATTCCGTTGTAAGACCTCTTACAAAATATCCAAATGCTAAACCAAGATCGGTTAAGACACCAGAAAGGTGAGTCGTGCGAATAATCGCACCTTTATAATGACTTACCATGGCATTTTGTACACCCATCGCACAACATGCCCATAGCAGTGCATAACGAGGATAATAGGGAATAAATACCCAACAGAGCAGAATAAAAAAAGTCACTAAACTCAATGGTAGACCATATCTGCGTCCGAGTTTAAATTGACTATTCCCCAATATCAGACCGCTAAAACTAGAGCCTAAAACATAACTCAGGATAATAAGAATAAGAAAAATTACAGCTTTAAAATCATGGTCAATAAGACCGATGGCAAGCAAACTTGCATTGCCTGTCATGTGTGAAACTGACTGATGTAATAAAGAAATGAGACCCAAAACGTTGATCATGCCTGCATTTACTGCAAGCATGAAAGCCCCAAATTGTACCCAGTTTGGAAGGAATTGAAATGGCATATCTTTCATTCTAAAAGTTTATGCCATGAATATATTATTTTGAAGGAGCGCGATCAACCGCAGCAGTAAACAATACATCTGTAGATGAGTTGAGGGCTGTTTCAGTTGAATCTTGTAGAACACTGATCACCATACCTATTGCTACGACTTGCATAGCCACATCAGGTGAAATATTGAATAGCCCACAAGCGACAGGAATCAATAACAGTGAACCACCTGCTACACCAGAAGCCCCGCAAGCAGAAACTGTAGCAACAACAGAAAGAACAAGCATCGTGGTAAAGTCAACAGAAATACCAAGTGTATTCACCGCTGCTAATGTTAATACGGTAATCGTTACTGATGCGCCCGCCATATTAATTGCAGCACCCAACGGGATTGCTACACTCGCTGTCGATTCATTCACGCCCAAACGCTTGGCAAGATCCAAGTTCACCGGAATATTTGCTGCTGAACTACGGGTGAAAAATGCGGTGATCCCACTTTCACGTAGACATTGAATAACCAATGGATAAGGATTTGAACGCGTAACAAATGCCACCATAATTGGGTTAATTACAAGTGCAACAAAGAACATAGTCCCTAATAGAACAGACAATAATTGTGCATAACTTGCTAAGGTTTGAAGACCTGCATCTGCAAAAGTCACTGCAACAAGTCCAAAAATACCGAAAGGTGCAAAACTGATGACAAGACGAATCACGTGATTCACGGCATTCGCAGCATCCGTCAGACACTGTTTTGTGGTGTCTGTGGCATGACGAAATGCTATACCCAATGCAACAGCCCAACCCAAAATCCCAATAAAGTTTGCTTCACTTAATGCGACGATAGGATTCGCAACAAAACTGAGTAATAAATTTTTAAGAATTTCAGTCAAGCTGCCAGGTGGTTGTAAATCAGCTTGCGCAGCGACATCTAAGAAAAGAGTGCTTGGAAATAAATTACTCACAATGACAGCAGTTAACGCAGATAAAAACATACCTACGGCATACATCATCATAATGGGTTTGATTTTCGCACTGCTGCTATCACCAACTTTAAAGTTTGCAATCGAAGAAAGGACCAAAACAAAAACAAGAATTGGTGCAACAGATTTAAGGGCTTTAATAAATAAATCACCCAGCAAGCTTAATTGTGGTGCAACTTGAGGAAAAAATATAGCCACCAAAACGCCAAGAATAATGGCGATAATGATTTTGGTGACTAAACTCAAACGTGCTAGAGCAGTGAACATAACTGAACCTAATAATGCCGAGTCTGGCTTAAAATCGGATAAATAAGTGGGGTATTCTATACTTAAAAATGATTTTAAATATAAAACTTATTCATAATAAAAATTAAGTGAATCAAATCACTGGATTTTTTTTGATAATTCTTACTTAAGAATATCAAATTCTTATGCAAAAGATGATTTATTTTCGCTGAAATGCGGGTCTAATTCATATACTGCTTGGAAATGAGTGAGGTATATTTTACCTGTCAGATGTTGTATCCAATTGGTTGAATTTAAGCGATCCATAACAGGACCTTTAACTTCGCTTAAGTGTAGTTGAATATTGAGTTTAGATAACTCAGAATTCATTTCTTCAAGAGTCTCTAAAGCTGAATAGTCAATATTACTAATACTGGAACAGTTAATGACAACATGTTGAAGCTCATCATGTTGGCTAACCTCTGAAATAATAAATTCCTTCAGGGTGTTTGCATTGAGAAAACTCAAATTTTCATCAATTCTCACCGAAACGAGCCTTTTACTGGTAATGACTTGGTGCCTTGAAATATTTCTAAAATGCTGCGTGCCTTCAACGAGACCAATCACTGCAATATGTGGACGGCTAATTCTCCATAACAGCAACACGAATGTTGAAATAATACCCACCATTAAGCCTGTCGTAATATCTACACACAGCACTCCTAAAAATGTGAGTGCCATTGCTAAACCATCTGCTTTAGAATATTTCCAAGCCGTTATAAAAGGTTTAATTTCAACAAGTTTCCATATCGACACAATGATTGTTGCAGCCAATACTCCTAAAGGTAAATATTCAAATAGGCTTGTAAAATATAGACTGACCACAATAATAAGTAGGGAGGATAAAACGCCAGCCATAGGTGTTTTAGCACCAGCATCAGCATTGACCACTGTACGTGATAAGCTACCAGTGACAGGAAATGCGCCACTGATTCCAGCGCCAAAATTTGCAACACCGAGTGCAACAAGCTCTTGATTACTGTTCAAATTGCTACGTGATTGAAAAGCCGTAGCTTGCGCGATCGAAATAGATTCAACGAAACTCACCATAGCGATCATTGCTGCACCAGGAAGCAGTATTTTCACCATGTCCCATGTCCAGTACGGCATTTGAATAGGGGGTAATCCACTTGGAATTTCACCTACTGTCTTAATTCCATAGGCAGTTAAATTAAAGGATTGAACCAGTAAGATTGAAAATAGCACTAAGCATAACGGTAATGCTTTTTGTACAAATTGCATTAATTTTTGATGATTTGAAAATGCTGAAATTTTAAGTAATTGAGGTAAATAAATGAGCGCTAAAATTGAAGCTAAACCCAAAGATAAGCTGGCCAAATCATATAAAGAAATGTATTGAGCCAAACTTGCAAAAAATTCGATTAAATTGCTGGATTGCAATGGAATATTAAGAATAAATTTTATTTGACCTAACGCAATTAAGACGGCAGAAGCAATGATAAAACTCTTAATCACAGGATGGCTTATGAGACGAATCAAAAAACCAAATCTAAACAGTCCCAATAAAAATGAAATTATGCCAACCATTACTGCTAGCAAATAGGCAGCTTGGATATAGACTGGTGAACCCACTTCATATAATGGCTGTAGCGTGGCAAAAGTCATCATGGAGATTAATGCAACTGGACCAATTGAAAGGGTAGTACTCCCTCCAATCAATGCATAAGCAATCATAGGGATAATACTGGCATATAACCCCATAATTGGAGGTAAGCCTGCAATCATGGCATATGCCATGCCTTGTGGTACAAGCATTGCAAGTACGATCACAGATGCAAGGAGATCAGATTTAAAATCTTGAGTATTGTATTTTTTTAACCATTTCCAAGCTGGGATGATTCGTTCCACAGAATGCTTCGTTAAATCCATACAAATCTCTAAATCACATTTATGTATATATTATGCATAAAAAGTGATAAGCAAGCACTGAGTATTGTTGATAAGGATCATCAAGAATTTGATTAATGATCCTTAGTGTATGAATTTAATCGTATATTTTTTTAAAAGGTTGTATCTGTTCAAGCTGATAAGCGAGATCTATCAGTAAACGTTCTTGTCCCAAATCAGCAGAAAGCTGAATACCTATCGGTCTTGAATCTAATTTGGTCATACCCATTGGTAATGATATCGCAGGCGCTCCAGCGATATTTTGAATAGGTGTGAATGCCACATAATTCCTTAAACGCTCAAATAAAACATCAAATTCGAGTTGAGGTGAAAGATATCCAATTTGAGGCGAAACATGCGCTAAAACTGGCGAAAGGATGACATCATATTGTTGGAAGATTTGTTGATAGATGCGCTGGATTTGCTTTAAACGGTATAAAAATAAAGGGGTTTTATAGAAATTTTTCTTGTACAAGTTTGCAAGCCCAACTGTTAGATGATCTAACTCATTCACGTTAAAATCTTTGCCAAGTAGCGGTTTTCCAAACTGTTGAATCATAAATGATAAAAAACCCCAATAGTGGCTGAAATCATCTACAAACGAATCTGAAATAGGAAGTGAAAATTCTTCAATATGATGACCTAAATTCCTGAGTAATTGAGCAGTAGACTCAACAGTTTGACGCGTCTCAGCATCAGTATTGGTTTGCAATGAATCATAAACAAGACCAATCCGTAAAGGTTTGCTGGATGGATGCTGGATTAAGCCAATTTCGGTTAATTTTTTTGGCTTATATTGTTTTTCCATTTCAGCAAAGAAAAACGCGGTATCACGCACAGAACGTGTTAAAACACCATCTGAAACAAGGTCAATTGGTAAATACCGCGAACCTTCATTTGGATGCCAACGACCACGTGTCGGCTTTAAACCGACTAAACCGCAATTTGCTGCAGGAATTCGTATCGAACCACCACCATCATTTGCATGTGCAATTGGTACTACGCCTGATGCAACGAGTGCCGCAGCTCCACCTGAAGAAGCTCCACACGAATAATCAGTATGCCAAGGATTGCGTGTGTAATCCCCAGACTTAAATTCTGTTGAAGCATTTAAGCCAAATTCAGGCATTTTGGATTTACCCAGAGCAATTAAGCCTGTATCTAACATTTGTTGAGTAATTTTAGAGTTTTTGATCTTTTCCTTGGATTTGAACGATGTTGATCCTTGTTGCGTAGGAAAACCAATAAGATCCAAATTATCCTTAATACATGTAGGGATTGCAGAAAAAATCTGATTTGGTTTAAAAGTAGGCGATTTAAGTATTTGTTCGAAGTTTTCGAATTCAATTGCATTTAGCAGAGGATTTACGAATTTTGCGCGTTCAATCGTAGCTCTTAAAACTTCATCAATTGAGATGTCTTTAGATTGAATTCTGTTTGAGAGCTCAATCGCATCACTTGTACCTAATATATCATCCGTGAAAGCATGAATTCTTTTTTGATTATCCATAATCGATTTTCTTTAAAATTGACTAAGCATATGTATACACATGAAATATTGATTTGTCGATTGACCAGAGATTGATTCTCCACAATTTCGCATAATGTATATTATGTTAAATAAGATCTCTGAGACTAGTAGCCTACACAACACTGTATGTAGCTACAGCTCAGTACCGTGATGATCTTAAATTTTTATTATGGGATATCAAAAATAGACTGCCAGTTGCCTGGCCCACCATTAGAAAAAGATGTACCTTCTTCTCCATCCCAAGACCCAATAAAGTCTTCGGTCATACCTTCTGTCATCGTGTAATGTAAAGATGTAGGATAAGGCATTTTTCTTTTTAAATAATTTAATCTATAGTAATCATATTGATCAGGAAATTCATGATCATCGATCGAAACTAAAACTAAATTGGCAATATCTCCATCATTAACAATAAATGTCTTAGGATCAGCATTCATAGTAATTGCTTTCTTAAGTAATTCAGAATTGAATTGAGCAACTTCAGCAAGAATAGTTAATAATTGTTCTAGGTCATGCTCTCTAGAAATATTTTGATCACCAGTTGATGGAATTCTATAAGAAATAAGTTCTCGTTGAGCTTTTAATTTTAATGTCACAGACTTTAAACTCTCAGCCATAGGAGAGTTAAATCGTTTTAGCCAATCAAACGCAGAGTTGATAGCATCTTTATGAGAAATAGTAATAAGTTCCCCATTATTCCACTTTTTATCTGGTAGTGTGTAAGCAACTGCTCTTGTTAGCGATAAAGCTGCATAATATTCAAAATATGGAGTTGCTAAACGCATGCCATTTTCTTCAGAAAAATTTAGCGCATTCAAAATTACTGTAGCATTCAATATCATTTTTGATGCAAGATAATGTCGGCAAACCCATTCTGAGTTTAAGTCAGGATTCCATTGTTTTGCTAAATCATTTTCATAAAGTGTAAAGATACTTTTTTTTACACTACCAAGCTTAGCTTTATCACATAAACTAAATAGTTCTCGATAAGAATATTCTAAATCCATTTTTACCTTAATTTTTCGTCATTCTGAAGTCACACAACTTCAATTTATGTTAAATAGGATATCTTTAACAGCGCACCAATACTAGATATTGTCTTGTTACATGGCATAAAACAACGAATGATTAGAATTCACATTAGAAAAAAAATTTAAAACCAAAACACAATCTGTCATTATCGATGGTTCATTGAGTATAGAAAGCAACGTTCTTAATTTTTGACTGGCTCAGGTTATAATACCCATCTTACACAATTCAGTTGATCAATTATGAACACATCCAATGACCCTTTACATGGCAAAAAACTTGCTGACATTTTAGATGAGTTATTGGATTACTACGGAGGCTTTGAAGGATTAAGTCGTAAAATTGAAATTCGTTGTTTTTGCATCGACCCGAGTGTTAAATCATCTTTACGATTTCTACGAACTACACCATGGGCACGTGAAAAAGTTGAAAGCTTATATTTGTTTGTTCTCCGTCAAAAAGCTAAACAGAAATTGTAGCCAACAAAAAACTTAAGCTATGTTTAGCTTTTTACACCCAATTGTAGAATAGCCTTAATGCGTATCTATCGTTATTGTTGACAGTGTGTAGTTATGGGTGGAAGCCCCACTCTCCTACTACATAGGACAACGATCAATCATCTAAATCCAGTCTTATCAAGTCTAGAGCTAAAAGCTATAATATGTTTTTAAAAAGTTTTAGATCATATGCTCGAACTCATTCACTCATATCCTCAAGCCAAATTGGTGAATACTTTCCAAGCATTAGCGAATGAAGTTTTTGAAGACCCTATCAATGCTTTATGTTGGTATAGGCATTTAGACTTCAATTTCGAAGAAATCGTTAGAAAACTTACACTCATAGAAGATATTACTGAAATTACCATCGCTCAATTAGAGCAACTCAAACTTTCAGACTCTGCAAGCAAAGCGAGAGACATTATTATTAATGATGTAACGTTGCTCACCGAATTGGGCGCATCGCCGTCTTTAAACTTAATTAAGCAATATCAGCGTGATGAAGAATTGGATTTTATCAGCACTGATGTATATTCTTTTCATGTAGATCGATCGCCATTAGCAACGGATACATATTTGTGTACCTATTACGGGGTGGCTAGCGATATTATTTCCAATGAACAGGTTGAACAAAAAATTCTAATCCCAGAAATCCGTCAAAAAATTAAATCATTGTTTGATGGCGAAGACCATGAGTTTGACGATTTTCTTGAAGAGACCTATATGGATCTTCACTATCAACCTAAAAATGGTGCAACACCTTTAAATTTAGGAATTGGTCATCTCTGGCGTTTGGCTGTAGATCATCCTGATCAGAAAGCACTTCCTTGTGTTCACCGTGCTCCAAAAGAAAATGCAGGAGAACTCAGATTACTCTTAATTTGTTAAGGAATTCCTTGCTCAATTTAGGCGAGTAATTCTTTTTCAGCTTCAAATGGATTAAAGAAATTACACCAAACGATTGGTCCTAAACTCATCTCCGAATCAGTAAGTAAACATTGATCAAAATTTTGGATTAATTGCTCTTTATCCATCTCTTGTCCAATTAAAACAATTTCCTGTCTGGCATCACCCGTTTCTGGATGCCAACTCGATTCAATTTCCTGAATAGATTGCGTATCTTGTGGCCATTCCTCTTGTGGTACCGAAGCCCACCAATATCCTGCTTGACCATGCCGAGCCATACCTCCAGCTTGTGACCAAGCCATAGCCATTGTTGGTTCCGCAGCAAGCCAAAAAAATCCTTTTGAGCGTATAACACCTTTCCATTCTGAATGAATAAAATTGTAAAAACGTTGTGGGTGAAAGGGTCTTCTTGCTCTGTATACGAAACTTTCGATTCCATATTCTTCAGTTTCAGGCTTATGCTCTCCTCTTAATTCTTTTAACCAACCAGGTGCTTGTGAGGCTTCATCAAAATTAAAAAGCTCTGTGTTGAGTATTTTATCGAGTTCAACCTGACCAAATGTGGATGACTCAATTTTTGCTCTAGGGTTAAGCTTTTTGAGAATCGCATAAAGCTGGGACTTCTGATGCTCATCGATTAAATCAGTTTTGTTTAGAATAATAACATCACAAAATTCGATTTGATCTATCAGTAAATCCACAACAGTACGTTGGTCAAATTCTCCAAGTGATTCGCCACGATCATGAAGAAGATCATATGAACGATAATCACGTAAAAAATTGAATGCATCGACTACGGTCACCATGGTATCTAAACGAGCGTACTCATTTAGAGATACGCCGTCTTCATCTTCAAACGTAAATGTTTCGGCTACAGGTAGAGGCTCTGATATTCCGGTAGATTCAATGACGAGTTGATCAAATTTTTTCTCTTCCGCTAATCGTCTTACTTCTACTAATAAATCTTCTCTCAAAGTACAGCAAATACATCCATTACTCATTTCAACGAGTTTTTCTTCCGTTCGTGATAATTCCGCCCCACCTTCTCTGACTAAAGCCGCATCAATATTGACTTCTGACATATCGTTCACAATTACTGCGACACGTTTTCCTTCTCTATTATTTAAAATATGATTTAAAAGTGTGGTTTTTCCTGCACCAAGAAATCCAGATAGCACAGTGACAGGTAATTTATACGGTTGTGAAGAATCAATATTCATGGTGAGTTACTCGTTTTCATGTTCAACCACATCATTTGATCGCTTATTGCAATCAATGAATGATCTTGATTTTTGAAATAACCTAAATCATAATTGTTATGTTATAACATTTCAATATGTTTATTATTTAGTTAAACTTAAATAAAATTTATTTATAGTGTTTCTAAGTTGTATTCATCACTATAGAATCATAAGTAAAACTAAAGAATCTATAACTTAATTTTTATAATCATATGAGCATATAACAATGAATTTGAACGATCTCATTATTCGTACCACTTTAAGTACTTCTGTGTTACTTGTAGTTTCAAATGCGTATGCCGTGGTTGCAGGCGGAATGGTTTCGACTGACTACCATTGGAACAATATTCCTGCAAATGGCTTTGCAACACTCGAAAATCAAATCATCATTACCAATGAGCCAGGAAATGATGGTAATACATTTTGGGCCAATCAATTTTCATTAAAAAATGGAAATATCGGTTATGTTGGATTACAGCAACGAAGCAATGATGAGAAGTATTTAAATTTCTCAATCTGGAAAACGACATCTTGGAAATCAGGATACCCTGCGTATTGCAGACAATTTGATCATGAAGGTGATGGCGTTCAATGTGACTTACCTTATGAATGGAAAGAAGGCACGAAATATAATTTTAAGATTGTGAAAAATAATGACAGTACAGTCTCAGCTTTTGTTAAAGACATGAGTGCTGGTAAACAACTTGAAATTGCAAAAATCAATGTGCCTCAGACCTGGGGTGGTTTTGATAGTTTAGCTACATTTACCGAAAATTTCAGACAGCACCAACAACCCAACGGTATTTATGGCTATAACAGTTGTAATGATGTTCATACATCTGTTTCTGCCACCTATTCTGCAATAGCAAACTCTTCAATTAAGTCTAAATCACAAACGACTAAAACTTATGGAAATTGTGTACAAGTGGCATCAGCGCATTGCACGGATGATTCTACTTGCATTTCTACTGTGAATAATGCCAATTACACCCAGCAAAAACCTTTCATTTTGAAAAATGGTGCACGAGGTTTTTGTGCAGATAGCTTGAATGGTGGTCAACAAATGGGATTGTATTCATGCGATCCCAACAACGGCAATCAACGTCTGAGTACGGATCACACCCATCGCTTATATTTAACTCATCGGGATGCGTGTTTGATGGGCGATGTTAAAGATAATTTTGTTAAAGTTGCGCCGTGCAATAATGATAGTAGTCAACGATGGCTGTATAGCCGCCATACAAGCCAATATATCAACTTAAAAACAGGTCTATGCCTTGATGCCGCAGATGGTGCAAATAGTATGGCACGCTTACAAATGATTGGATGTCAAAGCAATAATTCATATCAAACGTGGAAAATTACACGTTAACTTATTAACTTCAGAGCTTTGAGTAATAAAGCTCTGAAGTTCCATCCTGAAATTTTGAATTTTTTAGTGACTATTTCTAATTTTAATACAATTTACTGGTACAAAAAGCGAAATGGGTTCATTAATTTGATAGTAACAAGTGTGTAAGCTGCAGTTGTAGTATTGATTGGCGTAATAAAAATAAAATCAATTAAAAGTATACTGCATAAATCTCAGCTATTTTTCCGATAGCGCCGTTAAGGATGATAAAAAATTCTTCAAAATATTAAAACTTAATAAATGAGATTAGACGTTTAGTTGTTTATCTCTGAAGATTGCAATCAAAAGCCCTTTTTTAATATTGGAGAGAATCAAATTCTAACCTCATGTTTAATATGAATATTCATAGATTAATTTTTTTAATTCATTGCCCTTCATGAGTTATAAATTATATGGGTATCTAGTTGATTTATGAATTTGGCTGAAATCAGTTAGTACTTGAGCATAGTCATCTATGTAACCTCAAAAAATCTTATTGAACTTTTTTAACAATAACTATTTCTGAATAGATTCTTGAATAAAAAAATTGCGTAAAATTTTACTCTCCTCGTCACATTCATGACCTATTTTTGGTCAATCCTCACTTCTATTACTCATTAAATAAATACTAAGTTGATAAGTTTCTTCAATAATATCTTATGTGTCGAGATTTTATTTATTGATGAGTTTAATTTAAAAATTACAATTTTCCTTAGGCTATTTTGGTGTTCAGAATTTAAGCCTAAGCATTTGTGGATTTTCTTAAATTAGAAACTATAGGTGAAAGACACTACACCTAAATTTTTCTGTTTTTCGTTATAGCGGTTCTTACCACCAAAAATATATTGTCCACTCAATCCGAGTTCTGGTGTCAAGGCATAATCTAGCCCGATAGATGAGAAGCGATAAGCAAATTCTCGTTTTGTATCACCGAGCTCTAGACCTTCATATTTCCCATTATCATTAAAATAGCTCGCTGCAGCACTTGCTGTAGCAGATAATTTATCATTGAGTTGGTGGGTATATATTACGTTTAGATAAGTATCCCCTTGGTTTGCATACACGACATCATATGTATATGCAGATAAACTGGTTGATAAAGAGTTTTTATCATTGAATTGGTGTGTGGCAGTTACCCCCATTTCATTGGAAGTTGTATTTGACGCGTTCGGATAGAAATAAGTGGCATTCCAAATATTCCAATTTGTCCTACCAGTATCAAAACTGTAGCCGACAATAAAGTCGTGCTCTAATTTATCAGTTTTACGGCGCTTATCACCATGAAGTTCAGCATAAGAGTAGCCAAGTGTAGAACCCCAATACCCGACATAGAAGTTGTTATAACTGAGGTTTAGACCTGTTTGAATTGCGAGGTCATCATTTTCTGGTGCATTTGTTAAACCACGTGAAATGTATTTGGAGGTTAATGTGACATATCCATCAAATTGAATTGGTGAATTTGTTTCTTGACTCGTAGAATTTGCATAACTGGGTAAAATAATAAAGCTAGCAGTGCTCAACAGCACTGCTTGAGTCGTTTTAATCATCATAAAATTTATAATTAAGAAAATGAGGGTGAAGTTTCTGCACGATAAAATGGTGCATCTGAAGGGGTTAAAGCAGGTCGATTACGAATGTGATCTGCAATCTTCTCGGCCATCATGATCGTCGTTGCATTGAGGTTACCAGTAATAATCAGCGGCATGATAGAAGCATCGACCACCCGCAACCCATCTATTTCATGGACACGACCGTAACCATCCACAACAGCTAAATCATCTTCGCCCATTTTACAGCTACACGAAGGATGATACGCTGTTTCTGCATGATTTTTTACAAATTCATCAATTTGCTGATCTGTTTTTAATGCTGAACCTGGACTAATTTCTCTACCTCGATACTGATCTAATGCAGGCTGATGCATAATTTCTCGTGTAATTCTCACTGCATCACGGAATTCGCGCCAATCTTGCTCAGTGCTCATGTAGTTAAATAAAATGCTCGGATGATCAAAAGGATTTTTCGAGGTTAAGCGAATTCTTCCTCTTGACGGCGATCGCATAGATCCAACATGTGCTTGAAAACCATGTTCATTGATTGCATTGGTACCATTGTAGTTAATTGCAATAGGTAAAAAGTGATACTGGAGATTTGGCCACTCAAACTCATCACTAGAGCGAATGAATCCACCTGCTTCAAAATGATTGCTTGCACCAATTCCTTTACCCAAAAACAGCCATTCAGCGCCAATTTTAGGTTGGTTATACCATTTTAATGCAGGGTAAAGACTGACGGGCTTCTTACATTGGTATTGAAGATACATTTCTAAATGATCTTGCAAATTTTCACCCACTCCCGGTAAATCTTGTACAACCTTTACATCCAGTGACTCTAATAATGACTTAGCTCCTACCCCTGAACGCTGTAAAATTTGAGGTGATGCAATAGCACCTGCGCACAGCAATACTTCTCGCTCAGCATAGACCTTGTGTAAATTAGTTGCATCTTGACCAAGAATGTATTCAACACCGATAGCTTGTTTTTTTTCAAATAAGATTCGATTGGTTGTGGCATGCGTAATAATCGTTAAATTCTGACGACCTTTAGCCATATCTAAATAGCCACGAGCGGTACTGGAACGTCTGCCTTGAGGTGTCACCGTACGATCCATTGGACCAAAGCCTTCTTGTTGGTATCCATTTAAATCATCCGTACGTGGATATCCAGCTTGCACACCCGCTTCAACCATTGCATGAAATAACTCATTATTGTCTGACTTTGGCGTAGCAACACTTACTGGGCCTTGATCACCGTGATATTCATTTGCACCAATATCTCTAGACTCTGCTTTTTTATAGTAAGGTAAACATTCAGCATAGCGCCAATGACTGAGTCCTTTCATTTGAGACCATTGTTCTAAATCCATGGCATTCCCACGGATATAACACATACCGTTAATTAATGATGAACCACCTAAACCTTTACCACGTCCACATTCCATACGGCGGTTATTCATATGTGGTTCTGGATCGGTCAAATATGCCCAATTATAACGTCGACCTTGTAAAGGATAAGCCAAAGCAGCAGGCATTTGAGTTCTAAAATCTAAACGGTAGTCAGGGCCACCCGCTTCAAGGAGCAGAACTTTAATATCTGGATCTTCGGTGAGTCTCGCTGCAAGTACATTCCCAGCAGAACCTGCACCTATGATAATGTAATCATATGTCATAGTGTTCTCCTTAGGCTTTAAATACAGATTGAAATGGACTTAATTCCACTTGTACGGATTTGATTTGCGTGTAGTGTTGTAAAGTCGTCAAACCATTCTCTCTTCCTACACCAGAATGCTTATAGCCACCGACTGGCATTTCAGCTGGCGATTCCCCCCACGTATTGATCCAACATATACCTGCTTCAATCTGATGAATGATTCGATGTGCTTTGACAATATCAGGGGTAACCACGCCAGCAGCCAATCCATAAGAAGTATTATTAGCGCGACGAATCACTTCTTCTTCTGATGTATATGTCAAAATACTCATCACAGGACCGAAGATTTCTTCTTGAACAATGGTCATCTCATCTCGACAATCACTGAAGACTGTAGGCAGTACAAAAGCACCATGTTTTAAATGATCATCTGTTGCTCTAGAACCACCACACACTAAACGTGCTCCCTCGCTTTTAGCAGAATCGATGAATGCCAAAATTTTATTCATATGCGCAAAGCTAGATACTGGTCCAAAATTTGTTTTCGGATCAAGTGGATCACCTAAGCGGATATAAGGAATACGTTCTAAGAGCTTTTCTTCAAATTTTGACTGTAATGATTCTGGAATAAATACTCGTGTCCCATTCGTACATACCTGTCCAGAGCTATAGAAATTTGCCATCATTGCAATATCTGCAGCTAAGTCTAAATCAGCATCTTCACAAATAATTAATGGTGACTTCCCCCCCAACTCCATCGTGACTTCTTTAAGACTCGATTCTGCAGCTTGAGCCATCACTTTTTTTCCAGTGCTCACACCACCAGTAAATGAAATTTTCGCAATATCTACATGCTGGCTTAAATAGGCACCAATATCACCGCCCCCTGTTACAACATTGAATACCCCATCTGGCACTCCAGCTTCGGTATAAATTTCTGCCAATTTAAAGGCTGTTAATGGGGTAATCTCGCTGGCTTTGAAAATCATTGCATTCCCCGCCGCCAAAGCAGGTGCTGACTTCCATAAGGCAATTTGAATTGGATAATTCCATGCTCCTATACCAGCTACAATTCCCAAAGGTTCACGGCGTGTATAGACAAATGAATCTGTTCTTAAAGGAATCTGTTGACCCTCGAGTACAGGTAAAATTCCAGCGTAGTATTCGAGTACATCAGCCCCTGTCACAATATCTACAGTCGATGTTTCACTATATGCTTTACCACTATCTAAGGACTCAATGGTGGCAAGTTCATCATTTCTTTCACGTAAAATAGCTACAGCTTTATTTAAAATTCTTGAACGCTGCATATAAGTCATTTCAGCCCAAACTTTCTGTCCTTGTTTGGCAGATAGAATGGCTTGATCCACATCCTGTTGAGAACATGCTTGAATGGTCGCGAGAACTTGCCCCGTGGCTGGATTAATCGAATCAAAAGTTTGACCTGATTGAGCATCGACGAATTGTCCATGAATATAAGGACGTTGTAATGGGAATTTATTCATACGATTAGCCTCAGATATAGTAAATATTAAAAATTATTGTGTAAGTTGCTGCTGGATAAAGGCATGGCAAAGACGGATAGAAAGATCAGTATCAATCTCACTTCTTGTTAACGCGCCCCTTAACCAGAACCCATCAATTAATGCAGCCAACCCTTGAGCTGCTTGCTCAGCTTTTAGGGGGGTTAAACGTTTTAAAAACTCATGTTTTAAATTTGAATGTAGACGACAGTGATTCACTTGCTGTAATCGGTGTAGATCGGGTTGATGCAAACTAATAGCCCAAAACGCGAGCCATACTTTCATCGCGGCTTGATTGGTCTGAGGAGTTGCAAAATTGGCTTTAACAATCGCCATTAAACGATCTTCTGGAGAATGTCCAACCTCTGATTTTAGATCCCTTACACTTTCTCCAAGTTGCTGTAGTAAATAGCGCATGGTTGCCTCAATCAATCCATTCTTGCCACCAAAATAATGACTAATAATACCCGTGGAGACACCTGCTCTTTGCGCGATCTGTTGAATGGATGCATCAGCAAAACCGAGCTCATTTACAGTGGAGAGAGTGGCATCAATCAATTGTTGACGACGAATGGGTTGCATACCAACTTTTGGCATAAGATGACCTAAACTTACAGGAGATTATAATTAGCGTTTATCAATAAGAACGCTGTAACATTAGTAAACGTTTTTTTAATTGAACGTTCAATCAATAAAAATTATAGTGCTATTACTTCCATGATGTACAGCTCAGTTTGTTTTGTATTTGCAAAAGTTTGTAATTGTGGATCAAGCAAGCTTCTATCAGGATATAAATCGAACTGCGCTGTAGATCATTTTATTACTCATTGAATGGTCACTGATTTATGCATAACAAAAATGATCAAACGCAGGATAGTTTGAATAAGGTCGTGTTCTATGTATCAGCATCATTGATACTTTTGTTTTCGATCACCACAATTTTGTTTAATGAAGCTGCAAATAACGTCATTACACAAACCCTCAATTGGGTAAGCAGAACCTTTAGTTGGTATTACCTGTTGGCTGCGACACTCTATTTTGTCTTTATTGTATTTATCGCATGCTCTCGATATGGCGAAATTAAATTAGGACCTAAACACTCTAAGCCTGAATTTAGTTTACTGAGTTGGTCTGCAATGCTCTTTTCTGCGGGTATTGGTATTGATCTCATGTTCTTTTCCGTGGCT
The DNA here is from genome assembly GCF_056779695.1 of Acinetobacter sp. 25-47-122. NCBI lineage: Bacteria > Pseudomonadati > Pseudomonadota > Gammaproteobacteria > Moraxellales > Moraxellaceae > Acinetobacter > Acinetobacter sp. 25-47-122. The sequence goes on from NZ_JBWYIJ010000015.1 coordinate 53,375, forward strand.
GAACCTTTATCGCATTACATGAACCCACCTGTGGGTGAAGGACAAACCTTTGAAGCAGCACGTCAGTCCATGGTATGGACCTTGTTTCATTATGGTTTAACTGGTTGGAGTATGTATGCATTGGTTGGTGTAGCCTTAGGTTACTTCAGTTATCGTTATAACCTTCCCCTTACGATCCGTTCAGCTCTCTACCCTATTTTTGGAAAAAAAATTAACGGTCCTATAGGTCACACTGTAGATACAGCTGCCGTCTTAGGTACGATTTTTGGTATCGCGACTACCTGTGGTATTGGTGTCGTACAACTCAATTATGGTCTTCATGTTCTCTTCGATCTACCTGAAAATTTGTGGATTCAAGCTGGTCTGATCGGGATCGCAGTGGTTATTACTGTCATCTCAGTAACGGCAGGTGTGAATAAAGGGATTCGCGTACTTTCTGAAATCAATATCTATGTCTCGATTGGGTTACTCCTCTTTATTCTTTTGATTGGTAATACAGAATTCTTACTCGCGGGCTTAATCCAAAATTTAGGCGATTACCTCAGTCAATTTCCGAAATTGAGTTTGATGAGTTTTCCCTTCGAGCAACCTAAAGAATGGATGAACAGTTGGACGCTTTTCTTTTGGGCTTGGTGGATTGCATGGTCGCCATTTGTCGGTCTGTTTTTAGCACGTATTTCTCGTGGTCGTACCATTCGTGAATTTGTATTTGGTACGTTGATTATTCCTCTACTATTTACATTGACTTGGCTATCCATATTTGGAAATAGTGCGCTCCACAATGTAATGTTTGATGGCAATGCACAACTTGCAACAACCGTTTTAGAAAATCCAGCGCATGGTTTCTATGACCTACTTGCACAATATCCTGGTTTTACGTTCTTAGCCGGTATAGCAACAATTACAGGATTATTATTTTACGTTACTTCTGCAGACTCAGGCGCTCTTGTTTTGGGTAATTTCACAACAAAATTCACCAATATCGAGCATGACTCTCCAAGATGGCTCAGCGTATTTTGGGCTATAGCCATTGGTTTACTCACCTTGGCGATGCTGATGGCAAATGGTATTACTGCCTTACAGAACACAACCATCATCATGGGTCTGCCTTTTAGCTTTGTCATATTCTTTGTGATGGCGGGTTTATACAAATCCTTGAGATTGGAAGATTTCAGACAAGCCAGTACTAGCTTGAATGCCGCGCCAGTCGTGGGCAATGTGGATATTCTCAATTGGAAAAAGCGACTCAGTCGCGTAATGCTGCATCCCAGCCATGAACAAACATTAAAAATGTTAGATGATGTGTGTAAACCTGCAATGGATGCCGTGGCACAGGAACTTTTATCCAAAGGTGTCAAAGTCGATGTGAATACTAAGCGTCTTGAAGATAATGCTGAACTTTATCATTTGGACCTCATTATCCACTTGAATGAAGAAGAAAATTTCGTATATGAGATTTGGCCCGTTCGTTATGACACCCCTAACTTTAGTACCCGTGCTAAACGAACAAAGCGTTATTACTATCGTTTAGAAAGTTACTTGTTTGAAGGTTCGCAAGGTAATGATTTGGTCGGTTACAACAAAGAACAAGTGATTAACGATATTTTGGACAAATATGAACGTCATATGATGTACCTTCATATTAACCGAATCAGTCCAGGTAAACGTCCACAATTTCCTGATCGTGACATTTAGTTAGTAGTAGCTCATCTAAACAAGGAAAATGACTATGTCAGAAAGTCTAAACGCCTTTGCTCTATTTTTTTCGTTGCTCAATCCCTTTTTAATGAGCATTTATATGCTTGGGATTATTCGAAATTCAGATGCAAAAGTTTTTAATATGGCGCTGATCCAAGGTAGTTTGATTAGCTTTGTGGTTTTTGTCATTTTTGCTAAAACAGGTGAAGCCTTTTTTAATGATGTACTTCATGCACGATTTGAATCTTTCCAAATTTTTGGTGGGATCATTTTCTTGGTGATTGGTTATCGTTATGTATTTGAAGGTGCTGATACGATTGGAGTCATGCGTGGAGCACCAAATCATTTGGCTGGTACAATCGCCATGCCATTTATGATCGGTCCAGGAACGATTTCTGCATCTGTGATTACAGGCATTCAATTAAGTTTATGGCAGACGATTACAGTCATCTTTATGACCTTATTCTTAACTTGTAGTCTTTTGATATTAATGAAATATTTGCATGATAATTTACAACATAAATATTCTAATTATATCGACTTATATGTAGATATCGTGGGTCGTGTTGCTGCATTGCTTATCGGTACGATTGCCATCGATATGATCGTGACTGGTGTTACTGGGATCATCAATGGCTAATTGAAGGTTGTTGTTGATATTTATAAAAAAGGAGTCTTGGCATTGACTCCTTTTTTTAAACCCTAATATTTAGAATCTATATCCGATATTTAAACTATACACCGTTGGATCTACGTCCACACTTCCTACCTTTTCTCCATTTACTTTTACATCAGTTTTGATATCCGCATATCGGATATCAGCACCAACACTCCATTGAGGGTTCAATTGGTAATCTACGCCTATTTGACCTGCTAAGCCAAAAGAATCTGAGAGATCAAACTTATCACCACTATATAATCGGTCATTAAAAAAATAGGTGTAATTTAAGCCAAGACCCACATAAGGTTGTAACTTTTCATTGGGCAAGAAGTGATATTGCACACTGAAAATTGGAGGTAAATGTTTTGTTTTTGCGACTTCATTACCAGCAACATTAATTTTATGTTCAGGTGGCAAACCGACTAACACATCAAATGCGATATTTGGTGTATAAAAATAAGAGATCGTACCAGTGACTCCCCAAGCATCATCTATTGTAACTGGTGATGTTCGATTAAAAATACTACCTGGAGAAGATGTGGGATCAATATTGCTAATCGCACCTCTTATCTTCCATTTATAATCTGCGCTGTGCGCATTAGAACTTAATGCCACGGTACTCAATAAAATCGCGAATAAACCAAAAGTTAATTTATCATTCATATCATTACCCATTTTTTATAAATATCTGAAATTTTGAAGATTGTTAATCAATTGAATTGAATGCTTTAGATCATATCGATAATTCTTTTTGATGGTTATTTTTTATTCTGATTTGTTTTGATGATTTTTTATTTAAGAAAATTTATTCAATTTAAATGGATTTTTGGAATATTGTTTTTAATTTAAGTGAGGAAAGAACGTACGCCTATTTTGAATTCCATTCAGTAATAATAAAACAGGAAACAAATCTTATTGACCTTACCACAATGGGAAGGTTTAGAATGACCATGACCTTATTTCAATCAGCATATGGAGTTAAGTATGTCTTCTACTTCAACTAAATCTATTCAAATCAACATTGAAGGAATGACCTGTGCTGCTTGTGTAAGCCGAGTTGAAAACTCATTGAAAAAAGTCGATGGTATTCAAGATGCCAGTGTGAACCTCGCGACTGAAATAGCTCAAATTGAGTTAACAACAGATGTACAAGATCAACAAATCATTCAAGCCGTAAATAAAACAGGTTTTAACACTAAAAAATGGGCAACAATAAAATTAAAAATTTTAGGCATGACTTGTGCTGCATGTGTGAGCCGAGTTGAAAGTTCTTTACTAAAAGTACCAGGTGTATTGGCAGCACAAGTAAGTTTGGCGACTGAGACAGCAAGCATTGATCTACTTTATCAAGTTCCTGTTTATCAAGTTATTGAGCGAATTGAAAGATCAGGGTTTGAAGCTGTACTTGAACAAAAAGCAATCACAGCACTTCCAGATCGCGAACTTCAATCAAAAAAAATTCTCAAGCATTTTATTATCGCACTCGTACTCAGTTTACCTATATTTATCATTGAAATGGGGTCGCACCTCTTGCCTTCATTTCATCATTTTATGGGTACTTACATCAGTCAAAATCAGAGTTGGTTATTCCAATTTATCCTTGCGACTTTAGTTATTTTTGTACCTGGACGGCATTTTTTCACACAAGGTATCAAGTCACTGATAAATTTACATCCTGACATGAATTCTTTGGTGAGTTTAGGATCAGGAGCTGCCTATTTATATTCTATTGTTGCTACGTTCTTTCCAAGTTTATTGCCACAACAGTCAGTGCATGTCTATTACGAACCTGCAACACTCATTATTACATTCATTTTGTTAGGCAAATATCTAGAAGCACGAGCTAAAGGTCGAACTTCCGCAGCGATACAACATCTGATTGGCTTACAACCTAAAACAGCGCGGGTTAGAGTATCTGACCTCCAGACTGAAGATATCTCGATTGATAAAATTACAATCGGTATGCAGGTTGAAGTGCGGCCTGGTGAAAAAATTCCTGTAGATGGCGTGGTTATTTCAGGTGAAGGCTTTGTAGATGAATCAATGATCAGTGGAGAATCTTTTCCAATCCACAAATTGATGGGTTCAGAAGTCGTTGGTGGAACCCTCAATCAAAATGGATTTCTTGTCATTGAAACTAAGCATACTGCTGAAAGTAGCATTTTATCTTCAATTATTCAGTTGGTTGAAAATGCTCAGACACAAAAGCTCCCCATACAATCTTTAGTCGATAAAGTCACCTTATGGTTTGTTCCAGTTATCCTCTTGATTTCGATGATTACTTTCATCGCGTGGCTGGTGATTGGACCTGAACCTAATCTCAGCTATGCTTTGATTAACGCCGTTTCTGTTTTGATTATTGCATGCCCTTGTGCGATGGGTCTTGCAACCCCAATGTCGATTATGGTTGCGACGGGACGTGCTGCTGAACACGGAATTTTATTTAAAAATGCGACTTCACTTCAAAAACTTCGAGAAATTTCAACATTTGCATTTGATAAAACTGGAACCCTAACAATAGGTCAACCTGCGATTAGTCATATCGAGATTTTCGCACCATTTACACATCAACAGGTTCTACAAACTGTTGCATCTGTTGAATATCATTCCGAGCACCCAATTGCTAAAGCGATTGTTCAATATGCATCCGATCATCATGTAAAGATGATCGAAATATCAGAATTTAAGAGTATTTCAGGATTCGGTATTCAAGCACAATTGAATGGTCAGGATATTAAAATTGGATCTGTAGAGTTCATTACTCGAGAAAATGCTAAGATTTCTCATACACTCTCTCACCATCAAAGATTACTAGATGAAGCTCAAACACCAATCGCGGTCTCCATCGATGGTGAGCTTGCATCAATTATTTTAATCACGGATCAATTAAGACCTGAAACCTACGAGGTTATGACTCAACTTAAAAAGAACGACAAGCACATTGCTTTGATTACTGGCGATCATCAAAATGCAGCGCAATATGTGGCGAATCAACTTAATATCAATGCAGTTTATGCACAGGTCAAACCACATGAAAAGTTAAACATCGTTGAGACCCTTCAAACGCGATATGGAAATGTTGCTTTTGTTGGTGATGGGATTAATGATGCTCCAGCACTTGCGCAAGCTCAAGTCGGTATTGCGATAGGTTCAGGTACAGATGTCGCCATTGAAACGGCTGACCTTATTTTAATGTCATCAAATTTGAATAACTTATCTAAAGCCATCAAATTAAGCGAAATGACCATTAGAAATATTCATCAAAATCTGTTCTGGGCTTTTTTATACAATATTTGTTTGATTCCGATTGCTGCAGGCGTCCTTTATCCCTTGACTGGTATCCTGCTCTCACCTGTTTTGGCTGCGATCGCAATGGCACTTTCTTCGGTATTTGTATTAGCGAATGCCTTAAGACTCAAAACTTTGAAATTAAATTAGCAGCTTAAAACAAAGGAAAGATCATGAATATTGGCGAATTAGCACGACGTTCAGGCTTAACTGCTAAAATGATTCGATATTACGAAAAAATCGATCTCATTTCTGTTCCGATCAGAAGCGCTAGCGGTTATCGTGTTTACACAGAGCAAGACCTTTCGACTTTAAGTTTTATTAAACATGCTAAAGATCTTGGTTTTTCGATCGATCAAATCAAAAGTTTAGTTGAGCTTTGGAAAAATCCTGACAGAAAAAGTGCTGATGTGAAAAAAATTACAGATCAACATATCCACTTTTTGACAGAACAAATTCATTCGATGCAATCAATGATTTTAAAATTAAAGGCTGCGAGTCAGATGTGCTCTAATGATTCGAGTTCAAACTGCAGTATTTTGAATAAAATTGAACATATTCAATCGTGACAGTGATAAATGTTAACTAACGCAAGAGGTTATTATGAAATTATTTATTGAAAATATTAGTTGTTCGGGTTGTGTTAAAGGTGTCACTGCATCTGTACTGTCACTTGATCCTAATGCTAGCGTAAATGTAAATGTTGCAAATAAAATTGTGGATATTCAAACAACATATGACTTTAAAAAAATCGCTGAAGTTTTAACTGATGATGGTTTTCTTCCTAAATTAAAAGATTAAATTGGCATAAAAAAGGCGAAACAATGTTTCGCCTTTTTTTGTAAAACGCATACCGAAGTATGCGTTTTTAAAGAATTAATAAATGATTTGACCGTTTTGAAGTAACTGCTCCAAAGTCAGATCTGCATTTTGAGGACCAATATTCAACAATTGAGTAGCTTCAAATTGTGTACCTTCACCATCGCGATCGATTGAAATTACAGAATCTTTAACAGTGATATATTTACTTAAGATATCTGCAACTTGATCAATCGAATCTGTTGAGAATGTAGTTGAAGTATTAGCATCAACAAATAGTTGAGATACATCAATTACATCGACACCTGCTTCAAAATCTGACCACGTATCAAAACCATTTCCACCCGTTGCATCGGCTTCATCAAGTAAGTTGAAGATTAATTTATCCGCGATATCGCTTCCAGTGAATGCGTCATTAAATTTCGAACTTGTAAATGATTTGTTTACATCAAAACTTAAAGTAGCTGTTGAAGTCGTTCCACCAACTGTCGAAACAGTATAGCTAAATTCTTCTTTACCAAATCCTTTTCCTGATGGTGTATACGTATAGCTACCATCATTATTGAAAACAAGAGTACCAAATTTACCTTCGACAGTTACACTAGGATTACCACTATAAGTCGACGTCGTTAATCCATTAATAGTATAAGAACTAATAGAATTTAAACCTTCATCATTATTGGAAACGTTTCCAATAACTGGATCTAAAGCAACTGGAGTAAATTCATTCAAGTACGTTGTATTAAACGTGATTGTAGAGTCCTCGAAATAAGCAAGTCCAGGATTAACAAGATTAGCTTGTACAGTATATACACCAGCCGGAAGATCATTTAACTGTAATACTTTTCCAGTAACAGCATTTAATTCACCGGTCTTAACTACAGTACCAGCTGCATTTTTCACTGTGTAACTAATACTACGTGATGAAGTTAAAGATAAAGTACTTTCAAAAGAAATTGCAACTGTACTGACTGAGTTTTCAGCTATTGCAAATTTAGCATCGATAGTACGTTGAGCAAGACCAATATCTAAAATTGTATCATTCACAATAGTTTCTGATTTATTTTGCATTACAATTTCAGATTCTTCAAAATCATCTCGAGCAACAGCTAAATCAATTTTAATTGTTAACGTTTCGAGTGAACTATTTCCATTCTGATCTTTAATAACATAAGTAAATGTCTCGATTTCACCATATGGTAAGCTTGTGCCTTCACTAGGTTTATTTACGAAGTATTGGTAAGTTCCATCCTTATTGAGAATTAATTTACCATAGACACCTTGAAGTTCTGATTCTTCAACAAGCTGAGTATTACCAGCAATAATGATTTCTGAACCATTAGATAATTCAATCTGACCTGAGGTTTGACCGACAAAATCATTGTCTGTTTTAACAGTCGAATAATCATAAAGTGTGTCTTTATTTACATATAGACCAGATCCACCAAGTACATTAAGTCCTGTTGGAACAGTCACTGCATAATAGTCACCCTCTGTAAATTTAAGTGTAACTTCATCAGATTTACCACCTAAAATTACTGTGTACCAGTTATTTATGCTGTGAACTTGGACATATTCATTGGTATCAGCGTTGAATTTATAAATAAATAAAGAGTATGAAGTTAAACTTACACCGCCGCCATCGCCTTGGAAAGTCATTTCACGAACATTATTTTCATTCACTGTGAAATTCATGAACGAAGATAAATCAACTGCACCAGCTTTAATAACTGGATCTAACAAACTTACATCTAGAACTTTGACATTTGTTAATTTAGGCACTTCACCAGTGATATCTTTAATCTCAGGAAGTGGATTGATGATAACAGTATCGTTAATTTCTGATTGTTTTACCTCAATAACTTTGTTATCAATCGATATATTAAGCTTTGCAGAAGCTGTATTACCTAGTTCTGTTTTAACGTAATAGGTAAACTCATCTACTTGCCCGAATGGACCTTTGAAGTCTTCATTAATCTCGTAACGATAGCTTCCGTCTTGATTAATAAATAATGTACCAAACTTACCTTCGATCGCAGTTTCAGAATTACTATTCAACGTAATTGCTGCATTAGAACCAGCCATAACTGACTCTACAATCGTGCCAGTTGGCAGTACATCCTGACCATCAACAGCATCTGCATCTGTGATTACATTACCAGTTGCTTCGCCATCGACTGACACAACTTCATTATAATCCAGAATAATGTCATTCAATACCTTCAATGTATAACCACTTAATACTGTTACCCCAACAGAAGGTGTTAAGAATACAATATATTTACCTTCAGGAAGGCTCACGTTCAATTCTTCAGAAACACCAGCCAGTAAATAAGCTTTCAACCATTGTTTCTCAGTCATGTACTCTTTGTATTGACCAGTTTCTTCATCAAATTGATAAATTTTAAGATCGTACATCGAGACGATCGAAACACCACCTGATTGTGATTTCAATGTTAAGTTGCGAACTGTCCCATCAGCAACATCTACTGTTAATGAATTTTGAAGAACTTCTGTTAAAACATTAGCTTCGAGCACTGCACCCAAGCCAACACTTGCTACCGCAAATGCAGTTTTATCTTCAAGTTGTTGTTCTGCTGAAGGTAATTTAGTAGTCGGGTTAATCACTTCAGGAATGAAATTAACTGAGTTATCCGCTGGAAGTACTATTTCTTGAAGATCATCGACAATACCATTGTTATCTAAATCGTTCACTGCCGGTACTGCTGTATCCAGAGCATCTAAACGAGCATCTAGATCATCTTTAGCTGCTGATGCAGGTAATGCATCAACCAAGCCTTGTGCTGTACCTTTCAACGCATTCAATTCTTCTTTGATCGCTTGTAATTCAGCTTGAGTTGTTGGGCTGATTACACCATTTTCAGCTGCAATTGCCTCTACCAATTCATCATGCTTAGCTTCTGCAGTTTGAACCGCTTGTGTTGCTGCTGCAATCGCAGCATCAACATCATCAGCAATACCATTGCTATCTGTATCGTTCACTGCTGGTACAACTGTATCTAGAGCATCTAAACGAGCATCTAAGCTATCTTTAGCTGCTGATGCAGGTAATGCATCAACCAAGCCTTGTGCTGTACCTTTCAACGCATCTAATTGATCTTTGATCGCTTGTAATTGAACTTGCGTTGCTGGACTGATCACACCATTTTTAGCAGCAATTGCCTCTACCAATTCATCATGCTTAGCTTCTGCAGTTTGAACCGCTTGTGTTGCTGCTGCAATCGCAGC
>NZ_JBWYIJ010000016.1:0-60601 GCF_056779695.1 Acinetobacter sp. 25-47-122
ACAACTCAAACCTGAACTCAGGAAACATCACTTGTCACGGGTGACTCATCTTGACGCTTTGCCAGATTGCTCCACCAGTCTGGCTTTTTTTATGTCCTAGACTTCAATCATTTATTCAGTAAATTTTAAGAAATAAAACCTAATCTCAGCGTAGTTAAATATTAGAACTCATCGTATGCGCTACACATCTATCATTCAGCAATGGAAAAAACCAACGATAAGCCTAGCACTATTCAATTTAGTACTCTCAGTATGGGTTGGCATTGGTTTAAATATTGCGTTCTACAAACAACTTACTTCACTCACACCTTATCAAGGTTACCCAGCAATTCTTTTTTTAATAGGTTCATCTGTCTTAATCACAGCTGCTTATTTTTTTATTTTCAACCTTATTCATTGGAGATTGAACGTAAAGATATTTGCAAGTATCTGGATTGTATTAGGCGGTATGTCTGCATATTTTGTAAGTAGTTTAGGCATTATTATTAATGCTGATCAGATTCAAAATATGATGCAAACCAATACGATGGAAGCATTTGATCTGATAAATATAAGATTATTTATTTGGGTTGTATTTTTTATTTTAGCGCCTCTTTTTTTTATTTATTGGGTGAATATCAAAAAATCAACGTTTTCTCATACCCTTTGCAGGAAAATGTTACACAGTGCAATCAGTTTAATTTTAGTGTTAGGTTGCGCTTATTTATATTATGTTGACTATGCAGCTATTTTTAGAGAAAACAGAGAGTTGAAAGGAATGATCAGCCCTCAAAATGTCGTTGCAGCGTCCTTCAGTTATTATAAACATCTTCAACCTCCCAAAAATACTATAATTCAACCCTACGGACGTGATGCACACCAATTTATTCAAACGGCGACCCATCAAACTCCAAAACTGATGGTTTTAGTGATAGGAGAAACAGCACGTGCAGAAAGTTTTCAGTTGAATGGATATGATCGAGCTACAAATCCAGAATTAAGCAAATTAAATATAATCAATTTTCGTAACGTCAGTTCCTGTGGTACTGCAACGGCGGTATCCGTACCTTGTTTATTTTCTGGTATGACTCGACAAGCATATACAGAAAAAGTCGCAAGACAACGGGAGAACTTACTCGATATTATTCAACGTGCGGGCTACAAAGTCACGTGGATCAATAACAATTCAGGATGCAAAGAGGTTTGTAATCGGGTTGAGCGTTATGAAATTCCCGAATCTATTCGTAAGCAATGGTGCGATTCTAAGGGTGAATGTAAAGATGAAATATTGATTGATAGCCTTAATGCCTATATTCAAGCCATTCCCAAAAATGATAAAACGCCAAGACTTATCGTACTCCATCAAATGGGAAGTCACGGCCCAGCTTACTATAAACGGTCCACTCATCAATACACACCCTTTCAGCCGACCTGTAACACGAGCGCAATTCAGGGATGTAGTCAACAAGCTCTGATCAATACGTATGATAATTCAATTGTATATACAGACCATATTCTCGCTTGGACAATCAATTTATTAAACAAACAAACTCAATTTCAATCCGCTTTATGGTATTTATCAGATCATGGTGAATCCACGGGTGAACATGGAATGTATTTACACGGCGCGCCTTATCAAATTGCACCATCACAACAAACTCATGTGCCGATGATCATGTGGTTTTCAACAGCATGGCGAAAACATCAAGCGTCAACTGTACGATGCATTGAATCTCAGAAAAATGATGTACTTAGCCAAGACAATGTCTTTCACACCATGCTAAGTTTATTGAATATTCATACTACAACATTACAACCCGCATTAGACCTCAGCCAACAATGCAAACCTCAATTACAGAACAGAGCCTAATATGAATAAAATCCTGATGATTGAAGATGACTTTATGATTGCAGAGTCATCTCAAAAGTTGCTCCAATATCAATCATTTGAAGTAGTCTGGGTCAATAATGGCATCGATGGCTTAAAACAATTAAATCAACAAGCATTTGATTTAGTGCTGCTCGATCTTGGATTACCTATGATGGATGGCATGCAAGTACTCAAACATCTTCGCTCACTATTTCCTTCAATTCCTGTACTCATTATTTCAGCAAGAGATCAACTTCAGCACCGTATCGATGGATTAAATCAAGGTGCTGATGATTATCTAGTAAAACCATACGAGTTTGAGGAGTTATTAGCGCGTATTCACGCCATACTCAGACGTGCATCTCAACAAAATACATCTCAGATAAAACAAATTTTAGAATTTGGCGGACTCAGGTTAGATCTTGAACAACATATCGCGAGTTTTGAAAATCAGACGGTTGAATTTTCAAACCGTGAGTGGGCTTTATTAATTCCACTCTTAACTTATCCAAATAAGATTTTTTCTAAGTCTAATCTTGAAGAAAAACTGTATGATATTGAAAATGAAATCAGCAGTAATACCATTGAAGTCTATATTCATCGCATACGCTCAAAATTAGGTAAAAATTTTATTCGTAATGTGCGAGGATTAGGTTATCGGCTAGGTCAGCCTACACCATAAATCAAGAATTGATACATGACGCAACCCTACTCTTTACAAAAGCAACTTGTTGTATTTACCTCAATTTTTAGTGTGGTGATGGGATGCATATTGGTTTTTTCAGCCTATAGAACAGCTTTAGAAGAAACAAATGAAATACTTGATGCTCAGCTGAAAAATCTGGCAGAGCGTGTTGCAAAATTTAATCCAGATCCTGTAAAGAGTAAATTTTCACATTTAAAACAGTACCATGAAGAAGATTTATTTGTAGATGTTTGGGCCTATGACCAACAATCACATTTACACGAAAAGTTTAAACAGTTGGTTGAGCCCGTCGCTAACTCAGGTTTTTATCATCACACTAATCATTATGGTAAATGGCATACCTATGTGATTCCATTGAAAACTGTTCAAGTCCAAGTGAGCCAACAAGACTCTGTTCGACAAGCTTTAGCCATAGAGCTCGCAATCAATATGTTTTTACCTTATTTAATTATTATGCCCTTCGCGATTTATGGCTTAGGTTTTATAATTAGAAGAAATTTTGCTCCATTTGAGCAATTTAAATCCGAATTAAGTACACGTAAACCAAATGAGCTGACCGTAATCGACCCTCAACAGTACCCTATTGAGCTAGTACCCAGCATTCAAGCGATCAATCAATTATTTCAAAGGATCTCTGATGCCCAACAAGAACAAAAACAATTTATTGCAGACGCCGCTCACGAATTAAGAACACCAATTACAGCATTAAATCTTCAAACTAAAATTTTACTCAAAGAGCTCCCCCATCACGAATCGTTAATCAAAATGAATAATGGTTTACACCGAACTCAGCATTTGGTCGGACAGCTTTTAAATCTCGCTCAACAAGATTCATTGAATGCCAGTAACGAGAAAAAAATGAGTATTCGGTTAGATGAACGTGCTTATCAATCTATTGAACAATTGATTCATTTAGCCTTAGCCAAAGAAATCGATTTAGGTATGGAACGTTATGAACACGTTCAAATTATAAATTATTCATCTGCTATAGATTCAATATTAACCAACTTAATAGAGAATGCGATTAAATACACGCCTCCCAATGGCATCATTAATGTTTCGACATTTCAAGAGAATGATATAGCTATCATTCAAGTCGAAGATAGTGGTCCAGGAATTTCAGCAGATCTCTATGAACGTATTAAAAAAAGATTTTATCGAGTCGAGCAACACCAAGAAATTGGTAGTGGCTTAGGTTTATCAATTGTTGAAAAAGCTGTAGAACGTATGGGGGGTAATCTTATCTTTGATCGCAGCCCTCAATTAGGTGGTTTATTGGTGAGAGTAGAAATTAAACTACATTAATTGCTTAGGCTAATTTAACCTTATCTTTTAGACTAAATATTACGACATTGAACATCCAAATCAACCAACCTGTCCAAAGATTATGACTAAAAAAATGTGCACCTCTAAGCATTTGCGTCCATCCCATAAGCATTCCCAAGAGAATTGCACTCAATAAGTAAAATTGAGCTAATTTTGTTTTTTTGTTCCTGAACACAAAATACCCACTCAATAATGCAAAACCTGCAGAAGCATGACCTCCAGGAAAACAATGCCCAACTTTACTACTGAGACTCCAGACAATTGTCATTCCCTGAGGTTGAGCTGCATCCCATGGACACATCAAGTTCGACTGTGATTTGAACAATGCTATTAAAATAATTGAAATTAAAGCAACTGCAAAAATTGTGATGTAATTTTTAGAGGTTTCCAAACTATGATTTCTCGATTTGGGATGAGCAACGATTAATGCATATATCAGCATACTGCAGTACATCGCGATTAGCACATATTTAACCCATTCATGCCCGACTACACTTGGCCAAAATGCATCCTTTAAATAGAATACTCCTTTTGAATTTAAGCCTAATTGAATCAATTTCATGTCGGCTGCACCATGTACTGGAAATAGATTGACCAAAATTAAATAGCTCAAGATTAAGGCGATACATTGCTTGCGATAGAAAAAACTCATACTAATTCATCGAATAAAAATGTATTTAAATCAATCAGGCTTAAAATTTTCTGAACGATTTGACATCAAATAGACTTTTATACTGCATAACGATATGCTTAAACCAACCTGAGTTGGGTTTTAAAAATAAAAAAGTGTTAAGGATAACCACGATGCAAACTCAAGAATTACTCATTCCGAATGGCAACTATCAAATCCAAGCGGATTTTTATATGCCAGAGCCGATCACAAAAGATTCTAGTATCATCATTATGGCTCATGGCTTAGGTGGAGAAAAAAGCTGTGGCTTAAACTCTTTCGCTGAAGCTTATGCAGAATTGGGATATAACGTATGCGTATTTGATCATTCTGGTTTTGGATTAAGCAGTGGTCCTGTTCAGCATCTTGTTGATAAAAATAGTCAACTTCAGGATTGGAACGTCGTTATCGACTATATTCAAACCCGATTCTACATCCCGAAAAAAAATATCATTTTATGGGGGTATTCGTTCAGTGGTGCGCATGTTCTAACATTAGCAAGTGAACACACCTTTAAAGCAGTGATCTCTAATTTTCCACACGTTGATGGTTTAGCGAGCTTGACACTGTATCCGAAAAAATATTTATTGCCTGCAACCATGATTGCATTACAAGATTTAGCCCTAGCAAAAATAGGTAGAGTCAAAACCATGCCTGTAGTTGCAAAAGATCGGTTTGCCATTTTGGCGGGTGAAGATTGCTATGATGCATATTATCGACTGATCCCAGACGGAATGAATTGGAAAAATGCTGTTCCAGCTCGAATCGTTGCAACCATTGGTTTATATCGACCAACAATGATCGTTCATAAAATTCAATGCCCTGTTTTTGTGTCAGGTGCGGAACTAGATTCACTTATTCCTGTCAAAGCAACACGTAAACTCGCACAAAAACTAAAACAAGGTGAATATCGTGAGTTCGTCTGCGGTCACTTCGATCTATTCCATTCGCCAGTTTTTGATCAACTCATCGCAGCGCATCAACGTTTTTTGGAAAAACTAAAATAAACTTTTAAAGTTGGTAGTTATATCCCTTACTGCTTAAGTAAAATTCACTGATGAAATGGCATTCTTTTAGAATGTCATCAGTGACTTGTTGATGCTGATAGTAGCTGTGTTTCATTAATGCAAAAACCATTTCAACCAGATACACCGCTTCCTCTTTTCTATTCAATTTCAGCGGATGTACTTTCTGCTCAAATACCGCTTGTAAATCATGAGCAATCTTCTCAATGACGATTTCCTGTAAATTAAAACCATCAACATGTACTGGCCCACCCAAAATCAAAATACTTGCAGCAGGATTTGAATTGTAAAACTCTGCCACCTTAGAAATTAGATCAAAACAAATATCACGTGTTGACCAAGTTTGATAGCACTCATTTTTAAACAAAACATAGGCCTGCAGTTCATCTAAATAACGTTTCACCAATATGCTGAACAAATGATTAACTGTTGGAAAGTATTGATAAATCGTAATCTTAGGAAGATCGGACTGTGCTGCAATTTCGGGAATAGTACAGTGATTGATGCCTTGTTCTTCTAATATTTTCTTCGTTGTTTCTAATACAAGTTCTAACCTTGCTTTACTTCTTTTTTGTACAGGAAGCTTAATTTCATCAAAAAGCATTTAAACAAATCCCCTGTCTTGCTGTTTAAAAATAAATCGATTATAGTCATAAAACCAACTATAGTTGGTTATGAATAAAAAGAACATCATTCAAGGATATGAATATGAACACAGTCTGTATCATTGGTGCAGGTCCGTCAGGAATTACGGCTGCTAAAAATTGTCAACAAAATGGTATTGCATACGATATCTTCGAGAAAAATGACAAAGTCGGTGGGAATTGGGTGTTTAATTCTAAAACTGGTCATTCTTCAGTCTATGAGAATACACACATTATTAGCTCGCGTACAATGTCTGAATATGAAGATTATCCAATGCCAGACAGTTATCCTGACTATCCACGACATGATCATCTACAGCAGTATTTTGAAAATTATGCCAAACATTTTGGTGTATATGACAAAATTAAATTTCATCACACTATTCACCATATTCATAAAAATGAAAATAAAAAATGGGTGGTGGATTACACCGATGATCAAGGTAAAGAACAACAGAAAATATATGACTATTTAATGGTTGCAAATGGTCATCACTGGAAACCGAAATACCCTGAGTATGAAGGTGAATTTACTGGCAAGTGGATGCATTCACATGATTTTAAAGGTGTAAATGACGACTGGCGTGGAAAGAAAATTTTAGTCATTGGTGCAGGTAATTCAGGCTGTGATGTTGCCGTAGAATCAGCACGTGTCTCAAAAGATGTGTATATATCGATGCGCAGCCCACAATGGTTTGTTCCAAAATTTATGTTTGGACATCCCGCAGACATACTCGTCAAGTCAATGGAAAAACTTCCGCCCAAAATGCGCCAAAAAATTCTGACCAAATTGGTAAAAGCATTCAGTGGAAATTACGCAGATTTTGGCTTGCCTGTAAATGACAAACCGATGCTGACACAACATCCAACGGCGAACTCTGACTTCATTGACTATGTGCGTCACGGTAAAATCAAACCAAAACCAGCGATCAAGCGTCTCAATGGTAAAATTGTAGAATTCGTCGATGGTACTCAACAAGAGTTTGATATTATTTGTTGTTGTACTGGTTTCTGGACCGTCTTCCCTTTCTTCGATAAAGATTTTATAGATTTCCAACATGCTGAAAAATTACCGCTTTACCGTAAAATGATGCATGCAGAACATGACAATCTTTATTTCATTGGTTTATTCCAGCCACTAGGTTGTATTTGGCCAATTTCAGATCACCAAGCCAATTTGGCATGTCAGGAAATCTTAGGAAAATATAAACGTCCAGCTGATATGAAAAAAGCGATTCAGCATGAGTTAGATCATCCACATTACAACTTTGAAGGCGGTCAACGACATGCAGCAGAAGTTGACTATAATGACTTCCGTGCAGAACTTGTATCTGACCTTAAAACTGCTGGTGTCATCATTCCAGAGCGTAAACCTTTGGTTTCAATCCGTAAATTAGTTGGTTCTTTACTGACTGCATAATTTAGTGTATTTCTAGATCATCAGTGAGTGTTACGTTAATCGTGAGCACTCACCTTACATAAGTATAATCAACTCAAAATAACAACTTAAATGATCAATAGCAGGAGCTTTGCATGCACGGACGTATGATGTTTCAACCTTTATTAATCAGCAGTTTACTAGAACATGCTGCTGAATTTCATAAAGACACCCTGATCGTTTCAAAAAACACCGATGGCACACTTTACGAAACCAATTGGGGCGATGTATCGGATAATGCTAAACGTGGTGCAAAGGCATTAAATGAACTTAAACTCATTCACGGCGATTGTATTGCAACATTAGCTTGGAACAATCATCGTCATTTAGAGTCTTGGTATGCTATTTCTGGGAGTGGTTTAATCTGTCACACCATTAACCCAAGATTATTTCCAGAACAACTGATTTTCATTATTAATGATGCACAAGATAAAGCGATTATTTTTGATAAAACATTCCTACCTTTGATTACAGGAATAAAAGCACATATTCCACTGGTGCAACATTTCATTTGCTTAGATGCACCTGATGAAAAGATTCATCAAGCCTTACTCGAAGTCTTGTTCTACGATGACTTAATTGCGGGTCAAACTGCAGAATACACATGGCCTGAATTTGATGAAACCACTGCTAGTTCACTATGTTATACCTCTGGAACAACAGGCAATCCTAAAGGTGCTCTCTATTCTCATCGCTCAACTGTTCTTCACAGTTTAGCGGCCAGCTTACCTGACTCACTCAATCTATCAGCCAAAGATATTATTTTACCTGTAGTTCCGATGTTTCACGTTCATGCATGGGGAACACCTTATGCCGCAGCGATGGTAGGTGCTTCAATTATATTACCAGGGCCGGGTCTTGATGGTGAGAGTCTAGTTAAACTCATTGATCAATATGAAGTGACTGTTGCACTTGGTGTTCCTACCATTTGGCAAAGCTTATTAGTCGCTGCAAAAGCAATGAACAGTTCACTGACCTCTTTAAAACGTAATGTCATTGGTGGCTCGGCTTGCCCACCAAGCATGTTAGCGACATTCCGTGATGTATATGATTGTGAAACCATACATGCTTGGGGGATGACTGAAGCTAGTCCACTTGGCACTGCCAATCAATTCAAAGCCAAACATAAACAACTTTCTCAGCATCAACAAGCAAAACTACGTCTTTCCCAAGGTCGCCCACCATTTGGAGTCAGTATTCGTTTAGTGTCTGAAGAAAAAGGAACCGATCTTGTTCCACATGATGGTGAGACTATTGGTAATTTACAAATCAAAGGACATTGGATTGTTGACAAATACTTTGGTCAGTCCGACTCACCATTGACCAGTGATGGATGGTTTGATACTGGAGATATTGCATCCATAGATGCAGATGGTTATCTGCATATTAGTGATCGTGCGAAAGACTTGATTAAATCTGGTGGAGAATGGATCTCTTCTGTAGAGCTTGAAAATATCGCAATGGGTCACCCAGAAATTGCGATGGCTGCGGTCATCGCAGCACAACATCCGAAATGGGATGAAAGACCTGTCTTAATCGCCGTTAAACATCCTGATAGCGAAATCACTGAACAACAACTCATTGATTACTATGCTGATAAAATTGCTAAATGGCAAACCCCAGATAAAGTGATTTTTGTCGATGCCATACCGCTCAGCGGCACTGGAAAAATGCTAAAAAGAAAACTTCGCGAAGAATATGGACATGTATTAATGTGAGTTTAGGTTAATTTCTCAACTTACTCATACTAACTAAATAAAGCTGTAACTGTACATCAGTTACAGCTTTATATTTGAGCCATTACGAATAATTAAATTAGCAGTGTCACGACCTGACAGATATGCACCATGCACAGTACCTGCATAATCGGTATGACAATGTTCACCTGCAAAATATACTTGCGCTGGATGCTCTTTTTTGAAGATCTCTACATCATCTTTAGTATGATCAACTTTTGGAAAACTAAATGAACCTAAACTAAACGGATCACTCCCCCAGCGAGTAATTATAATATTTTGAATGTCATTGGATTGAATGCAAATCTTCAATATTTTCTTAATATATTCATGCACCTGTTGATCCGTTGCTTGATCAACCCATTCTGACTTTGTACCTCCAACGAGAAGGAGATAAGTCGGTTTATTATATAAATGACTAAAATCTAAAATACTATACAGCTCACGCTCATCCCAAAAAAATGCCGTATTGTGTTTAAGTGCATTCCCATTAAATTCTAGAGCTTTTGAAAATTGTATAAATATTTTATTGAAAGATCCAAAACCCAGCTTTTGAATAGATCGGACTAATCCACTAGGCAAAGGCGGCTCAAACTTAATTTTATCTTGCTTTAAAATACCGAGTGGAACTGTCACCACAACTTGAGAACCTACGTAAAGCTGTCCACATACTGTTTTTATCTGCACTTGATGAGAGTCATGATCGATTTCAACAATATCTGCATTCGTATGAATCTCTAAATCAGTAGCCAGAACTTGAACAATCTGTTCATAACCTTTTGGAAATATCACTTCATCGCCTGAGAAGTAGCCTTCAAAATCCATAAAATTATGGGCTAATTGCTCTAAATCAGTTGCAAAAGGATCATTGGCAAGCCTTGAGTAATACTGCTTAATTTTGTGTGTGATGACGTCTCGATCAAAATAATGAAGTTGAAAACGTATCGTTCCTAAAACATTCTCAAGTTGCTCAAAAGCTGAGATATCCTGCTCTATTGATGTATTTTGAAAAACCTTCTGAACATCACGAAGGCATTTTTCAAATTCTAAGCTCTCTTGTTCGGTAAATGGCTGACCATTGGCAAGAAAATAATCCACTTGATCATAATTAAAAACTTGAGTACTTATCCGATTGGACTCTGCAATTTTCCATATCGGATTATTAACAATACCATGTATCCATGATGCACCAAGGTCAAAATAATGACCATTAATGTTTTGTGTATGTATTCTCCCACCTATACGATCACGTGCTTCTAATACAACAACATTAAATCCTGCTGATTTTAAATGCTGAGCACAACTTAATCCTGCAACACCAGCGCCGATAATATAAATAGGATGATTAAAGTCGTTCATTGGTTTTTTATTTGAGGGAATTGGCTTAAAGATATCGCTTTCAAAACTGTTAAAATAGTCGTGTGATGTAATGAATTTAAAAAGATTGGTAATCTTAAGAAGAGTTTAAAATTGTTTGAATCGAATAAATCACAAAAAAACGGCCATGAAGACCGTTTTTTTAGAATGCTTTGATTTTCTCGTTAATCTGCTGAGATATCTTCAAATAAAACTGAAGATAAATAGCGCTCTCCAGCATCAGGTAAAATCACCACTATGGTTTTACCGGCATTTTCAGGACGTTGAGCAAGTTCATGAGCGGCCGCTAATGCTGCACCACTTGAAATCCCCACAAAAATCCCTTCTTTGATTGCAGATTGACGCGCAAAATCAATTGCAGTTTGATTTTCAATCGCGATAACTTCATCCACCAAATCTAAATCTAGGTTCTTAGGAATAAAGTTTGCACCAATGCCTTGGATTTTATGTGGTCCCGGAGTCAGTGTTTCGCCACGCTTCGCTTGTCCAATAATTGGTGAGTCTGCTGGTTCAACTGCAACTGAGTATAGGGCTTGATTTTTAACTTTCTCAAAATAACGCGAAATACCAGAGATCGTACCTCCCGTACCTACACCAGCCACTAAAATATCAACCTTACCACCCGTTGCTTCAAAAATTTCAGGTCCAGTTGTAGTTTCATGAATGGCAGGATTTGCTGGATTTTCAAATTGCTGAGGTAAATAATAAAGCTCAGGATTCTCAGCAACTAAATGTTCAGCTTCTTGAACAGCACCATTCATCCCTTTAGCAGGATCGGTTAATACTAAATGAGCACCTAATGCTTTGAGTACTTTACGGCGCTCGATACTCATACTTGCAGGCATAGTCAGTGTGATGTCATAACCTTTAGCAGCAGCAACAAAAGCTAGCGCAATTCCGGTATTACCACTCGTCGGTTCAACAATATGCATGCCTGCTTTAAGCACACCACGTTGTTCTGCATCTGCAATCAAAGCTGCACCAACACGGCATTTTACTGAAAATGCTGGGTTACGTGCTTCCACTTTAGCAAGAACTGTAGCCCCACCCTGTATCACACGATTAATGCGAATAAGCGGTGTATTACCAATCGCTTCAGCGTTATTACTGTATACAGCGATTCCACGATTAGAAGTTTGTGGAAATTGAGTCTCTGTGGTCATGAACAATCCTTATATTCATAAAACAATACTTTTATCATAATCCTTTTTCATTTTAGATATATAACCATTTGTACGATTTTCATATAAGATAAAATGAATAGGTTATTCTAAATATGAAATTATCACTTTACTGCTTTTAATCCATAAAAATTAGACATTTGACAAAAAGTTCTTAAATTTTTATAACCAGTCTGAAGGTATAGATTCTTCATCTCTTTCACCGTCATTAAATTAAAGTCATCATGTATTCTTTCCAACATGACCTGACTTTGTTTTTCACTTAATCCTATTTTTGTCACCAAATTTTTTAATACTAACTGATCATTTGGTTCTTCGAATTGCATCAGATCGAAACTCAGAACCATGCCATCGTGTTTCAAAGCATGGTAAATATCACCTAAAAAACTCTTTTTGCATGCATGTGAAACAAAATGAAAAACCAAAATACTCAATACTGCATCAAAATTTTCAGGATATTTCTGGAGCACCGTCGTGTCACCTTGCAGAATTGTGACTCGGTGCATTTGCTGCTTAAACTGAACGATCTGTTTTGTTTTTTCAAGCATCGCTGCCGATGGATCAAACACAACAAACTCCGCCTTTGGAAAATGATCTAATAAATAATTCAGTTCAAACCCAGTTCCGCACCCGACAATGGCAATTTTAGCTTCTTCTTTGAGATGAGTTTCAAGTAGCGCCAGTATATGTAGATGCATGAGTTCATATCCTGGTATGAGCTGCCTGATATGTTCATCATAGTTTTCTACGATTTTTGGGTGATCAAAATTCTTTGCCATATCGCTCTTCTACTATTTTTTAAAATTAAGCCGAACTTAGTGAACTAAGTTCGGCTTTGTTGTTTTTCTAGCTTGAAGTTAAAAAATATCCCTCAATGACGATTAAGCACTCTCATCAAAAATATTGAATTGCTCACGCATATATTCTTGGAGTTTAAACTTCTGAGCCTTACCAGAAGCAGTCATTGGGAACTCTTTAAGAAAATGTACATATCGTGGCACTTTATTATGTGAGATATTGGCTTTGCAGTAATCTTTGATCACTTGTTCAGAACATTCATGTCCTTCATGCAAAATAATACAAGCACATAACTCTTCGCCATATTTCGGGTCAGGAAGTCCAATCACTTGGACATCGCTAACAGCAGGATGTTTATATAAGAAGTCTTCAATCTCTTTAGGGAATAAATTCTCACCTCCCCGAATCACAACATCTTTAATGCGACCTTTGATTTTGATAAAGCCTTCATCATCCATTTCAGCGATATCACCGGTATGCATCCATTTTGCGACATCTACGACTTCTCGAGTTTTTTCTTCTTCATCCCAATAGCCCAGCATGACTGAGTATCCTCGTACACACAACTCTCCGAGTTTGCCACGAGGCACTACTTTACCGTGTTCATCGACTATTTTAATTTCGATATGTGGATGAACTCGACCAACAGTGCTCACTCGTTGTTCTAGCGAATCTGTGATCGAACTTTGTGCGCTTACTGGCGCTGTTTCAGTCATGCCATAACAAATCGTGATATCTCGCATATGCATACGCTCAATGACGCGCTTCATGATTTCTTTTGGACATGGACTGCCAGCCATGATGCCTGTACGTAATGTGGTCAAATCAAATTCGTCAAATTGCTCATGATCAAGCATGGCAATAAACATGGTAGGCACACCATAAGCTGCGGTACATTTCTCTTGTTCAATCGCTTTAAGACTATCAAGAGGATTAAATACAGCTGATGGATAGATCATGGTTGATCCATGTGTAATACAGGCAAGATTACCCATCACCATACCAAAGCAATGAAATAACGGTACAGAAATACAAACTCGATCTTTAGAAGTCAGTTTGATTGCCTCTCCCACAAAATACCCGTTATTCAGAATATTATTGTGTGTCAGCATGGTCCCTTTGGGGCTACCTGTCGTTCCGGAGGTAAACTGGATATTGATGGTTTCATCGAATTGAAGACCAGATGCTATCTCATTAAGTTGATCTAACTGCTCTGAAGTCGGTTCAGCCAATAAATCACTAAAGCGATAAAACCCAGTATGTTGTTGATCATCTATTTTGATCAAATACTTTAAATGCGGCAATTTTTCAGCATTTAAAACGCCATTGGTCGTATGTAAAATTTCTGGTGCAATTTGCGTCAAAATTTCTTGATAATTGGTCGTCTTAAAGGTCGATGCAATGATCAATCCTTTGCAAGATACTCGATTGAGTACGTATTCTAGCTCGTAGCTTTTATACGCAGGATTTAAGTTGACCAAAATAATTCCAGCCTTGAAGGCTGCAAATTGTGCGATCGTCCATTCCACACAATTAGGGGACCAAATCGCTAGACGATCTCCCTTTTCTAAACCGATTTTTAATAAACTACATGCAAAAGCATTTACTTTCTCTTGTAACTGCTGATAGGTCAAACGTACATTTTGATGCACACTGACCACAGCATCCTGATCGGCATATTGTAGGCATGCTTGATCAAATTTATGGCCTATGGTCATACCCAATAAGGGTTGCTCACTGGTGCCATAGGCATAACTGAGTCGTAATTGCGTCATTGAATCATACTCCTTGATTCTATTTTCTTATATCAATCCAATATTTCGTTATTAATTACGCGATTACTCGTTTAAACATGACATCCTTTTGTGTGAATTAAATTAATTTTCCTCCTTTGCCTTAACTGCATTGACACAAAAGTCTGCAATTTGCTTAACGAAATAACCTTTATAACCGTCATCAAACATCACATTACGCGATGGATTTAAAGGTTCAATCACAACGAATGTCATCGCACCAACCACGCATAATGCAGCTGTATTTAAATCTTCAAATTCGAACTCACCATTGACCTTTCCTTCGGCAAGAATCTCCTTAATGGATTGTTTTATCAGTTGCTTACTTCTAAAACGTTCATGCTCAATCGTTGGGTCTACGGGCTCAAACATGAGTGAATATGCAAGTTGAGGGCTATTCAGAGCACGTTTTACGAAAGCAGTGACGGCCTTTGTCAACTTCTCAGTCGAAGTCCAATCATTTTTTGCAATCTGATTCAGAATATCGACCTCACCTTTGATGGCCTGTGAAAGCACTTCAATCAAAATCTGATTTTTGTTCTCAAAATAGCGATAGACCAAACCACTCGAGACACCAGATTTATCTGCAATCGCTTGCACTTGTGCATCTTTAAAACCACCACCCGCAATAAGTTCGCGCGCGGATTGCAATATCGATTGACGATTTTGCTCCATACGCTCTTGCATCAAAGTGGATCTTTTATAACTCATAATTGTTCACCCAATCAACTAAAATGAATTATAAATCATTTTCTGAATCTATATTCACTTTTTTAAAAAATAACTGTATTGTATTTCTCAAGCAAGGACAAAATGCTTCACTGGAAATAAAAATTAAATTTTAGGATGAATGAAAATGAATTTACAGAGTATCGACTTTGGACTAGACGAAACACTAATCGCTTTACGTGATTCTGTAGCTGCATTCTGTGCAAAGGAAATCGCACCTATTGCTCAACAAGTTGATCAAGACAACTTATTTCCAGCTCACTTATGGAAAAAATTTGGTGATATGGGGTTACTTGGACTTACCGTGAGTGAAGAATACGGTGGTGTCAATCTGGGTTATTTGGCTCATATCATTGTCATGCAGGAAATTTCACGAGCATCTGCTTCCATTGGACTTTCATACGGGGCACATTCAAATCTTTGTGTGAATCAAATTAACCGTAATGGTAGCGAAGAACAAAAACAAAAATATCTTCCTAAATTAATTTCTGGCGAATATGTCGGTGCTTTGGCAATGTCTGAACCAAATGCGGGTTCAGATGTCGTTAGTATGAAATTACGTGCTGAAGAGCATGGTGATCACTTTGTACTTAATGGCTCAAAAATGTGGATTACCAATGGTGGAGATGCTGACGTGCTGGTGGTTTACGCCAAAACTGACATCAATGCTGGTGCCAAAGGCATGACTGCTTTCATTATTGAAAAAGGCATGGAAGGCTTTAGTCATGGGAGTCACTTAGACAAACTCGGAATGCGTGGTTCAAATACTTATCCCCTGTTCTTTGACAATGTCAAAGTGCCTAAAGAAAACGTCATGGGTGGTGTGGGTAACGGTACAAAAGTGCTCATGAGTGGATTGGATTACGAGCGTGCAGTTCTCAGTGGTGGACCACTAGGCATTATGGATGCATGTTTAGATGTGGTCATCCCATACATTCATGAACGTAAGCAATTCGGTCAATGTTTAGGTGAATTCCAACTCATGCAAGGCAAAATTGCGGATATGTATTCTGCATGGTTGGCGAGCAAGGCTTTGGTTTATGCCGTGGGTGCAGCATGTGATAAAGCTGATCATGATCGTGGTTTACGTAAAGATGCAGCAAGTGCCATTCTCTACTCAGCTGAAAAAGCAACCTGGATGGCTGGTGAAGCAATTCAAACCCTTGGGGGCAATGGTTATATCAATGATTACAGCACAGGTCGATTATGGCGTGATGCCAAACTCTATGAAATCGGTGCAGGAACTTCTGAAATTCGACGCATGTTAATTGGTCGTGAGTTATTCAACGAAACCAAATAATTCAAGTTAATACAAGGAAGTCATTGATGAACGAAATTAAAAGCAAAATCAATCCACGTAGTGAAGAGTTTAAAATCAATCAAGCTGCGATGCTTGAATTGGTCGCAGACTTAAAAAAACAAGCTCACACCATTGCCTTAGGCGGTGGAGAAAAAGCACGTCAGAAACATTTAGCACGTGGCAAATTATTACCGCGTGAGCGGATCGATCAACTCATTGATGCAGGAACTGCCTTTCTTGAAATTGGTCAACTCGCTGCTTATCAAGTTTATGCTGATGATGTTCCAGCTGCAGGTGTGGTTGCAGGTATTGGTCAAGTGCATGGTGTGACTTGCATGATCGTTGCCAATGATGCAACGGTTAAAGGGGGGACATATTATCCTTTAACTGTAAAAAAACATTTACGTGCGCAAGAAATTGCTGAACAAAATCATCTTCCTTGTATTTATATGGTCGACTCAGGCGGTGCATTTCTGCCAATGCAGGATGAAGTATTCCCTGATCGCGATCATTTTGGACGAATTTTTTACAACCAAGCACGCATGTCGAGTAAAGGTATTGCACAAATAGCCGTGGTTATGGGGAGTTGTACTGCGGGTGGCGCATATGTCCCTGCCATGTCCGATGAAACAATTATTGTCCGCAATCAAGGTACGATTTTCCTCGGTGGTCCACCTTTGGTAAAAGCTGCAACAGGTGAAGTGGTGACTGCTGAAGACCTTGGTGGTGGCGATGTTCATACCCGTTTATCTGGTGTCGCAGATCATCTTGCAGAAAGTGATGAACATGCGATTCAAATTGCACGCAATATTGTTCAAAACCTAAATATCGAACCGAAAGCATTTAAGACAGAAATTGAAGAACCACTTTATAGTGCTGAGGAACTCTATGGTGTCATTCCGAGTGACTCACGCAAGCCCTTTGACATCCGTGAAGTGATTGCACGTATCGTGGATGGTTCAAGACTTGATGAGTTTAAAGCTCGTTTTGGTACAACCTTAATTACAGGTTTTGCATCTATCTACGGCATGAAGGTCGGAATCATTGCCAATAACGGAATTTTATTTTCAGAGTCTGCACAGAAAGGCGCGCATTTCATCGAATTATGTACGCAACGCAATATTCCACTGCTCTTTATCCAAAACATCACAGGCTTCATGGTCGGTCGCCAATATGAAAATGAAGGTATTGCCAAAAATGGAGCCAAATTGGTCATGGCAGTAGCGACCGCAAATGTTCCTAAAATCACCTTGGTGGTCGGTGGTTCTTTTGGTGCAGGCAACTATGGAATGTGCGGTCGAGCATATTCTCCTCGCTTCTTATGGACTTGGCCGAATTCACGTATTTCCGTGATGGGCGGTGAACAAGCTGCTAGTGTTCTCTCCACGATTAAGCGTGATCAAATTGAGCAACGTGGTGAAACTTGGTCAGCTGAAGAAGAAGATCAATTCAAACAACCTTATCGTGATCAATTTGAAAAGCAAGGACACCCTTATTATGCATCTGCACGGTTGTGGGATGACGGTGTGATTGATCCAGCAGAATCACGTCATGTCTTAGGTCTGAGTTTGGCTGCTGCATTGAATGCACCAATTGAACCAACTCAGTTCGGCGTGTTCCGCATGTAAGGAGAAAATGACATGAGTTATGAATTTTTACAGCTTGAAATTGAACGCCAAGTTGCGACCGTATGGATTAATCGTGCTGAATTACACAATGCATTCAATACACAAGTGATAGAAGAGCTGAATCACTGTTTCACAACTTTAAATGCTAATGATGACGTCCGTGTTGTCGTTTTGGCAGGTCGTGGTAAAAGCTTTTCTGCAGGTGCGGACCTCAATTGGATGAAACAAGCAGGTCAAGCATCAAAAGTGGAAAATGAAGAGGATGCTTTGAAACTTGCCAAAATGTTACAAAGTTTAGCCACGCTGAAACAACCGACTATCGCACGTGTCCATGGTATTGCATTTGGCGGCGGCATGGGGCTTGCTTCAGCATGCGATATTTGTGTGGCTTCCGCTGATGCTAAGTTTGCCACTTCAGAAGTGAGATTAGGTTTAGCACCTTCAACGATTAGTCCATACGTGATCCGTGCCATCGGTGCTCGTCAAGCATCTCGATATTTTCTCACTGCTGAACGTATTTCTGCAGAACAAGCAAAGCATATTGGTCTCGTCCATGAAGTTTGTCAGCCAGAACAGTTGGATGCCACCGTATCGGAAATCATTGATGCAATTTTGCTTGGTGGCCCTGAAGCTCAAGCTGCGTCAAAGTCTTTGATTCGTTTAGTTGATCATCAAGAAGTCACAGAAGATTTACTGATTCAAACCGCTCAACACATTGCGCACGTACGTCAAGGTGATGAAGCCAAAAATGGCTTAACTGCTTTTTTAAATAAACAAAGCCCAGCATGGATTCAAGCAACGGCAGAACAATAAAAAGGAATTCAATATGTTTAAAAAAATTCTCATTGCAAACCGTGGCGAAATTGCATGTCGTGTGATGCGTAGTGCACAAAAATTAGGTATCGCAACCGTTGCAGTCTACTCAGATGCAGATGCCCAAGCGCAGCATGTCAAATTAGCAGATGAAGCTATTTGTATTGGTGAATCCCCTGCTGCACAAAGTTATTTACAAGCAGATCGTATTATTCAAGCTGCACTAAAAACTGGAGCGGAAGCCATCCATCCAGGTTATGGTTTCCTATCTGAAAATGATCAATTTGCTGAAGCCTGTGAAAAAAACAACATTACTTTTATAGGGCCTCCAGTGGCTGCCATCTTAGCCATGGGTTTAAAGGCAACGTCTAAAGCATTGATGGAAAAAGCAGGTGTACCACTTACACCTGGGTATCATGGCAGCAATCAAGATGCAGATTTTCTTAAACAACAAGCTGATCAGATTGGCTATCCTGTACTGATTAAAGCCAGTGCAGGTGGTGGTGGTAAAGGC
This sequence comes from Acinetobacter sp. 25-47-122, assembly GCF_056779695.1. Lineage (NCBI taxonomy): Bacteria > Pseudomonadati > Pseudomonadota > Gammaproteobacteria > Moraxellales > Moraxellaceae > Acinetobacter > Acinetobacter sp. 25-47-122. The sequence continues at coordinate 19,528 of NZ_JBWYIJ010000016.1, forward strand.
ATGCGCTTAGTTGAGCGTGCTGAAGATTTTCTTCCTGCACTCAACTCATGCAAAAGTGAAGCGAAATCAAGCTTTGGCAATGATGACGTTCTAATTGAACGTTATGTTGTCAATCCTCGTCATATTGAAGTGCAAGTTTTTGGTGACAAACATGGCAATTATGTTCACCTCTTTGAACGTGATTGCTCTGTGCAGCGCCGTCACCAAAAAGTCCTAGAGGAAGCCCCAGCCCCTAAAATGGCCGAAGTTAAACTCGATGCGATGCGTGAAGCTGCGATTAATGCTGCCCGAGCAGTAGACTATGTCGGTGCTGGAACGGTTGAGTTCATTGTTGAGCAAGATGGTACAGCATACTTCATGGAAATGAACACTCGCCTTCAAGTTGAACACCCTGTGACGGAAATGATCACAGGACAAGATTTGGTTGAATGGCAATTACGTGTTGCTTATGGTGAACCTTTGCCAAAACAACAGTCTGAATTAAAAATTCATGGCCATGCACTTGAAGCTCGTGTTTATGCAGAAGAGCCAGAGAAAGGATTTCTCCCAGCAATTGGAAAAATTAATTATCTTCATTATCCGACTCAAAATGAATGTGTCCGTGTTGATAGTGGCATTGTGCAAGGTGATGAGATCACAACGTTCTATGATCCAATGATTGCTAAACTCATCGTATGGGGAGAAAATCGTGAAGCAGCACTCGTCCAAATGCATCATGCTTTGAGCCACTTTCATGTCGAAGGCTTAGGCAACAATATTGCATTTTTAGATCGCTTAGTGGCATGTGACTCTTTCAAAAATGCCAACCTAGATACTAATTTAATTCAGCGCGAAGATGAGTTCCTATTTAAAACCACTACTCCTTCTTCGTCTGAAACAATTGTCACAGCAGCATTTATTGAACTGCATTCTCAGTTAAATGAATCCAAGCGTACAAGCCATCCAGTTTGGAAAGCAAAACCCCTGTGGAGAAGTAATGTTGATGCGCGTACACCGATAAAACTTGAACATCTCGGACAAACGTATCAAGTTGAATTTATCTCAACTTCACAAGGGTTCGAAGCACAGCTTGATGGCGAAAGCTACGCTATCTCAGGTCAGTTGCTCAATGAAAATCTCATGGCGATCTATACCTCTTTCGGTCAAGAGAAAATCAGTTTTAAAAAAACCAATTATGCGGTCACCCTATTTAAAAATGGGCAGACTTTTAAATTTGAACTCATCAAACCTAATTTTAATACAAATGATCAATCTTCATCTGACTCAAATCTAAAAGCACCAATGCCGGGTGCAGTGACACAAGTATTTGTTTCAGCAAATCAACGTGTAAAAAAGGATGAAGTGTTATTAACGTTAGAAGCAATGAAAATGGAATACGCTATACGTGCACCATTTGATGGTGTCGTAGTCGCAGCTTATTTCCAACAAGGTGATCAAGTGAAAGCTGGTGATGAGCTGGTTGAGTTTCAAGCTGCTGAGGAGAATGCGGCATGATGAAAACAACCAATCAAACCACACCAAATCACGATAATTTTGTGAAAATCGTTGAAGTTGGACCTCGTGACGGTCTTCAGAATGAAAAAACACCCTTAACATTCGAAGACAGACGCAATCTTATTCTTGATTTGATGAAAACTGGTTTGAAGAATATCGAAGTCGGTTCTTGTGTATCTGCAAAGTGGGTACCTCAAATGGCTGAAAGTGATCAACTCTATGCTAGCCTACCACATGATGAAGATATCCAGTTCAGCTTACTGACACCAAACCTTAAGGGATTCGAGTCAGCTTTAGCTGTAGGCTGTAAAGAAGTTGCGGTTTTCACCGCTGCTTCTGAAAGCTTCACTCAAAAGAATATAAATTGTTCAATTGAGGAAAGTTTTGAGAAGTTTGCTGATGTATTACAGTTTGCTCAAAAACATGATATTAAAGTACGCGGATACGTTTCATGTATCGTCGACTGCCCCTATGAAGGTCCAATTGATCCATCTAAGGTTGCTGAAGTCAGTGCAAAGTTAATTGATCTAGGTTGCTACGAAGTATCCTTGGGTGAAACCATCGGCACAGCTACACCTGATCGTGTTTCCAAAGTTTGGAATGCATGTTTGGAACGAATTGAACCACAACTTTTAGCTGGTCATTTTCACAATACCTACGGCATGGCAATTGCCAATATCTATCAATCACTGACACAAGGCATTCGCATATTTGACTCATCGATTGCAGGACTTGGCGGTTGTCCTTATGCCAAAGGTGCTTCGGGTAATGTATCCACTGAAGACTTATTTTATCTCTTGTCCAATATGGGCTATGAAACTGGCATTGACCTAGATGCCCTGATGCTTGCGAGTCGTAACATTAGTCAAGTTTTGCAACGAAACAATCCATCTAACTATGCCAATGCATATTGGCAAAAAAAATGTGCTTAGTACGTATCAGCATTATGAAATGATGAAGATCGGAAGCTGATTCAGGATGAACAAAATAAAAATACAATGAGGTGTTCAATGACGAACAAAGTGTATGAAAGTGCTGAAAGTGCACTGAACGATATCATTCAAGATGGTCAAACCTTAGCTGTTGGTGGTTTTGGCTTATGTGGTATTCCTGAGGCTTTGATTGCTGCCCTGAAACAAACAGGAGCTAAAGAGCTGACTTGTATTTCAAACAATGCGGGTGTAGATGGTTTTGGTTTAGGATTATTACTCGAAACGAAACAAATTAAAAAAATGATCTCGTCCTATGTCGGAGAAAATAAAGAATTTGAGCGACAATACTTAAATGGTGAACTTGAAGTCGAGCTAACCCCTCAAGGCACTTTGGCTGAAAAACTCCGTGCTGGTGGAGCTGGGATTCCTGCATTTTTTACCCAAACAGGCGTAGGCACGTTGATTGCAGAAGGTAAAGAAGTACGTGAGTTCAATGGAAAAGAATATATTTTAGAACCCTCTTTAACTGCAGATGTCGCTTTGGTCAAAGCGTATAAAGCAGATAAGGCGGGTAATCTAATCTTTAGGAAAACAGCTCAAAATTTTAATCCCGTTTGTGCGATGGCTGGGAAAATTACAGTCGCTGAAGTTGAGGAAATTGTAGAGATCGGTGAGCTCGATCCCGATTCGATACATTTGCCTGGCATTTATGTAAATCGTATCGTTCTTAACACCACACCAGAAAAAAGAATCGAACAAATGACCTTAAAGGCGGAGGCATAAGTTATGGCATGGACGCGTAATGAAATGGCACAACGAGCTGCCTTGGAGCTCGAAGATGGATTTTATGTCAATTTAGGGATTGGATTGCCAACATTGGTTGCGAACTATATTCCTGAAAATATCAATGTTTGGCTCCAATCTGAAAATGGTTTGCTAGGAATTGGCGAATTTCCGACAAAAGAAACCGTAGATGCTGACCTGATTAATGCGGGTAAGCAAACCGTTACGGCGCGAGCAGGCGCTGCATTCTTTTCCAGTGCTGATTCATTTGCCATGATCCGTGGTGGGCATGTGAATATAGCTATACTTGGCGCTATGGAAGTCTCTGAGCAAGGTGATCTTGCGAATTGGATGATTCCAGGGAAAAAAGTCAAAGGTATGGGTGGAGCAATGGATTTGGTGGCTGGCGTACAAAAAGTCGTCGTGCTGATGGAACATTGTGCCAAAGATGGCACCCCAAAAATTGTTCCGGAATGCTCACTGCCTCTTACAGGTAAAGCAGTCGTTCATCGCGTGATCACAGATCTAGGGGTCTTGGATATCACGCCTCAAGGGGTAAAACTGATAGAACTGGCTCATGACGTCACCTTTGATGAGATACAGAAAGTGACTGGTGTTCCCCTAATTCAATCGAAATAAGATCTCTAAAAAAACCACGCTAAGCGTGGTTTTTTATTTAGAAAGCATTCATCAAAGAGACGCCAATACCCGCATAGGTAGCACGATGATTATAATCAATCAAACTCTCACCATACCCATCGAATAATTGAAAATGACCTCTAAGTTTCCCACTGATTGGGAATGCCCAATCAAATTGTACAGCTCCTCGAGAATCATCCCCACCCTTAAGTGAATGTCTTAACATCAAACTAAAATCATGATCATTCCAACGGTAAAAAGTCGTCAAATCACCACGACCAATGTAGTTTTTAATGTCAGGATTGTTATCATCATTAAAATCTTCTTCGATTCGATACCAAGGTCGAATCATCATAGCGAAATTATCACGCTCAAATCCTAAGTTCAGCATCACACGGTTCCAACTACGTGATAAAGGATCCGAACGTCCATTTGATTGATGATTCAGCGTTAAACCGAGTAAGCGACCATTTAAACCTAAAAATTCATAGTTGGTTCGAAACACAATACTTGCTTCAGGTTCATAATTCGTTTCACGAAATGGTCGTGATTCTTCAGAGTTGTAAACCTGCCAACGAGACGACTGGGTATAACCTAACCAAATATCGCCATTATTCCCGATTAAGTTTTCAACAGCTTTGGTTTTCAGTGAAATTTGAAACTTAGACTCTAAAGACTTTAAATTTTGTTCATCTTCTACGGTGTTTTGAGGATTTGGACTCGATGGAAATTCGTTCTTATCAGACGTCCAAAATGCAGGAAGCAAATACACAGGTTGATGTGCACGGATATTCCATGTACCTAATTTACTGTCTTCAGCCAATTCCCATCGTTTATCAAGCAACGATGAATTTGGTGTAATTACAGGACCTTCCACTGAAAACAAGTTTTCAACTTTTTGTTCGATTTTAGACTTTAAATCCTGTGGTTCAACCTGCGGTGCTGGTATTTCACGCGCAGCCTGACGCTCAGAAACATACGCAGGTTGCTCAAGTTCAGGGGCTTTGAACAATGCATCATAACAGGCTAAACGCTCTGCATTTGAATCAAGTGCAACGCACGCTTGTGGTGACGCTGGATTCGCTGGTACCACATCTGTTGCCCAAACAGTCTGTATAGGCAAACACATAAACGACGACACACCCAACCATATTGGTGAACGTTTTATTCTATTTCGCATTGGCTAAGCCCCATTTTTAATTTTAATTCACTTGTTTTATTGAAAACCCAAGTTCTGCAAGTTGCTCTTTTTTAGCCATTGGTGCTACAACAGCCTTCGTTGGTTTTTGGTTCACTAAATACGTTTCTGCTACACGTTTTAGATCATCTAACGTTACATTGAGCAAACGCTCTCGTAAAGTTTTTCTGAATTGAGGCGTACGTCCATGCAATAATGCATAACATGCAGTAATAGCTTCACCTGCTGGAGAACCTGGCTTATCCATGCTCGATACAAGACCAAGAATCGCCTCTTCAAGTTGGTGTGGTTTTTGTTCAGTATTCAATAACCAATCAATACTTGCTTCAAAATCTTGGAAAGTTTCTGCTAAACGTGGATCACGATAACTATAGAATCTAAATGCACAAGCATTGCCATCATAGCTTGCACCACCACCATAAGCGCCTCCTTTTTCACGGATTGCACTATGTAGGAAACCATTACGTAGATAACCCGCAAGCACCATTAACGGTGCTGCATCCGGATGAGAAACTTCAACTGCTGGATAAGCAGAAGCACAGAATTGGACATTGGATTGAATCAGCCATGCTTCATCATTTTGTGTTTGTTCAAAATTAACTTCAGTAAGACGCACTGGTTCACGATTCACTTCAAGTTTATCCCAAACATTTTGAATTTCTTCAATTAAACGTTCAGACTGCTGCTCTTCACAGACCAGTAGGAACTGTTTAGGCGCGAGTAACAACAAACGGTGAATATTTTGCAGTTCTTCAATGAGATGCGCATAAGCTTGCTCATCTGTTTCAATTCTTTGAACAAGCTCGCTCAACCAATTAAGCGCACCTAAGCCAGTATTATTATAATCACGTAATGCCAATGCACTCATATTACGAGAAGCGATCTGCATGGCATAGCTATGTCCAGAACCAGACAAACGGGATGCCCAACGCGTCTTACGTTGTTGTAAGAGTTCAATAATACGGTCCTTTTCATCAAAACGCAGTTTCTCAAATGCCAATTTTAACAATTGAATCGTATCTAGTTTGTGGGCAAGCGATTTTGTTGTCAGCGTTAAAAATGCGCTAATTTTACCTTTATCATCAACTTTACTACGTAGAGATGCCCCCATCCCAAGGCCACCACTTACCGCTGTTTGTAATTGCTGTAATTCTAAATAATTATATTGACCTGCACCGACCTCGCCCATGAGCACTGAGAGTAAGTTAAAGTAAGGTGATTTCACGACTTGATCAGGAATTTGAATAATCACTTGTTGATAATAAATTCCGTTAGTACCAGCATGGTATAAGTTCAAGGGTGTATCTAAGTTATTAGAAATGATTTCTCGCAATTGACCTTGAACGACTGGAAGCTCAGCAGGAATATCTTCTAAACCAACTTTCGGCAATAAATCTAAGTTATCAGGAGTTGCCTGTCTTTCATTTAATGCCTCAGTCTGGCGTACAATTTCCGCTTTTTCGGCATCTGTTAAGCGTGCACCTATATCAGCTAAACGCTGTTTTTCTGCTTCAGCCTCTAATTTCGACTTATTCGCATCTGGTACAAGCGTCATCTGTACACGATGCGGATTATCAATCAAGTGGGTCTTAATCAGATTAGGCAACCACATCGGGTCTTTCAACTGCTCTTTCACTTGCTCAATGGTCGAATCTACGTCCCAAACATGTATTGGATCATTATGATGAATTGCACTGCTTAAACCATTGAGGATGAGGCTTAGACCATAAGGCGTGCCATCTCCACCAATTTCTCGTTGGTGTAATTCAATTTGATGCAAAATCGCATCAACGAATGACTGATCTACAGGCTTCGAGGCAACCTCGTTCAGCACATTCAACACACCGTTTTTGAATGTTTCTGCATGTTCAGGATTTGAACCTTGAATACCACAGTAGAAAGTCATTTCATAGTTAGAATCATCAAGACCTAAAATTGGTCCTGTAGATTGAGCATAACCACACGTTTCTAAATAGTGACGTAATGGTGAAGCAGAATCTTCCAATAAGATCCCTTCAGCCAAACGTAAGCCTAAACGAAGTTGAATATCACTAGATTCAGGAAGTAACCATGCCAGTACATGGTAGGTTTTATCTTTCAAATCTTCAGCATCTACCGCGTAAGTCTCTGTCACCTCAATAGGTGCTTCTAAACGCTGTTCTGGTGTCGAATATAAGGTTTGACCTTTCTTAAACTTAGATAACGCTAAAGTTTCAAACTGCTCTTGTAACTCATAAGCAGATTGATTACCAAAAGTCATGAAAATAGCGTTACTTGGATGATAATGTGACTTATAGAAACTGACTAACTCTTCGTAAGTTAAATCAGGAATATCCTTCGGATCACCACCAGAATTATAGTGGTAAGTCGTTTTAGGGAATAAATGATGAGCAAGTTGGTGATATAACTGATCTGAAGGTGAACTCATTGCACCTTTCATTTCATTAAAAACCACACCCTTGTAAACAGGCTCACCATTCTCCAACTCAATTCGGATACCTTCTTGAGCGAAATCCAAAGGGTTTAAATTGGCTGCAAATGCTGCATCCAAATAGACGGAAAGTAAGTTTTGGAAATCTTTTTTATTCTGTGTCGCAAATGGATAAGCTGTCCAATCGGCAGCTGTAAATGCGTTCATAAACGTATTTAGAGAACGACGAATCATTAAAAAAAATGGATCACGTACAGGAAATTTTTCAGAACCACATAATGCAGTATGCTCAAGAATGTGTGCTTCGCCTTTTGAATCCATCGGTTGTGTACGGAAAGCAACTAAAAAAACATTTTCATCATGTTCAGTTGCTAGATGAAAATGCACAGCGTCAGTTTCTTTATGACGGTATTCTGAAACTAATATATCGAGTGCGGCTACATGATGTTGACGTACCAACTGAAACGCGGGATGAACGGTGTTTTGAATTGTTTCAGTAACATCTACGGTCATGTGTGCTCCTTAATTTACATAAATTTTAACAAAGATCATTATACTGATAGTTCAATACAATTCATCATTTATACAACAAACTCCAACTATTTTCCGAGTAAAATAGTCAGATTAAAACTAAATCAATAAAACTATATCTGAATTAAATGATTCATTTCGATTAAATGTGGGTTAAAGCTTGAAAATCAAGCTATACGCTACTGAATTCAATCGCATTGGTGTAAAATCGTTTTCTTTTTTCGTGATGTGAATTTAGACATGGCTAAAGTTGACCTTTTTGCGATTGGCAATGCCCTCATTGACCAAGAATTCAAAGTATCTGATGAATTTCTTTTAGAGCAAAATTTGCAAAAAGGTACTATGCAGCTTACAGATGGGGAAACTCAAGCCCGTCTATTTCAAAACTTAAAAAATTCTCAAGAATATAAAGGTCAAGCCTCTGGGGGATCTGCAGCCAACTCAACAGTGGCTTTTAGTGCCTTAGGTGGTCAAGCGTTTTATGGATGCCGTGTCGGCAATGATGATCTTGGAGCGTTGTACTTAAAAGGTCTAAATGATGCAGGAATACAAACCTCTGAACGTTCGATCAGTGAAGGCGTAACTGGGACTTGCATGGTTTTGGTCAGTCCTGATTCAGAACGTACCATGCATACTTTCTTAGGTATTACAGCTGAACTCAGTAATGAACAAATTGATTTTGAAGCGCTAAAAACCGCTAAATGGTTATATATAGAGGGTTACCTTTCTACGAGTGATACGGCACGAGCTGCCGTGAAGCAAGCGCGTGCAATTGCGAAAGCAAATAATGTTAAAATTGCGTTAACGCTCTCTGATCCTGCTATGGTGCAGTACGCGCGTACAGGCTTGGACGAATTATTAGATGATGGTGTAGATGTTCTATTCTGTAATGAACAAGAAGCATTGATGTATACACAAACTGATGACTTACAAAATGCTCTTGCTGCACTTAAAAAATTAAGCTCTACCGTCATTATTACGCTTGGAGCAGACGGCGCTCTTGTAGCAACGGAATCAACTGCACTTCAAGTGAAAGGACGTAAAGTTGTTGCTTTAGACACGAACGGTGCTGGTGATGCTTTCTCTGGTGCATTTTTATATGCATTAAATGCTGGTAAAGATTTACAAACAGCGACTGAATTGGCTATTTTAATCTCAAGCCAAGTGGTTGCTCAATTTGGTCCACGTTTAGACGTAGCTGATTACGCTAAATTTCTTAAAGAATTTCAAATAGAAGTCGCATAAAATGAATAAAATTTGCATGACTGAAGACATTCCTGAAAGAGAATCTCGATCTTTTGAAACTGAAAATGGTGAAAACATTTTCATTACGCAACGAGATGGTTGCTTCTATGCGTATCAAAATGTATGCCCACATTTGCAAGTTGAGCTCGAGTTTCTTGAAAATCAATTCTTAGATCGTGATCAAGAGTTCATTGAATGCTCTACTCATGGTGCTTTATTTGATGTAGAAACTGGTGTGTGCATTTCAGGCCCATGCCAAGGTGAATCTTTAGAAAAAGTCGAGATTAAAGTTCATTCTGATGGTGGAATTTACTTAGAATCTTAAGTCATGAGGTGAAGGACATGCTGGCATTTTTAATGGAAATTGATTTAATGCCATTTCATATGTGCGTGTTTGCATTGCTAATGCTCAGCATGGCTGAAACCTTAGGCTATTTTGTGGGATTAAGACCTAGTCAATTTATAAAAAAATTAACACCTTATTGGCTTATTCGCCTTCCTTTGCTTCAAGTTAAATTTTCCAAAGTTCTCATTCTTGTTTTTTTTCTGATCAATTTTAGTTTTGCTGGATATTTTCTTCAGCTCATTGTATTTGCAAGCCAGAAAACCTTTCTAGCTTGGTACTATGTTTTATTACCCGCTTTAATTATCGCAATCTTCTTTACGGTATTTATGATTCATTGTTTGGATCAAGTGATCAAACCCAAGTACAAATCAGAGCACTCAAATTTGCTTGGTCGACTAGCAACTGTTTCCAGTGGTAATGCACGACCTGGTTTCTCTGCTCAAGCACGCGTTCGCGATGAATTCGGTCAATTACATTATGTACAAGTTGAACCAGAGTTTGGGGAACTTGAATTCCAATCTCAAATCCTCCTGATCCGTGCAAAAAGATCTCATTTTATTGCTAAAAAAATTGCCAAAACAAATCAACTTTTCAATGTTGATCAGCATTAATGAGCTATTAACACCCCACTTCAATTATATGCATTTGATTTGAAAATAGTTCATTCAAGGTATTTGTGACGCCTATTAAATTTAAATCCAACCCACTCAACGATTATATAAAATTAATAAAATCTTTATAACCAACTATTTTAATCAGATTTAAAACCAACCAATTTAATAAGCTTTAAAACAACAATCCTATTATTTTAGTTGGAATTAAAATATTAATACCAAGTAATTTAGTCTATTTTATTTTTAAATATAACCATTTTAGTCGGATTTAATATAATTAAAAATTAAAACAACAAAATATTGTTTTTATTATATTTTTTATATTAAAAATATTTATGACTATAAAGTATTTATTTTAAATAAAAAAAAGATAATAATATTTAGAATAGATTTAAATAATGCATTTAAATATGATGATTAAACCTTCAAGTTTAAATAAAAATTTAATCAAAGAGATTACTTTGATTCTTATTATCAAAGTAATCATTCTTATCGTGATTAAAAATATCTGGTTTGATGCACCTACCATTCCCAAAAACTTTGACCATCAAGTCGCTGAACGAATTACGGGCAGCGAACTTAAAATGAAGGAGACACGTTGATGATTTCTGAAAGCGTGGTCGATCTATCGCGGTTTCAATTTGCAATGACCGCAATGTATCACTTTATATTTGTACCCCTCACTCTAGGTTTGGCATTTATCCTTGCCATCATGGAAACCACCTATGTCATTACAGGCAAAGAGATTTACCGAGACATGACCAAGTTTTGGGGTAAGTTATTCGGGATCAACTTTGCTTTAGGGGTAACCACTGGACTAACGATGGAATTCCAGTTTGGTACAAACTGGGCTTACTACTCACATTATGTAGGTGACATTTTCGGAGCGCCATTAGCAATCGAAGGATTAATGGCCTTCTTTTTAGAATCTACTTTTATTGGTTTATTCTTTTTCGGCTGGGAACGTCTTTCTAAAGTCCAACATTTATGTGTGACATGGTTAGTGGCTTTAGGCTCTAATATGTCAGCACTTTGGATCTTGGTTGCAAATGGTTGGATGCAAAACCCTGTCGGGGCCGCATTTAACTATGAAACCATGCGAATGGAGCTGGTAGATTTTGCCGCACTAATCTTTAACCCAGTGGCACAAGTTAAATTTGTCCATACTGTTTCTGCGGGTTATGTGACTGGTGCAATTTTTGTATTGGCAATTTCAAGTTATTACCTACTTAAAAAACGTGATTTGGCCTTTGCGCGTCGTTCATTTGCCATTGCTGCTATTTTCGGTCTTGCTTCGACATTATCCGTAATTTTACTGGGTGATGAATCAGGATATGAATTAGGTGATGTTCAAAAAACTAAACTCGCTGCAATTGAAGCCGAATGGGATACACATCCAGCACCAGCTGCATTCACATTATTTGGTATCCCCAATCCTGAGACGCAAACAACAGACTATGCTGTGAAAATTCCATATGTGATGGGTTTAATTGCGACTCGCTCTACAACTGAACAAGTCACAGGGATCAAAGATTTAATCGCACAACATGAGCAACGTATCCGTAATGGTATGGTCGCTTATGCACAGCTTGAACAACTTCGTGCTGGAGATCAATCACCAGAACTCAAAGCTGCATTTGACGAGACTCAAAAAGATTTGGGTTATGGTCTATTGTTGAAGAAATACACACCAACTGTGGTTGATGCTACTGAACAACAAATTAAATCTGCAGCTTTAGATACTATCCCTCATGTTCCAAGTTTATTTTGGGCATTTAGAGCGATGGTGGCGTCAGGTTTCTTGATGCTCTTGTTGTTCATTCTTGCAACGTACGCTGTCATGAAACGTAATGCTGAAAATAAAACTTGGTTGCTCAAGTTTGCACTGATCGCCCTTCCACTTCCATGGATTGCAGCTCAAACAGGTTGGTACGTTGCTGAAGTTGGTCGTCAACCATGGACTATTGGTGAAGTTTTACCAACACACCTATCTGCATCAAGTATTAGTTCAGCTGATGTATGGGGTTCAATTTTAGCACTCGCTGCTTTCTATACAGTACTACTCATTATAGAAATGTATTTAATGATCAAGTTCTCAAGATTAGGACCAAGCTCTTTACATACTGGTAAGTATCATTTCGAAAAACTAGCAGCAGCCAATAAGTCAACTGAGGAGATTTAACATGATTGAATATGAACTTCTCAAAATCATTTGGTGGGTATTGGTCGGCGTCCTCCTTATTGGGTTTGCTTTGACTGATGGATTTGATATGGGCTCTATGGCACTGATGCCGTTTGTCGGTAAAGACGATGAAGAGCGTCGTGCTGCTATCAACACGATTGCACCACATTGGGATGGAAACCAGGTGTGGTTTATTACGGCGGGTGGTGCACTTTTCGCAGCTTGGCCAATGGTATATGCAACAGCTTTCTCGGGTATGTACTGGGCGCTGTTACTCGTATTATTTGCTTTATTCCTTAGACCTGTTGGTTTTGACTATCGCTCTAAGCTCGAAAATACTAAATGGCGTAATGCTTGGGATTGGGGCTTATGTATTGGCGGAGCAGTACCAGCACTCGTTTTTGGTGTTGCATTTGGCAATATGTTCCTTGGCGTCCCCTTTACACTTGATGAAACTGTGCGTTCAACTTACACAGGAAGCTTCTTTGCACTTTTAAATCCATTTGCCTTGGTCTGTGGATTGGTCAGTTTAACGATGCTTGCTGCGCATGGTGGTGCATGGTTAATGCTACGCACTGAAGGTGCATTAAGAACACGCTCTGCTCAAGCTACACGATATATGGGTATTCTTTTTCTCATCTGTTTTATTGGTGCTGGTGCTTGGTTATATTTCGGCAATATCGAAGGCTACACACTTGTAACACCTTATGATACGAATGGTGTAGCTAATCCACTCGCTAAAGAAGTACTTACTGATGCCAATCATGGCTGGATGAACAATTATTCTATTTATCCAATCACAATATTGGCACCAGTGATGGCAATTATCGGAGGAATAATTGTGGTTTTAGCATCGTCTAAAAATAAAGCGGGACTTAGTTTTCTGGGTACATCGTTCGCTGTGATTGGCGCAATTCTCACTGCTGGTTTTGCCCTATTCCCATTCCTGATGCCATCTAGTATTCATCCAAACATTAGCTTGACGATGTGGGATGCAGTATCTAGCCAAATGACGCTTTCAGTAATGACTGTTGCTGCGTGTATTTTTGTTCCACTGATCTTGGCATACACCACTTGGTGTTACTACAAAATGTGGGGTGTGATCACCAAGAAACATATTCAAGACCACACACATAGTCTGTATTAAAACTGAATTACTGTTAGGAGAAAATTATGTGGTACTTTGCATGGATTCTAGGTGTGTTAATGGCATGTTTCGCGAGTGTACTTGCAGCCATTTACATGGAACAACATCAAGACTTAGACGGTGAATGAAATGAGTGAGCTTGCAATGTCGAATTCTGAAAAACGTAAATACTCATTCGCAATGATCATTTCATTTCTGATGGCATTGCCTCTCGCTACCATATTACTCATCCACCCAAGTCTGATGTTGGATGCAAGTGGTAATTACAGTCATCGTGCCATGATGCTGATTATGGTAGGAATATCTGGTGGATTTATCCATGGCGTAGGGTTTATACCACGTTATTGGATATGGAAGTATTTATTTAGTCCATATGTAGCATGGCCATTGATGATTTATGGTTACTATACTTGGCTGTTCACTTAATTTATAAAAAAGCCCTCTATGAGGGCTTTTTTATATCTGTTTAAGCATTTCGACTAAGTGAACTTCTTGAATTGGCTGCCCAACACCCGAATCAACTGGATAGCTATCCGTTTTTGTTGTTATTTCATACCCACGTCTTTGATAGAATTGAATCAATTCTACACGTTGACTCAGCACCCACATTCTTATGAAGTCTAAATGTGAATAGTTTGATTCGACTCGATTCTCAATAAACTCAAGTAATCTTTTTCCATATCCACAATTTTGCAGATCTAGATTAACGGCAAATGTCCCTATTTCAGCAGCACAATCAGAAACCGTTAAAGCTATACACCCTACAATAGAGTGATTTTCATCCCGAGCAACATATAAAATCTCAGATGATTCAAGTTGCTGTGATCCTAAAATCAGATTGAATAAAGCTTCTTCAGTAATGCGTAAACCCTCAACTAACATTGCTTCATTGGTCCATGATCCAACATGTTGATCACGATATGCTGAATTAATTAACTTAAATAATTCAGCATGATCATGAGATGAAGCAATTTGAAATACTAAATCTTTCAATTTTAAGCTCTAATTTTTTTACTTAAGCATACATTCAGATGGCCACATTTTGTAATATTAAATGTTTTATTGCGTTGCAAGCCAAGTCATAAATTTTTGACGTTCCTGCTTTGAAGAATTTTTCCATACTTCAATCAACGTCTGACCATCATGAGTATTTGAATTTGTATTTTTAATGTCAACATGTTCCACTGTTTGAGTATTTATTGATGATGAACTTGACTTGATCATTGGGCTAGCTTGTGGCTCATTATGCAATATCTGATTGATCGTACCGCCTAGCAAACTTTGCGAGGTCATTTGGACAATCAGATTATTTGAAATGAGTTGATTATTTTGATTATAAATTGCCAATTGAGGATTTTTGGCGAATGTTTTTGCTTGGTCCAAATCTCGTGGTGGATGAATTAAATCCAATTTGTATGACTTATTATCCTCTAGGGTTGGCAATTTCAAAGTAAGAATATCCGACTTTACGATCTCATGATTATTTAAAGGTAGTTCAAAGTATTGATTATATCGAACATTCACCAAAGGTTGATTCGCATCAATTTGGTATTGTTTTTTTGATTTAAATAGTCCTGATTTAACCTCTTGATTATTCACTGAAATTACGACCAGTTCCTCTGGAACCACCAAGGTCGCCGCTGCAAAAATTTGACTGCTCAAACCCGTAAATATCAATGCAGACGCAATTTTTAATTTCATAAATAACTCAATATTAGATTGTTAGATATGACTACTATGCTACCAAGCGATGACAATTTAATGACAGAACTCGTCATAAAAAAAGGCACCGAAGTGCCTTTATATGATTTGGATTAATTAAAAGTTTTAAAACGAATCTCGTCATCAATAAACGTTTTATCTCCTGCAGGCGCTTCGATTGAACCAAGCACAAGCTGTGCACGAAGTTTCCAAGAGGCTGGGATTTCAAATGTTGAAGCCACTTCTTCATCCACAATTGGATTGTAATGTTGTAATGATGCTCCAATATTTTTTTCTGACAATGCTGTCCACACTGCAAATTGAGCAATAGCTGTTGAATGTTCAGACCAAATTGGGAAATTCTCAGCGTAAAGTGGGAATTGCTCTTGTAAACCTTTCACCGTATCTTGATCTTCATAAAACAATACTGTTGCATGACCCGCTTTAAAGCTATTGATCTTATTTTGAGTTCCCTCAAATGCTTCTGCAGGAACAATTTTACGTAACGTTTCTAAAACGATATTCCAAAATTTGTCATGTGACTCACCAAAAAGTGTCACAACACGTGATGTCTGTGAGTTGAATGACGATGGACTTTGACGTACCGCTTCTTTAATGGTTTCTTCAATCTGAGTATTGTCTAAAGAAACATTCTTACCAATTGAATAGATGGTACGGCGATTTTTAATTTGATTTAGAAAAGACATAACTTATTCCTTATTTTTAACATTCATTGTGTGCTAACGATGATGCTATCTTATTCATATTACGAAACCTTTTCAGCCTTATCTTTATAACAAAGTGTTCTATTTTTGGAACAAATTGCGTATTTAATGTATTGAGTCAAAAGATTCGGCTTTCTCATATTTGATTAACTTTATGAATTTTAAATATTTATAAAAAAAGCTCCGTATATGGAGCTTTTTAAATTAACCCAAGAATGATTATTTTTCGTTATCAAATAATGCAGCGACAAATGATTTTGCTGAGAAAGGTCTCAAATCATCAATCTTTTCACCTACACCAATAAATCGGATTGGCACATGTGTACGGCTCGCAATGTTAAATAGCACACCACCCTTTGCCGTACCATCCAATTTGGTAATAGTAAGACCCGTTAAACCTACAGCTTCATCAAACATTTCAACTTGGTTAATCGCGTTCTGTCCTGTGCCAGCATCCACAACAAGCATCACTTCGTGCGGTGCAGTCGCATCAATTTTCTGCATAACACGTTTTACTTTTTTGAGCTCTTCCATCAAGTGACCTTTGTTATGCAAACGCCCTGCGGTATCTGCAATCAATACATCGATCCCTTTCGCTCGTGCACTTTCAAAAGCATCAAAAATTACAGAAGCACTGTCTGCACCATGACCTTGTGCAACGACATGAATATCGTTACGTTCACCCCAAATTTGTAGCTGTTCAGTCGCCGCAGCACGGAAAGTATCGCCTGCCGCGAGCATGACTTTTTTACCTTCACCTTGTAATCGTTTTGCGAGTTTACCAATCGTGGTTGTCTTACCTACACCATTTACACCCACAACCAAAATCACATAGGGATTTTTATTCGGATCGATATGTAACGGTTTGACACGTGGTGCTAATAAAGCAACTAATTCTTCTTGAAGAGCTTTATAGAGAGAATGAGAGTAGATCAAATCGCCACGCGCAGTTCTTTCAGTTAAATTGGCAATAATTGTTTTCGTCGCCTCTACCCCAATATCTGCGACCAATAATTGCTCTTCAACTTCTTCGAGCAGCTCATCATCAATCTCTTTACCACCGACTAAAATGTTCATCATTCCATCAGCTAAATTTTTACGAGATTTTGATAAGCCTTCTTTCATACGACTGAAGAAGCCACCTTTCGGTTTTGATTCTTCTAAGGCCGGCACCGTTTCCAGCTTTTCTACTTCATTGTTTTCGATAATAGGCACATTAACGGCCGGGAGGCTCGGTAAGGTGACATCGTCATCACCAATATCCGCATCAATCAAGAATTTATTTTGCTGTTCTTGCATGCCGATTCCTTGAAAAGCATTGCGATTAAAAGAATAGAGTTTAGCATAGATTGCTTTAAATTCACGATCTGCAATTACTTTTAAAACGATCAACCAAATTGCAACAGTTCAATCTTGAATAAATATACGACATCATCAAGAATAATTTTAAAGTCATTATTCGGATTAATTGTGTCTCTCAGCCGGCTCAAATTCTCTCTGCAACTCATTTTCAAACAGACAATCATCATTGCTGCGATTACATCAGCACCGATGATGACATTTGCAAATCAGCAAACAGCTCAACTCTCTCGAAATACCGTCGAAACAACACTGGACAATGGTTTAAGAGTCATTATTAGAGAAGATCATCGCGCACCTGTAGTAATCAGCCAAATCTGGTATGCCGTCGGCAGTAGTGACGAGTCAGGGAATTTACTCGGCATTTCACACGTCCTAGAACATATGATGTTCAAGGGCACTAAAAAAGTACCGAATGATGAATTCACACGCCTTAGTCGAATTTATGGTGGTAGTGTCAATGCATTCACATCTACAAATTACACCAATTACTATCAATTCTATCCTAAAAAATATCTTCCACTGGCATTAGAGTTAGAAGCAGATCGAATGCAAAATTTAGTTCTGCGCCAAGAAGATTTCGAACCCGAAATTAAAGTTGTAATGGCTGAACGACGGCAACGAACAGAGGACAATCCTCGAAACCTTGCTTTTGAAAGATTTAAATGGATTGCATACCCGACCAGTCACTATCGCCAACCAGTGATTGGCTTAATGAAAAATCTGAATAACATTCAATTGAATGATTTAAAACAATGGTACGAAACTTGGTACGCGCCGAATAATGCAACATTAGTCATTATTGGGGATGTAGATCCTGAACAAACCATTCGAGAAGTCAAAAAATATTTTAATAAGATTCCAAAAAAATCCGTTCCTGAACGAAATGATGTGCTTGAATTTTCAAGAATTGGATATCGCTTCATGGAGCAATATCAGGCTGTACATGTACCCAACTTGTTTATGTCTTGGAATGTCAATTCCATTAAAACAGCAAAAAACCCTCAAGACGCCTACGCTTTAACCATTATTCAAAATCTATTGGACGGCGGAATTTCAGCACGTCTACAAGAGAGACTGATCCGAGATAAGCGAATTCTGACCTCAATTAATGTGAGTTATGATCCATATAATCGTGGGGATAGCCTATTTTTAATCTCTGCCATACCTGCTGAGGGTATCAGTCTTGATCAAGCGCAAAAACGCATACAGCAGGAACTAGATTTATTCAAATCAGAATTGATCAATGAAAAAGAACTCAATCGGGTCAAGGCGAATTTCGTTTCCAATTTAGTGTATAGCCAAGATGATATTATTGGGCAAGCTCGACTCATTGGTTTGCTCAGCATCAATGATCTAGACTATCGCATGATTGATCAACTCCCTGATTACTTCGATAAAGTCACACCGCATGATTTACAACGCATTGCCAATATTTATTTTAATCGTGACAATTTGAGCGTTTTACATCTTTATCCTGAACAGAAAAACAACAACTAGGCGTTTTATGAATTATTTGTCTTCTCTATTTTTAACGAGTGTATTGTGTGGTGCCATCTTGAGTTCACTGTCACATGCGGAGGAACTTATAGAAGCTGAACCAATCGAACAAATCATCGAAGAAGATCCCAGTGGTCTAAGCTCAATCAAAAACTTGTTAAGCTTAAAAGAGATCAAAAAAAATTCGCACAATTATCAAGCGCCTTTTGTTCAAGAACTTAAAAACTCTTTAAATGTACGAACCTTATTTGTCGAAACGAATGATCTGCCAATGGTCGACATTCAAATTACATTTTATGCTGGATCTGCACGAGATGAAGTCATAGGTAAAGGACTTTACGGTATATCCAATATGGCAGCTCGCCTTATGCTTGAAGGAACAGATCAGCTCAGTGCCAAACAGATTACCACCACATTTGAGGGATTAGGCGCCAAATATTCTTTCAATGCCTATCGCGATATGTTTGTTGTTCGACTAAGAGTGTTAAATGATCCTGAAAAATTTGACCCTGCATTGAACTTACTACTGCATTTAATCAAACATGCCACCTTCAAACAATCAGGCATTAATCTCGCGCTCAGTAATACTCAAATTGGTCAAAAACAACTTCAAGAGAATCCATCTAGACTAATGTCAATACAACTGTACCGTATGCTGTATGGAGATCATCCATATGCTCAACCAACAGCTGGGACAGTCGGTAGTTTAAAAAACATTACGCCTGAATTACTCAAAGAATTTAGAGATCGATTGCTTGTCGCTCAAAATTCCAATATAGCAATCACAGGACAACTCACTCAAGATCAAGCTCAACAGATCTCGGAACTGATCAGTATCAATTTACCGCAAGGGCAAAAGCAGCCCGACCTTCCAACTCCCGTCAGTGAATCAGGTTTTAAAATTTCAGTACTAAAACGCGAAAGCCTACAAGCACATGCATTATTGGGTCATTTATCTTTAGAACGAGCACATCCAGACCGTGCCGCTTTGGAAGTTGCCAACAGAATGTTTGGTGGTGGGAGTTTTAATTCAATCTTATCAAAAGAGTTACGAGTTAAACGAGGACTCACCTATAGCGCATCGAGTACGCTGACTACACCACAGGTACCTGGCGTTTTTAGTTTTGGATATGCGACACAACAAGACCAATTGCTCGAAAGCTTAAAGCTCGCACATCGAGTATTCATTGACTTCAAAAAACAGCCAATTACTGACTCTTTGCTTAAAGAAAATAAAGAAAGTATTCTTCGGTCTTTTCCAATGACCTTAAATAGCAATGCAAATATTAATGCCCAAATCGCATCAATTGGTTTTTACGGACTTAATTCCAATTATCTAAATGAGTATCAGGAGCAGATTCGAAAATTAACTCGCCAAGATATTCAAAATGCAATACAAAAACATTTACACCCCGATCAAATGACTGTTATTGCTGTCTCTGACCGTGTCACTGCCAAGGAGATCGAAGAAATACTGAATCAAAATCTTGGGCTCAAGCTGAATAAGATTGAAAACTAATCCAACTTTTCAATCGCTGGATAAATTTTTATATGAGCATTCTCGATATGATAAGCATTCAGCAAACGATAAAATTCAATATTTTTAATCTTAGGTTTTGCAAGTAACAAAGTTGCCATTTCATGCGTTCGCTCTAAACGATTTTGAGCCGCGAGCGCTTGTACTTGTTCAAAGTGAGCTGAATTAATTGGACGATTCAGTGCAATACTAGAGACAATAAGAATAAAAAGTACAATGCCTATGATGAAAGCATTTTGAATCTGCTCAATATTTAATTGTGAGAAAAGATCAGACGAAATTTTTTTTAAATGGAGCATGTACAACCTCGGATTAGCTTAAGTGTAATCCGAGATGCTTTAAAAATATAGTGTTAACGTTGATTTAAACAAGAACCATTATGCAAAAAATGGCGCTTATTCACCTTTAAGAGACAACATTCTGCACAACACCAAAATATAAGATAGCAGCGATCACCGCGAGTACGATAAAAATAGTGAAAACACTTAAACCACCTTCAGCATCATCAGGGTGTTCTTCGTCAATGACGGCGATACGTTTTAATTCGCCGTCATAGTAGCGATAAAATTCAGCTTTTGCTGCAGGATCAAGCGTCTGCGTATAATCATGCACACGTTTACGCTGCTCTAAACAGTAGTGACCTAAATGGATTTCTTGATGAAAAATTGCTTCATCAAGTTGTTTTTTATGATGATGTGCAAGCGCAATAATATCGGATGGCTCTGGTGGATTGCCAAATGTGAAACCATCAATGGTATTAGTCATAAGTCATTCTCCTTTATAGTTATTTACAGTTTTATCATAAACCCAATATAAAATGATTAAAGTTTAATCATGTAAGTATTTTTTAAAAGATTTATCTTGAAAATTTATTTGACAATTAACGCAAATTGTAATATTAGTTTAATATTACTTTGTTATATTCCATTTTGACCTAATTTAGGTCTTTATAACTGTAGTACTAATCATAATTAGAATAAGGAGTTTTATATGATTAAACAATTCTCTCAACAAGACCTCGAACATATGTATTCGAATGCTGTAAATACCATTCAATTTGAAATGAATTTTACAGACGCAGTTTCAGAACTTGAGAATGCAGCACGTGCGGGTCACGGTAAAGCAGCGATGTTTCTAGCTGAACTCTATCTTCAAGGTTTCCGTGTAGAACGTGATTCTTTGAAAGCACAGTATTGGCAAAACATGGCCACAATGCAAGCATAAATAAACGTCACATTCGTGGCGTTTTTTTAGCTTTTTCATTACATATTTGCTTACCAAACTTTAAATTAATGCAACTAAACTTTAAGAAAAAAACATTAGACTGAACTTATCATCATTGGTATTGAATCATTGAACGATCATGAACACCTTTGTACAGTTGCAACCAAATTCAAAGCATTTTTTACTCAAAGTTAATATCCTTAAAACCATGATGTATTGTGGAGTACTGTGGGGACTGTACAATCCAGAACATCAAGGTTGGGCCATCCGATCAATCAATCAAGAATACATATTCCCCTTCTGGCTCAATTCAGTGCAGGCTTTACATTATGCAAAAATTCACTGGCCGCACTATCAGCCTCGAAAAATAACGCCTGATGATTTTAAAAATTCACTACTCCCAACCCTAACGCGATTAAAAGTCACACCTGCCCTGTGCAATCATCGAGATCGCCACTTTAAGCTCACTATTCCACACATGCAGATGCTATTTTTTCAGAATCATTTAAGCCCTTCTATTTAGCAGAAAATTCCACTAAAACGATTGTAAAGATTTTAGATTTCAGTTATTAACTTATACATGGACGAATAACCAATAAGAGGAAACTTTATGACAACAGTAGCTCAAGTCCTACAAAATAAAAACAATTCAGAAATCTCTACCATCACACCTGATGCTACGGTTTTAGAAGCAATCACATTAATGGCAACAAAAGGTATTGGTGCCGTTGTTGTCGTACAGGATGAAAGACTTGTTGGAATTTTATCTGAACGGGATTACACGCGTAAAATTGCACTTATGCAACGTACATCTGACTTAACTACAGTCTCAGAAATTATGACTGGTACGGTTTTATCTGTAAGTAAAAGCAACACCGTAGATGAGTGTTTAGATTTAATGACAGAACGTCATATTCGCCATCTGCCAGTATTAGAAGACGATAGACTCGTCGGAATTGTATCTATTGGTGACTTAGTTAAAGCCGCGATGGAAGACCAAAAAGTGTTGATCGAACAACTTCAACAGTATATTTCAGGATAAAGCTAAGCTCCCATCTCGGGGGCTTTTTTGATAATTCCATCATGATCTCAATTTTGAACAATAGATTGAAATTGGTCATCTTTTACAATGATTTTCTTTTATTGAGTCATTGAACTATTTAAACAGCATCAGTAAAGTCATTACATTATGGAATTTTTTGCCTAAGGACTGATGATGTATAAAAAGTTATTGTGTTACACCGCTTTATTTGTAACTGCTTCCACTTATGCATCTGAACTTGAACCAACGATAAAGAATCAAATAGAGCTGCTAAAAAAAGCAAAAACATATCAAAAAAAGACACTTATCACGCCTGCATGTAATACCTATGAAAAAGCCTACAAAATGGGATATTTAGGGGCTGATCAAGATATGAAAAATCCAAGAAAAAACAAAGAATTTGTTGAAGCCGCTCTGCAAACTTCTGCCTGTTATACAAATTTGAATTATACAGAACAACCCCAAAAATGGCTCGAAGGTACTGTAACGCTATTTAAGTTAAAAAATTATTTTGCAGTCCCAAACTTAGATGGCCGACTCAAAGAAATTCAAGATGAAATGATGTCGATCGCAGAAGTGCTATATTTCAAAAAAAATGCTGACTATCGCAATCCCTCTTCTGAAGTGACCAATGCCTGTGCTGCATCTGAAATTGGCTTCAAAATTGGTTATTTAGGTGATCCTGATAAAGCTAAAGATCCTGCATACAATGCAACATACGTACAACATGGTTTATTTCATGCCGCTTGCGTTTCTCTACTTCCATCCAAGGCTAAATCTGAGAATCCAGCATTTACGAGTTATTTGTCTTACGCAATTTTAAAAGAACTTGCCACCAAATATGACAGCAAAAAAGCACACGAACTAAGTGCACCAGCTGATGAAATTATGAAAACCATGGTTCAAGCTCAACAAGCTCAACAAGCTCAACAAGCTCAACAAGCTCAACAAGCTCAACAAGCTCAACAAGCGACTGAAACACTTGTTCAAGATCTTTCAATCGAAACGCCGCTCATTCCAATTGAAATTTCATCCTTTGAAAATATTCTTACGCCTTTGAATGAAGAACCACCAGAAATGTAATTAAAAAAACCAGCCTAAGCTGGTTTTTTTATGTGTTAATTTAAACCTAATTTTTCTGCCACATAGTCCGAGTCTTTATCACCTCGACCTGATAAATTCACTACCACAATGGTATCTTTGGACAGTTGTGGAGCTTCGCGTATCGCCCAAGCAACAGCATGTGAACTTTCTAATGCAGGCACAATCCCTTCAACTCGAGATAGAGTCATGAATGCATTCAGACATTCTTCATCAGTTGCTGTTGAGTACTCAACACGACCAATATCTTTTAAGAAACTGTGTTGAGGCCCCACACCAGGATAATCTAATCCAGAAGCAATTGAATGCACAGGTAATGGCTCGCCATTTTCATCTTCCAGTACATAACACGCCATACCATGAAGTTGACTTGGTTTACCTAAAGTTAATGTTGCCGAATGTTGATCCGTATCTAAACCATGTCCTGCTGGTTCAACACCAATTAATTTCACACTATCATCATTAAGGAATGCACTGAATGCTCCCATTGCATTTGAGCCACCGCCAACACAAGCAACAATATAATCAGGATATTTGTTAAATCTGTCTTGTGATTGAACTTTAATTTCATCACCGATAATTGCTTGGAAATCACGCACCATTTTAGGAAATGGATGTGGACCAACGACTGATCCGATGGCATAAATAAAGCTATCAGGGTCTTTCAAATACTCTTCGAAAGCACTATCAACAGCATCTTTTAATGTTGCTGTTCCACGAGTGACTGAAATTAGATTCGCACCCAAAATTTTCATTTTCACGACATTTGGATGTTCTTTTTCAATATCAACTTGACCCATATGAATTTCACACGGGATACCAACCAAGGCACAAGCGGTGGCTAATGCGACACCATGTTGACCTGCCCCAGTTTCAGCAATGACTTTTTTCTTGCCCATGTATTTAGCAAGTAAAGCTTCACCCAAACAATGGTTAATTTTATGCGCACCTGTATGGTTCAAATCTTCACGCTTCAGATAAATTTGAGCACCGCCCAATTGTTCTGAAAGTCGTTTGGCATGAAATAAAGGACTTGGACGACCTACATAATGCGCAAACAGCTCTGAAAGCTCATTTTGAAATTCAGGTGTTTTACGAATTTCTTCATAAGCAACATTGATTTGATCCATTGCTGCTTTTAAATGAGGTGGAATGAATTGACCACCATATTCACCAAAAAAACCTTCTTCATTTGGCAATGCCACACCATTGATTTGATAGCTCATATCAAGATCCTTTAGATGAATATAATTTAAAAAAGTTAGCGCGAGAGGAATTTAGTCATATCTTCAATGCCTTTTAAAGTCATTGGATACATATGATCTTCAAATATTTCTTTGATCATTCCTATCGTTTGAGTGTAATGCCAGTAATTCTCAGTTTCAGGATTCAACCAAGCCGTCTTTTCATAATGCTGGCGCAAACGACGCAACCAAATTTCCCCCGACTCTTCATTCATGTATTCGACAGAACCACCAGCAGATTTTAATTCGTATGGCGCCATACTTGCATCACCAACAACAATCACTCGATAATCTTTACCATAGGTATTAAATAAATCTAAGGTATTCATTTTTGTCGAAGTACGGCGATGATTGTCTTTCCACACGTAATCATAAAGACAGTTATGGAAATAGAAATATTCTAAGGTCTTAAATTCTGTTTTGGCTGCACTAAACAGTTTTTCACATTGTGCAATATAGGCATCCATAGAACCGCCTACATCGAACAACATCAAAACTTTAATTCGATTACGACGCTCTGGCACCATCTGTACATCAAGAATTCCCTGCTTAGCCGTTTCGCGAATCGTTTGATCTATATCAAGCTCTTCTTCCGCACCTTGACGCGCAAATTTTCTCAGACGACGCAACGCCATTTGCATATGACGTGTTCCCAAAATTTGATCATCATCAAGATTTTGGTATTTACGTTGTTCCCACACTTTCACCGCAGATTTTTTACGTCCCGGCCCTCCAATTCTCACCCCCTCTGGGTGATCACCAAAAGCTCCAAACGGTGAAGTACCACCAGTGCCAATCATACGATTACCACCTTGGTGTTTTTTATGTTGCTCACGCAAACGCTCTTCTAGCATTTTCATAAGCTCTTCTAAAGAACCTGCTTTTTGTAATGCTTCACGTTGCTCGGGCGTTAAGTGTTTTTCAAGGAGTTCTAAATCAAACCATTCTTTAGGAAGTTGATTAACTTTACTGAGTAAATCATCTACATCAAAGGTTTGAATGCCCTGAAAATAATCCTTCATAGCACGATCATACTTATCGAAGTAACGCTCATCCTTGACCATGACTGTCTTCACAAGCTGATAAAAATCATCTTGATCTGCAAAAACCAAACCTAGACTAATTGCTTGATTCAGATCAATCAGCTCGCGCGTCGTTACGGGAATTCCGTATTTTCGCAAGGTGTAAAACAGTCTTACGAACATAGTATCACCTATCGACGAGTCATAAATGCGAGGCGCTCAAGTAGCTGCACATCTTGCTCATTTTTGATGAGCGCACCATACAGCGGTGGAATTGCTTTTGACTTATCATGGTTTCTTAAAATATCTTCAGGCATATCATCAGCCATCAATAAGCTTAACCAATCAATTAATTCAGAAGTTGAAGGTGGCTTCTTAAGACCAGGTATTTGGCGAAGCTTAAAGAAGACCTGAAGTGCCTCACTGACCAATGTCGTTGAAATTCTTGGAAAATGAACTGCAATAATTTCACGCATGGTCTGTTCATCTGGGAATTCAATATAATGAAAGAAACAACGGCGTAAGAAAGCATCAGGAAGTTCTTTTTCATTATTTGAAGTGATGATCACAATTGGACGCTGTGTTGCAGTAATTGTTTCACCAGTTTCATAAACAAAGAATGACATTTTGTCTAGTTCATGAAGCAAATCATTTGGGAATTCGATATCTGCTTTATCAATTTCATCAATTAATAAAACGCAACGTTCTTCAGAGGTAAATGCTTCCCACAATTTACCTGGTTTAATATAGTTTTTAATATCATAAACACGCTCATCGCCCAATTGACTATCGCGCAATCTCGAAACGGCATCGTATTCATAAAGACCTTGTTGAGCCTTCGTCGTTGATTTGATATGCCAAGTAATCAGTTTTAAACCCAGGCTATCAGCAACTTGTTCAGCCAATAATGTTTTACCTGTACCTGGCTCACCCTTCACTAAAAGAGGCTTTTGCAACGCTCGAGCGGCCTTCACAGCAAGCTTGAGACTATCTGTGGCGATATATTGATCTGTACCCGTAAATTGATGTGCATCAACAGACATAATGAAACCTTATTTTTTTATTTGGATAATTAAAGTGGTGGTGTCTTCACTGACGATGTGTGTCTTGGATTCTTTTGTTTAGAAGCGTACTTAGACCAGAAATAACCTGCCAATAACCCTAAAGCAATAACAAAGGCAATCAATGAGAAATTGGACCAGATCAACGGTGAATCTTTTGTTAAAACCCCAAAGATCAAACCAAAAGTTGCAGGTGCTAAGGCGGAATTAGGACCTTCAGAAATCGTTGGTGTTGCCAAAATAGCAAACACAAAAATCCAAGTCACTCCACCTAAAGGTGAAGGTAGGCGTTTCGCTATGCCGTACCAACACCACAGAATAATCAAAGTTCCGAGAATATAGACGGTAATTGCAATGTTATATTCTGGAATTGAATCCAACATTGAAACAAACTGATCCCATCCTCCAACTTGATTATCACGCACCGCGTAGTCCCTCTGGCTCTACCGCATTAGGATTGATCAATCCTTCAGGCGGCAATTGTAAAAAGAATCCTTTCGTCTGAATTGAATCCATCACATGTAAAACATTTGCACGCGCTAATTTGCGTTCTGCATGTAATTCCAGTGACATCACAAATGTCGCTCGGCCAAATGCATTTTTCATTGCATCAGATAATACTGATAACGGATCAACAGCTTCTTGGTTTTCCGCTTGTTCAGGACGCGCAACGTAAATATACATTTCGTCTTTCTTACTAGATTTGTAGATTTCACACCACATGATTCAAACAACACCTTTTAAACTCAAAGCAAAGCATACATCAAAAAAAACGGCGAAACATTAGCGTTTGTTAACGCATCAGTCTAGTTTAGGATGACTGGTAATTCTTTAATCAAATTTTGAGAGAAGTCATTCATTGACTTTCATTTGCATACTCAAATATTGTGCATCTTTATGAAGCAACTCAATTAATGGCTTCGTCAGTAAATCATAACGCCAACCGAGTAAATATTGAGGTAAATCTTGTTCATCGCCATGAAAAACCACATGCTGATATAAAGCCCCGAGCCATTTTTTTCGCATTAACACTTCTTTGGGGATCACCAACTCTTCTGCAAGATTACCAATCATGTTATCAACATCATGTGTAATATCTTTAGATGAGTGTTTAATTGGTCGAGCAATTCGTAATGGCCATTCTTCCATTGGGGGCAGCAACGCAATAATATCCAAAATCGTTTTACCGTGCTCACGAACCACATTCGGACGAATATTTTTAACTTGGGATAATTGAAATGTATTTTTTGGATTTTTTTCCACCAAATCAATCATAGTGGCATTTTTCAGAATAAAACTTCGAGGCTGATTTAAAGCCTTCACCATTTCTTCACGCCAAACACTGAGCAATTGTAGCTGCATTAACTGCTTTCGAGAGTGTCTATAATTTCCGACATCTTCGTATAGTTTCTCTTTCGGCGTTTCTGTCGCAATCTCAAGCGTGAGGCTCTTACAGTCCTCTAGTACATACTGATAATGCCCTTTTTTCTCTAATTCATTTTTTAGCGCATCGGCTAAATTCACAATATATAAGACATCATTCGCTGCGTATGCTTTTTGCTCTTCAGTTAAAGGACGTGCAAGCCAATCTGAACGTGTTTGATCTTTATCAATTTCTATATTTAAAATTTCTTTAAGCGCATTTTGATAACTGACCTGTAATCCGTGTCCGAGAAAAGACAAAGCCACCTGAGTATCAAATACATTATTAAGATGATTACCTTTTGAATAATGGTAAATCAGATCAATATCTTCACCACAAGCATGGAAAATATTTTGCTTTGCAGCAAAAACTTTAGGCCAGAAACTCGAAAAATCTAGACGTGTACCATCTAATAAAAACACCTGATCTGCGACATTGATTTGCAAGACACCCAATTTTGGCCATAGTGTATCAACTTTGATAAATTCAGTATCTAAACCATAAACATCTTGTTGACTCATTAGTGTCAAAACATGCTCGAGTTCTTTTTGCTCTTGGATAAATTGAAACATCATAAAAAACAATGTGCTAGATTGGTATCGGGATGTATTTTAGCTTAAATTATCAATTTTAAATATAAATTTTCAATTAAAGCGTCAAGCAAATCTATGTATACAGTGTAAATAGTTATAAAACATGAAAAATTTAATATTTTTTTTGACTAAAAAACAATTCAGAAAAGTGATATTTCTCCAATCAAAAAAATAAGCACAATTTGTGCTTATTTCATTTGCATACGATTATGAACTGCTTGGCTTAATGTGTGACTATCGACATACTCAAGCTCACCCCCTTGTGGTACACCTTGAGCAATACGTGTCATTTTGATATTCAAATGACGTGTAGCTTCTACCAAATAATGTGCCGTAGCCTGTCCTTCAACCGTTGCATTGGTAGCGAGAATAACCTCTGCTACCTGACCTTCAGCTAAGCGTTGAACTAATGCAGGTATGCCAACCTCTTCAGGCCCTATACCATCTAAAGGAGATAAATGCCCCCCCAATACATGATATTTGCCTCTGAAACTTCCACTTTGCTCAATTGCCATCACGTCTGCAGGAGATTCAACCACACAGAGCAAGGTATCATCTCGGTCTTGCGACAGACAAATGTCACACACCTCATTCTCAGTCAATGAGTGGCAAATAGAACATTCATGGATATGATCAGCGGCATCGCTAAGTGCTTCAGATAATGCCAAAGCACCTTGCTTATTCTTCATGATCAAATGCAACGCCATGCGCTGAGCCGACTTAGGCCCAACGCTTGGTAATATTCGCAGTGCTTGGACGAGTTGGTCAAACCGTTCGCTGAACACTCGGCAATATCCTTAAAATAAACCTGACAAGCCAGGAGGTAATCCCATACCACTATTTGCAGACTTCATTGTTTCTTCTGAAATCGCTTCGGCTTGGCGTGCAGCGTCATTCATAGCAGCTGCAATCAAATCCTCAATCATATCTGGATCGTCTTGAAATAATTCTGGATTGATTTCAATGCGTTTTACTACATTACGGCAAGTCATTGTCACTTTAACCAAACCACCACCAGCTTCAGCATGCACTTCTTTCTGTGCAAGCTCTTCTTTCGCTTTCTTGATGTTGGACTCTACTTCCTTTTGCATGCGCTGTGCTTGTTGCATAAGCATGTTAATGTTCATTTGTATACTCCGAACAAATTTAAATTAGACTAAATCAAGACCACGTTGAATGTCTGCAATAATATCATCAACGTCTTCCAAACCTACTGAAAGACGAATCAAACCTTCTGCAATGCCAGCTGCAGCCTTCGCTTCATCAGACAATTTACCATGAGTAGTGGTTGCAGGATGAGTAATCGTTGATTTTGCATCCCCAAGATTTCCAGTAATAGAAATAAATTGAGTGTGATCAATCACTTTCCAAGCAGCTTCTCGCCCACCTTTTACCACGAATGAAACGATACCACCAAAACCTTTTTGTTGCTTCTTAGCCAAATCATGACCTACATGATCCGCTAAGCCAGCAAAGAATACTTTTTCGATTTTATCGTGCTGATGAAGCCACTCAGCAATCTTTTGTGCACTTTCAGAATGAGCCTTCATACGTAGACGAAGCGTTTCCAAACCTTTTAGGAAAACCCAAGCATTGAACGGACTCATAGAAGGCCCAGTTGTACGAACGTAGCCAAAAACTTCTTCAAGTAATTGATGACTACCTACGACAGCACCACCCAACGCACGACCTTGACCATCTAAATATTTTGTCGCTGAATAGACAACTAGATCCGCGCCCAATTTTAATGGTTGTTGTAGCACTGGCGTACAGAAACTATTATCAATTGCGAGTAAGGCATCATTTTCATGCGCGATATCTGCTAATGCACGAATATCAGCAATTTCCGATAATGGATTTGACGGAGATTCTACAAATAGTAGTTTAGTTTCTGGTTTGATCGCAGCTTTCCAAGCATCTAAATCTGTTAAATCAACAAAATTGACAGTCACACCAAACTTAGAAATGTATTTTTCAAATAAGGCCACGGTTGAACCAAATACTGCGCGAGAACATACAACATGATCACCAGCCTTTAAGAATGACATCGCCACCGCCATGATCGCAGCCATACCCGTACTTGTTGCCACTGCACGTTCAGCACCTTCCATTGCAGCCAATCTTTTTTCAAACATTGCGACTGTTGGGTTTGTAAAGCGAGAATAAATATTACCAGGCTCTTTCCCAGAGAATTTAGCTGCTGCCTCTGCTGCATTTGCATATACAAATGAAGAAGTTAGAAACATCGGTTCAGCATGCTCACCTTCAAAACTGCGTGTATGACCTGTACGAAGCGCTAATGTATCAAGTTGGTATTCAATGTCGTCTTGCTGGCTCATTGCTCTAAATCAGTCCTAAAAACTGCCTTTGTGAATAATTGCCAACATTTTGAGCGCCCAAAGCATTTAAGGTCAAGGTAAAATATATAAATATCGCTTAGACTTCGTTCAAATCACATGCTTATGAGATCTTCAACCTTCATGGAACATTTAAAAACTAACTGGCGTTCTAAACAAAGCAAGTTAAAAAATTTAGGGACACGCATTTTTTACGGTAAATCTTTGGTTTTATCTCAAGCAACGCCGTATGATGTGATAGGTACTCATAAATCGAGTAAAATTCGATATTACGCATCTGAAAATAAAAAATATGTTGAGCCATTGGTCTTTGTCGCGCCTTTAGCGATCAAGATGGATATTTATGATCTTTATCCATACCGTTCTCTTATTAAATATTATACAGAGCAAGGTTTTGATGTCTATTTATTGGATTGGGGACACTTTAGCTATAAGGATCGCGATCTCAACTTTTTAGGTTTTATTGATGATGCAATCCCGAATTGTATCGATCAAATACGCACACACGCTAAATCTGATCAAATTTCTTTACATGGCTGGAGTATGGCGGGAATATTTGTTCTGTTGTACACAGCGCTCAGACAGCCGAACCATGTAAAAAATCTAATTGTTTTAGGTAGTCCAATTGATAGCTTTGCTTCAGGCAGTATCGGAAAGCTATATGCTAAGATGAATCGCTATCTTGAAAGAACTCGTCTACTCAAACATAAAGTTTATAACGGTCGTATTCCTAAGCGCCTCATTCACTCCCCAGGTATTTTAAATGCAATTGGATTTAAAATTTTAGATCCTAAAGGTTGGTATGAAGGCCATAAACAATTATTACTGAATCTTGATGATAAAAAACTTTTGCATGAACACGCCACTTTAGGTTATTTCCTCAATCATATGATTGATTATCCTGCTGGGGTAAACCAAGACATGTTATTCAATGTCTGGTTAAGAAATCCGCTAAAAAATGGTTATATCGAACTTCAAGATAAGAAAATCGAATTAAAAAATATAGACTGCTCTCTTATGATTGGCGCTGGTTCAAGCGATCAAATGGTCACAGCTGATGCTGTTAGACCATTGACTGAATTGACAAATAGTCGTGATGTCACGTTTACTCTTATTCCTGGTGGGCATTTAGGTTTAATGTCGAGTCAAAAAAGTGCCGATCAATTTTGGCCTGAACTTGCTCACTGGTTAGCAGAGCGTTCAACACAAATAGAGTAAAGAAAATGACGACAGTTGCATTTATTGGATTAGGAGCAATGGGTTACCGTATGGCAGCCCATTTACCCAAACACTATGAATCAGTTTTGGTATGGAATCGAAATTTCGAGAAAGCCAAACAACATGCAACTGAATATCAAACACAAGCTGTATCACTTCAAGAAGCTGCCCAAGCTGATATCATTTTTAGTTGCTTACCAACGAGTCAGCAAGTCAATGAGATCATTCATCAAGTCGACATTAAATCTGGATCAATTTGGGTAGACTGTACCAGTGGCGTGCCTGATGCAGCTAAAGCACAACATGCTTTTTTAAAATCAAAAGGTGTATTTTTTCTAGATGCACCGGTTAGCGGACAAACTATAGGTGCTGAAAATGCGACTTTAACCTTCATGGTAGGTGGTGAAAAAGCTGCTTTTGAAGCTGCATTACCAGCAATGCAAGCCATGGGTAAACTGATTAAGCATGTAGGAGACTCAGGATCTGGTTTTGCTGTGAAAGCAGTGAACAACATGCTCTTAGCTGTTCACTTATGTGCCGCTGCTGAAGGTTTTACTGCACTTAAAGCACATGGTGTGGATTTAAATGAAGCTTTAGAGTGCATCAATGCTTCAAGTGGTAAAAGTGGTGTGACTGAAAATGTATTGCCTCAACGGGTATTAAATCGAAGTTTTCCAAATACTTTTGCCTTACCGTTACTGAGCAAAGACACTGGTATCGCAGTAGACCTCATTCATCAAGCAAAATTATCCGCACCTGTCATTACGCTTACTCAAAGTCTAATTGGTGCTGCTAATGCAATAGCTGAACCTAATAGTGATTTTTCGACAGCAGTTAAAATGTACGAATCATGGAGCAAAATTACCTTAGAATAAATTTTCGCCATTGAATTCAAATATAAAGCCCATATAATTGAAATGTGACAATATCAAATGTCCATTTCTAAATGAGGATACTCATGAATAAGTTTTTATTAGGTTTAATTACTGCTGTATCTGTTTCAGCTGGGGTTAATGCTTTTGCCGACACTACAAAAGAGTGTGAAAAACTTAAAGATGATTACAACATCATCTATGCATCAAAAGGCTTCTGTTTTAAAGATCCAGATACTAAGGCAAAGTTTGGCAATGAAAATTGCAATACAACTAAACCTAAGTTCTCAGAAAAAGAGCAACAAAAACTTGAATCTATTAAGCAACGTCAGAAAGAATTAAACTGTAAATAATTCAATCTAATTACATTCTGGGAATAGCTATGGCTTATGATGATCAAAATATTTTTGCAAGAATTCTACGAGGTGAACTTCCTGCAATTAAAGTGTATGAGGATGAGCAAGTTCTTGCATTTATGGACATTATGCCTCAGGCAGATGGTCATACTTTAGTCATCCCTAAATCACCTGCCGTAACTTTACTCGACTTGGACCCAAACACTGCAGCATACACGATTCAAATCGTTCAAAAAATTGCAAAAGCGATTGAAAAAGCACTAGATGCAAAAGGTATAGTGTTGATGCAGTTATCTGGTGCTGCAGCTGGGCAAACCGTGCCTCACGTACACTTTCATCTTATTCCAAGTTCAATTCATGAACTGGGTAAACACGCAGCACAAATGGGTGATCAAGAACGTATCAAGGCTTTGGCTGAGAAGATTAAAGCTGCTTTATAACAGATCCTCATAAAGAAAGGAGCTTTGGCTCCTTTTTTGTTTTTATGCCTTTAGATTACTATAAATTGTTTCTACCCATTTTAATGATAATGAAATAAATTCTTAATATTACTGACTTATTTGTAATGAATACTTAGCACCAATAGAGAACAGTAGTTACAAAAAAACTACTGATCATGATTATTAGGACAAAAAATCAGTCTTTACTGGAGCTAGAAATGAAAAAAACACTTTGCGCATTAGCAGTTGGGGCAACACTTATTACACCAGCAATCGCAATGGCAGCTGACGTTAAAATTTATGGTCGCGCACATGTTTCATTAGATTACCTTGATGATGGTAAAGATTATAATGAAGTAGGTCTATCATCTAACTCATCTCGTTTAGGCTTTAAAGCTGAACAAAAATTAGAAAATGGCATGACTGTTTTTGGCCAAATCGAACAACAAATTAACTTTACAAGTGGTAACACTGATGGTGGTACTGAATTTTCAACTCGTGATACTTTCGTTGGTTTGAAAGGTAACTTTGGTCAAGTAAAAGTTGGTCGTTTCGACACACCCTTTAAAGCAGCTCGTTCTCCAGTAAATTATTTCGGTGATCAAGTTGGTGATTTACGTAACGTGACTCGTGTAAGTGATCAACGTTTCGATGAACGTAATGAAAATACCATTGAATATAAATCTCCAAAATTCGGAAATGGTTTTAATGTTGCTGCTGCATTATCACTACACTCTGGAACTACCATCGATAAACAAGAGAATGGTCAAGCTGAAAAAGACAACAAAGCGTACGATCTTGCTTTGACCTACAAAGAAGGCCCTATCGATTTTGCTATTGCATATGCGATGTATGAAGAGAATGCAACGAATGCTCGTGCTAGTTCTGATCGTGATGCATTACGTATCGCTGGCGCCTACAAACTTACTGACAGCTTAAATCTTGGCGCATTCTATCAAATGGCTAAAGTTGACGGTCAGGACAATCGTGATTCAGATGTGTATGGTGTAGCTGCAGACTATAAATTAACACCAAAAACTACAGTTCGTGGTCAAGTTTTTCAACGTAGTGTAGATGCTGATGAAAGAGACTCAACTCTATTAGCATTAGGTGTTGAGCATCGTTTAGACAAAGCTGTGCGTGTTTATGCCAATTTAGCAACTGTACTTAATGATGAAAATGTTAATTTAAATCCATGGTCTCAAGCAAGAACGAATAATGTTGCAGGCGCCAACGGTGAAAATTCTACAGGTCTCTCACTTGGTTTCCGCTACGACTTCTAAATTAGAAAGGACAAAAAAAGCACACTTCAAAAGTGTGCTTTTTTATTGAAATAAAATAAATCCAATAACTTATATTTATCGTATATATACCAACCAATGTAATATTACTGTCACACATCAAACGTACCATCGCTGCAAGGTCTTTCCTGACGGCTTTTAAAGCAATAATTGGTACTATGCACTCTTTTGAAAACTTTCAACACAATTCAGACACTTACATTAATCGCGAACTTTCATTATTAGAATTCCATAAACGAGTTTTAGCTCAAGCTAAAGACCCTCACCACCCCTTATTAGAGCGACTAAATTTTTTAATCATCTTTTCTCGGAATTTAGATGAGTTTTTTGAAATACGCGTTGCTGGACTTTTAAAACAGATCGAATTAAATCAAATAACAACTGCGCCTGATGCTATTCCCAATGAAATTATTTTAGAACAAATATCTAAAACAACGCATCATGCGGTTCAAGAACAATATCAGATACTTAATAACGAGCTCATTCCTCAACTTAAATCTTATGGTATCGAATTTATTCAATATCATGGAATTTTAGATAAATATACTGAATGGATTCAAAACTACTTCAGTAAATTTATTCAACCAGTAATCACGCCCATCAGTTTAGACCCTGCCCATCCTTTTCCCCGTTTAGTCAATAAGAGCCTTAATTTTATTATCACGCTTGAAGGTAAAGATGCTTTTGGTCGTCAGATTGAGCTCGCGATCGTACCTGCACCGAGAACTTTACCAAGGGCGGTCAAAATTCCTGATGACTTATGCAAAGATAAGCAACATTACATCCTGTTGTCGGCTATTCTGCAACAACATATCAATGACTTATTTCCAGGAATGAAGGCGACAGGATGCTACCAATTCCGTGTTACACGCAATGCTGACTTAAATTTAGCTGACGATGTAGACGATCTGGCAGTTGCTCTTAAAGATGAACTTTCTTCGCGAAGATTTGGACGTGAAGTTCGACTTGAAATTGATCACAATTGCCCAGAAACGATTAACCAATATCTACTTGAACAATTTGATTTAGAACCTTCACAACTCTATCGTGTTCAAGGCCCTGTAAATTTAGCTCGATTATTTTCAGATTTTGATTGTCCAGATTTAAAGTTTAAACCCTATCAACCCGTGATACCGAAGATACTAAGACAATCAAAAAGTATATTTGATGTATTAAAACAACGTGATGTCCTTTTACATCATCCTTTTGACTCATTTTCACCCGTCATCAACCTGTTAAAAGAGGCTGCAAAAGACCCTAATGTCTTGGCAATTAAGCAAACTCTTTATCGCAGCGGACCAGATTCAGAGATCGTTCAGGTCTTAGCAGAAGCAGCACGAAATGGTAAAGAAGTTACTGCGATTATTGAATTACGTGCTAGATTCGATGAAGAATCCAATATCATGGTCGCCAACCTCCTACAAGAAGCTGGAGCTGTTGTTGTGTATGGTATCGTGGGCTATAAAACTCACGCTAAAATGATTCTGGTTGTTCGTAGAGAAGCAGATCATCTGAAACGGTATGTTCATTTGGGAACTGGCAATTATCATGCTGGTAATGCAAAAATGTATACCGATTACGGTCTTCTGACCACTGATGATGACATTTGTGAAGATGTCCATAAAATCTTTCAAGAATTGACAGGTATGGGAAAAATGGCAAAGCCTAAAAAGCTGTTCCATGCACCTTTTACCTTGCATGAACAGCTTTTAAAACTCATTGCCAATGAAATCCACCATGCTAAGACTGGTCATAAAGCGCATATTATTATCAAAGTTAACGCTTTAACTGAACCTAAATTAATCGCGGCACTTTATCAAGCGTCAAATGCAGGTGTTCAAATCGATCTGATCATTCGTTCCATCTGTTCATTAAGACCTCAAGTACCACAGTTATCAGAAAATATCCGCGTCAGATCCATTGTAGGACGTTTTTTAGAACACACACGGGTCTACTATTTTCTAGATCAAGGCAATGAGAAATTATATTGTTCAAGTGCAGACTGGATGGGACGTAATTTATTTTCAAGAGTAGAAACTTGTTTTCCGATTGAAGATAAAAAACTAAAGAAAACGATTATTAAAGATGGTCTACTGAATTATCTGAACGATAATCAACGTGCTTGGGAATTAGATCAAGAACATCAATGGAACAAAGTATGCCCAACTGATGATCAAGAAATTTTTATCGCTCAAGAATATCTAACCAATCTACGTCAAATGTAGTGATCAAACATTAAGTGTGATCCACAATGTCCTTAAATTGAGCATCTAATACTTGGGCCAATGATTGAGGATCTAATCCAATATCTAGCCCTCGTTTTCCACCACTCACGTACACCTTTTTAAGAGAACTTGCCGATTGGTGAATGACTGTATTAAGTCGCTTTTTTTGAGCAATTGGACTAATCCCACCCACTAAGTAACCGGTCAGTCGCTCAGCCACTTTCGGATCAGCCATTTTAAGTTTTTTACAACTGAAAGCATTCGCCGCCTTTTTTAAATTAAGTTGATGGTCCACTGGTAAAATTGTCACAAAATAATTGACATCATCTGTCACTAGAAGTGTCTTAAAAACTTCATGTACAGATAAACCCAATTTTTGAGCTGCTTCTAAACCAAAACTTTCAGCATTAGGATCATGCTCATATTCATGAACAGAATAATCTATCTTTTTGTTTTTTAGAAATTTACAAGCTGGCGTCATGATGATTTCAGGCATTTAATAATGGCATTATTATAAGAAAATATTGAATCAATTTTAAAGTTTTTCTGATCTATTTATCT
Organism: Acinetobacter sp. 25-47-122; assembly: GCF_056779695.1. Taxonomy (NCBI): domain Bacteria; kingdom Pseudomonadati; phylum Pseudomonadota; class Gammaproteobacteria; order Moraxellales; family Moraxellaceae; genus Acinetobacter; species Acinetobacter sp. 25-47-122. The sequence continues at coordinate 57,932 of NZ_JBWYIJ010000016.1, forward strand.
TACTCATCAATATATTGCAAAACTACAACACTCCAATTTATCTAGGGCTTGACCCCAATCACCAGCTTACTTATGATTTTTGCAAATTGAATTTGTACGGTTACTATTTTGCTTTTTTTACAACGTTTACAATCACCTCCCCCATCCTTTACTTTCCTTAAATATAGTTTAGTTCTATCATCGTGTATCGTGTTTGTCGGTTGCTCATCTTTAGGTGGTGGTTCAGTACAAAAACGCGCCGCAAAACTTTCAACAGGTATTCAAAAGGCATACTCTGTACACCCAGACACCGCAAATAGGGTTTCACCACTAATTGTGCAAAGTGCGCAACAATTTGATGTCGACCCCCTGTTAATGGCCGCTCTTATTCGACAAGAATCGAGTTATCGAAATTATGCAGTATCACCAGCAGGTGCTGTAGGTCTTACCCAAATTATCCCTAGATATTGGCAACAATCTTGTCCAGGTGACCTTTTTCAAGAAAATATTAATATACATTGTGGGACTTTTATCCTATCAAAATATAATCAATCTGCTGGTAGCTGGAAAAAAGCACTGGCCTATTACAACGTTGGACCTACTGGATACAACACAAATCGAAAAATGAAAAAACAAGGTAAACGTTATGCCAAACAGGTTAAAGAGCATAAAAAAATTTTAAAATCACATTTATAAAAAAAGCCTCTTATGAGGCTTTTATTCTATTGTGTAATTGAAGATGCGATTTTTATTTTTTCAGGAACTGTTTCAATCACTTTTGTCCTTTTAATACATAATACGGCTATTGCACCAATTACTGCTGGTATAGCAACGGCAATGAAATTCCATTTGTGCGGCAATTCCATTCCTAAAAGAATACCAATGACAATGGGGCCGACAATTGCACCTATACGCCCTACTGCTGAAGCCCAACCAATCCCAGTTGAACGTACAGCAATTGGATAAGATTGCGCTACATAGCTATATATTAAAATACTTGTACCAATTGATGCTGCACCAGCCAATGCCACAAGTAGATAAATAACCATTGGCGGCGAATTGAAACTTAATCCAAATAAAGCAAAAGCTCCAATTACAAACATCGTAATCACTACAGGTTTGAGATGAAATTTGTCTGCTAGAATTCCACCACCAATAGTACCGATGACAGCGCCAATATTTAATGAAAGTAAAAACGTTAAACTACTTCCTAAAGAATAACCTGCAGCCATCATTAACTTTGGTAACCAACTTCCTAATGCGTATGTCATTAAAAGACACATAAAAAAGCAGCACCAAAATAACAACGTCGTTGTCGCTCTATTATCAGTAAAAAGAGATTTAACCGATGCATCAGGTAGTTTAATTTCGTTTAGAACCAAATGAGTTGACGAATTAACATTTAAATCTGCATTGATCTTATTAATAATTTCTGAGGCAGGTTCATAATTTTTTTGTTTCACTAAAAATGTTAGTGATTCAGGCATATACTTCCATATAAACGGTAATACTAATAATGGAATTCCTGCAATAAAGAACATAATCTGCCAACCAAATTCAGGTGTAAATCTTACACCCAATAAAGCCGCCATAATTCCGCCAACTGCATAGCCACTAAACATAATCGTAACTAAGGTACTTCTCAATTTTTGTGGTGCATATTCAGAAGTTAAAGTTACTAAATTTGGCAAAACACCGCCTATACCAAGTCCAGCAATAAATCTTAAAATTCCAAATTCTGTTGGATTACTTGCGAATCCTCCTAAAAAAGTAAAACCACTGAACAAGGTTACACAAATTAAAATAACTTTTTTTCGACCAATTTTATCTGCCAACATACCAAAAAGCATCGCACCAAACATCATTCCCGCTAGCGCTGTGCTCGCTAATAACCCAGCTTGGACAGAAGTCATACCCCACTCTTGCATAAGAAGTGGCAACGTTACGCCATTAATTGCTAAATCATAACCATCAAAAATTACGATAAATAAACACCATAATACGATTGATAAATGAAAGGGTTTAAATTTTGCATTATCAATTACAGCATTCACATTCATTGTCTGCGCTGTCATTTTTATCTCACCTCCAATTGTGAGTATTTTTAAAATAATGAACCTAGATTCATATTTTATATAAATGCAATAAATTAGGATTTTTGTCTATACAACTTTCTAGTGGACTATTCATTTAATAGATTGATTAATAATTCAATTGGCATAAAAAATCATGAAAATTCAAGTTTTAAGAGTTTTATATTTTTTTTAGTTACTAAGAATGAATTCTTATATAACCTTTCGACTGAAACCATAATTTTGAATACTCAATATACAAATTTGGATTGGCATTTTATTTAATAATTAACTTTGATGCTCTTTGTAAATAAAAATTTCATTGTAAATCATTCATTTTTTGAACCATTCACTATTGTTTATTATTTAGCTTTTCAACTAATTTATTGGGTTGTTTTATATGATATTAGCCTTATCAGTAAGCCATTTATTGTTTGGCATAAATTAACTGAATGGAGCTTCTTATTTAGTTAAAAGGATTTAATTATTTTCAAATTCAATTTTTTGATATAAAAAAACACCCCCTTGTATTGAAGGGGGTGTTTAGAATAATGAGCTGGCGATGACTTACTCTCACATGGGTAACCCCACACTACCATCAGCGCTAAGAGGTTTCACT
>NZ_JBWYIJ010000017.1:0-56357 GCF_056779695.1 Acinetobacter sp. 25-47-122
CTATTCAGCTAAACCTTTGTTTTTCAACAAGTTTTAATCAACATCACCGCCGATGGATGTGCATTCTACAGCATTCCTCCCCCAATGCAACTACTTTTTTTAATATTTTAGTATTTTTTAAAATTATGAGTATTGAGTGGGTATTTAATAATCAAATTCACATCATTCAGTATGATATTGATAAAAAATCGAACACTTTAACTTTATTAAAATTAGATTAGAATAGTCTCTATTATTTAACTGACTAGAACTATGTTACTAAATGGCTATATTTAAAATCAAAAAAGCCGTATTGATCTCCCTACTGCTTTTGATGTGCAGCTTTAGCCATGCCAATTCCAACCAGAACATTTATCAAATGACCCTATCTATTTTGAGCTATGCCAAAATTTCATCTCCACAACCAGATTTATGTCTAATTGATAACACTGTGGCATTAGCAGAGTTTAATCAAATAATTCTAAAGCAAAATTCAAAGATCAAAGCACAAAATATTCATGATTACGAATTAAACAAGACCAATTGTGATGTTATATTTTTCTCTAAATCTTCTCCAACAGTCGAACAAAAGCTCATCGGAGAATCCCTAAACAAATCAATTCTCTCATTTTCAACAAATAATGAAGATTGCGAGGTTGGAAGTGTTTTCTGTCTCTATAGCAATAAAGCAGGTATTACAAAATTTAAAGTCAATTTAGACAGTCTTGCAAAAACTAAAATCCACGTTGATCCTCGTGTATTACTTCTTGCACAGAACATGGAGTAATTCAGATGATTGATAAATTTTTTGGATTAACTTCACTCCAATCACTATTTAGAAGATCACAATTTTTAATTTTTGCGATTACTTTTTTGATCTGCACTTTAATTTTTACAACGATTTCAATTTTTACGGTGAAATCATACGCCAATCAAAACTTAACCTTAGTGAGTCGCACAATTGCGGAACGCATTCAACCTGCTCTTGTTTTCCAAGATAAATACACTTTAGACAATATTTTACACGAGTACACACAACAACACTCAATTCGCCTTATCCAAGTATTGGATAGCAATAAAGTTAAAATCACTGAAAGCAGCAAACTGAGAGATCGCCACTCAGAACTTCAAACTTGGTTTGATGGATTATTTTTCTCTAAGCCAATTCAAATTGACATTACTCACAATGGACAATTGGTCGGAGAACTTCATCTATTCGGCAGTTCTCAAGATATCATTTTATTCATTATCAAGATTTGCTTAGCCTTGATCTTAGGTATGCTTTTTATGATTTTCGCCTTATGGTGGTCGGTTAATGCAACCTATCGTCATATTATGAATTCTATATCACCAATTATTCATACAGCACAATTAGTGAGTCAACAAAAAGCATACAATCTCCGCTTTCCAAAAAATGATATTCAAGAATTTCATCATCTAAACTCAGTATTTAATCAACTGTTAGAAGAAATTCAATCTTGGCACAACCAATTACAGTCTGAAAATACGCAGCTTAATTATCAAGTACAACATGATGAATTAACACATTTACCAAACCGACATTACTTTTATAAAGTTTTGTGTAACCTTTTCGATCAGCCTGATAAACGTGAAAATACTGTTTTGATTTTTATAGATAACAATAAATTTAAGTCTATTAACGATCAATATGGTCATTTAGTGGGGGATGAAGTGTTGAAAGAGATGGCAAACCGATTAAAACAAAACACTCGTCAAAATGATTTTGTCGCAAGATTAAGCGGGGATGAATTTGCAATTATATTAAGTCCTGTCAGTCAGGTTGATCACTTAATTTCGATCGCCGAAAATCTTATAAAATGTTCTGATGAGCCATTAAAATATAACGGACAATCAATTCATTTTAGTTTTAGTCTTGGTATTGCTTTGGCTAAAGAAGCTCATAACCCAGAGGACTTAATTTCTCAAGCAGACCAAGCGATGTACAAAGCGAAGAATCTAAAACATCATTGGCACATATTTCAACAATAGAATTTTTACTGAGGATTAATACCTATGCTCAACCGTAGTTTCAAACTTTTTATCATGAGCATTCTTTGTATAGGATTAAGTGCATGCTTGGGTATGGGATCTTTAAGCTATAAACAAGTAAAAATGTTAAAACAACAAGGTTTCGTTCTCACAGAGGAAGGTTGGAGTTTAGGACTACCCGAACGACTTCTTTTCGATTTCGATCAGGCTGAAATCTCTCAAAAAAATCGTGAACAGATTCAACATCTCGCAGCACAACTAAAAAAATACAATTTAAAGAAAGTCCGTATCGTCGGTCATACCGATCTTATTGGCAATCCAGATTATAATTTTAAACTTTCTGAAAGCCGTGCTCGAAGCGTAAGCACTATTTTTATTGAAGAGGGTTTTAACCCTGCTCATATCCAAACCATTGGTCGCGGTTCAACCCAACCTATTAATACTGCAAATACTGACGCTGCCCATGCAGAAAATAGACGCGTTGCTGTTATTATCGTGCCTTAAACATTCAACAAAAAAAGATCCTGATAGGATCTTTTTTTAACAGCAAAAATCAGACATAAAAAAACCGCTTAACGCGGTATCTTTTATCTGACCATTTATAATTAAATAAATGGTCGGAGCAGTAGGATTCGAACCTACGACCCCCTGGTCCCAAACCAGGTGCACTACCAGGCTGTGCTATACTCCGATTACATAGGTTTGTGTTGGGGTGAATGACGGGATTCGAACCCGCGACAACCGGAATCACAATCCGGGGCTCTACCAACTGAGCTACATCCACCATCACAAAATTTGGTTCTATAAAATCAAGCGACCAATGGCGCGCCTGACAGGATTCGAACCTGTGACCATCCGCTTAGAAGGCGGATGCTCTATCCAACTGAGCTACAGGCGCATTACCCATGATTGCGAGATCATTGGAAAACCTTTGCCTTGAAGAATTGGTCGGAGCAGTAGGATTCGAACCTACGACCCCCTGGTCCCAAACCAGGTGCACTACCAGGCTGTGCTATACTCCGATTCATCTCAGCTTTTGTACCGTTCAACTTATCGTTTGATGTATCGTTCGGTACGGTGTGCATTCTAGGCGTGACGCTGGACAACGTCAACACCTATCTTCAAAAAAAATCAAAAAAACACTTCAAATGTATATTTATCAAGCATTTTGACTAATATTAACGCTTTAATGACGCACTAAAGTTTAACATTCGATCTAATGGTAATTTAGCGCGCTCTGCTAAAGCGGGATCAACATGCACTTCCTGATCACCATGTCGTAAAACATGCAAAATGCCATCCAATTCATTCATTGCCATCCATGGACAGTGTGCACAAGAACGACAAGTCGCTCCCTCACCTGCCGTAGGAGCCTCAATCAAAGTCTTATTCGGCACCATTTGCTGCATCTTATAAAAAATACCGCGATCGGTCGCAACAATCATTGTTTCATGCGGTAGTTCTTTTGCAGCCTTAATCAATTGCGAAGTACTTCCTACTGCATCAGCAACATCAATCACTGATTCTGGTGATTCAGGATGGACTAAAACTGCAGCATCAGGATAGATGGCTTTCATCTGAGCGATGCCACGTGCTCTAAATTCTTCATGTACGATACAAGAACCATCCCAGAGCAACATATCCGCTCCAGTTTTCTTTTGAATGTAACGTCCTAAATGCTGATCAGGTGCCCAAATAATTTTTTCACCTAAACTATCTAAATGCTCAATAATTTCGACAGCACAACTAGATGTTACCACCCAATCTGCACGTGCTTTTACCGCAGCTGAGGTATTTGCATAAACCACAACAGTATGATCAGGATGAGCATCACAGAACTTGGTAAACTCATCTACAGGACAACCTAGATCGAGTGAACAAGTTGCCTCTAAAGTAGGCATTAAAATGGTTTTGTTAGGTGATAAAATTTTAGAAGTTTCACCCATAAACTTCACACCAGCCACAACGAGTGTTGTCGCATCATTGTCACGCCCAAAACGTGCCATTTCAAGTGAATCTGAAACACAACCACCAGTAAGCTCCGCAAGCTCCTGTACGACTGGATCACAATAATAATGAGCAACCAATACCGCATTACGCTTTTCCAATTCAGCTTGGATCTCAGCAAATTTTTGCTGCTTTAACTCTGGTGTTAAATCTTGATTGCTAGATTCACCAATCAGGTCTAAATGAGCTTGAACAATTGCTTTCGCATCATTTGCAATTAAATTGGTTGCATCATTCATTATTTGCATCTCTATCCATAGCGCTTATCAATATAAGCAATTACACACCGATTGGATTTGACCAATCATTAAAATTTGATAAATAAAAAGCCTCAACAGGGAGGCTTTATTTATTTAAGAACGATAATCTGCATTGATCTTGACATAATCATATGACAAATCACAGGTGTAAACCGTATCTTTGGCAGAACCACGACCCAAATCAACGCGAATTGTAATTTCTGATTGATTCATTACTTTAGCACCAGCCTCTTCTGTGTAATCTGCCGCTGCACCACCATCTTTGCAGATCTGGACATCATCTAACCATACTTGGATTTTGTCGACATTTAAATCTTGGACACCAGCATAACCAATTGCAGCCAAGATACGCCCCCAGTTAGGATCAGAAGCAAAGAACGCTGTTTTTACCAAAGGTGAATGTGCAATGCTGTAAGCGATATCACAACACTCTTGCGTATTTGCACCACCTTCAACTGAAACAGTTATAAATTTGGTTGCACCTTCACCATCTCGAACGATCAACTGAGCTAAGCGCTTCATAACACGTGTAAGTACATCTAAAACAATAGAATAACGAGCATCTTCTTCAGATGTAATTTCAGCACCACCTGCTTGACCAGTTGCTGCAAAAATACAAGAGTCATTAGTAGATGTATCACCATCAATCGTGATGCGATTAAATGATTGTTCGACCGTGGTTTTTAATAGTTTTTGAACCAATTCACGAGCAATAGGCGCATCTGTCGCTACGAAAGACAACATTGTTGCCATATTAGGACGGATCATTCCTGCACCTTTTGAAATACCCGTCATTGCATACACAACCCCGTCAATTTCAAATTGTTCAGAAGCGCCCTTAGGCAAAGTATCGGTCGTCATAATACCTAAAGCTGCCTGAGGCCATACATCATCTTCAAGACTCTCAAATGCTGGTTTTAACCCAGCAATCAAACGCTCCATTGGTAATTGTTCACCAATTACGCCTGTTGAGAATGGCAAAACCTCGTTCTCATTTACACTAGCAATTTTGGCAAATTCAGCACAAGTGTCCTTTGCATTTTTCATACCTGTAGGACCAGTACCTGCATTCGCATTGCCTGTATTAATTACAAGGTAACGTGGATTTGTTTGAGACAAATGCAGTTTTGAAATATGTACTGGCGCTGCGCAAAAAGCATTTTGGGTAAATACACCTGCAACTTGAGTGCCTTGTGCGAATTCAAATACAACCAAGTCACGTCGATTTGGGTAACGTATATACGCTTCTGCTGAGCCAATTTTCACACCCTTTACCACATGCATTTGTGGCATTGATACGTCACCCACCGCCATTTTTGATTGTCCGAATTAAAAAAAATGATGGCTAAGCTTATTAGAAATTAGAAAAAAAATCGAGTGAATAAGGCATTAGGGTTGATTGAAATGAATGATTTGAAATAAATATTGATCCCTAAAAACAATAAAGCCAGTCAAAGACTGGCTTGTGTACGAATTCTAAAATTAATTAGAGACAGTTTGTTCTAATAAAGCTTGTTTTGCTTTTTCTTGACTTGAACTTGAAAGAGCTGGATTTGATGCAACAATACGATTTGCTGTAGCTGGAGTTGCTGGTGCAATTGCAGCTGTTTGAAGAATAATTGGTCGACCAGCCGTATTACCAAGTGTATAACGAATACCAGTGCGTGGACTTATCACCGTTGTGGAGTCATTTTTAACTTCAGTTTGTGCTTGAGTAACACCCGCAGCTGCTTGAACTTTCGCTAGAGGTACAGTTTTTGTATCAGTATTGGCAAATGCAAAAGCTGGTAAAGCAAAAACTGCAAATAAAGCCGGTTTTAGTATTTTTTTCATTGTCGCTTCCATATATTCAATCATGCAAAATTAAATAGCATTAACTGAGAAAATTGGCAATGCTTATTCACATGAACTGACCAAGCACTATAATAAAATAAAAAAAGCAGAACCTAAGTTCTGCTTCATGAAATTTAGATTTTACCGTGACACTGCTTGTATTTTAAACCAGAACCACATGGACAAGGTGCATTACGGCTTTGAGGTGGCGTAATCTCAACTTCATTCTGATCCAATTCTTGAGTATTAACTGTTTGCTCACCTGTTAAACCATCAACTTCAGCATGAGAAAGTGAAAGTTGCATCGCTTCAGCTTGAGCTTGCTGCTGTGCTTCCATTTCTGCCAGCTCTTCAGGCGTTGGTAAACGTACCAATGAAAGATCTGTCACAACATCAGACTTAATGACAGCTAACATATTTACAAACAGATTGAATGCTTCTTTCTTATATTCCTGCTCAGGATTCTTTTGCGCATAACCGCGTAAATGAATACCTTGACGTAAATAATCCATCGCTGCTAAATGATCTTTCCAGTGGCGATCTAAAGAACTTAACATAAAGTTTCGTTCTAACACTGCTGCAGATTCAGCACCCATTTGTTCACGACGCGCACGATAGCGTTGTAAAACCTCATCAGTGATACGACGTGCTAATGCTTCTTCATCTAATCGACGATCTTGATCCAACCATTGCTGCACAGGAAGATCAATATTAAAGTCTGAGCGTAATGCAGATTCAAGACCTGGGACATCCCACTGATCATGAATTGATTCAGGTGGGATATACGTTTCAATCACCCCTTTCATCACTTCTTCATGCATTGACTCGATGTATTCTTGCAAAGTACTTTCTGCCAGAATTTCATCACGCTGTGAGTAAATAATTTTACGTTGTTCGTTATTTACATCATCATACTTCAACAGGTTCTTACGAATATCGAAGTTACGCGCTTCAACTTTACGTTGCGCGTTTTCAATCGAACGAGATACCATTTTATGTTCAATGGCTTCATTTTCTTGCAGACCCATTGCACGCATCATTGCGACGACACGATCACCCGCAAAGATACGCATCAAATCATCTTCTAACGACAAGAAGAAACGCGAAACACCTGGATCACCTTGACGACCTGAACGACCACGTAATTGGTTATCAATACGACGAGATTCATGACGTTCAGAACCAATGATGTGTAAACCACCAGAATTCAGCACCAGTTGGTTATTTTGTTCCCATTCTGCTTTTAAACGTGCTTCATCTTCAGGAGTTGGATTTTCAATTTTTGCCAGTTTCGCTTTCCAGTTACCACCGAGCAAGATATCCGTACCACGCCCTGCCATGTTGGTCGCGATGGTCACCGCACGTGGAGAGCCGGCTTGCGCAATAATATCCGCTTCACGCTCATGCTGTTTGGCATTTAGTACTTCGTGTGCGATACCCGCTTCTTTCAGTTTATCCGATAAGATTTCAGAAGCTTCAATTGTTGCCGTACCAATCAAAATCGGTGCAACACCAGCTTCATGAATTTTCTTAATTTCTTCAATAATCGCATTGTATTTACCATTACGATTCAAATAAATTAAGTCATTCAGATCTTTACGAATCATTGGACGATGGGTTGGAATCAACACCACATCTAAGCCATAAATTTCTTTCATTTCAGCAGCTTCAGTATCTGCTGTACCTGTCATACCTGAAAGTTTACGGTATAAACGGAAATAGTTTTGGAATGTGGTCGTTGCAAGCGTTTGGTTTTCAGGTTGAATCTCTAAACCTTCTTTCGCTTCTACCGCTTGATGTAAACCTTCAGACCAACGACGACCAGGCATCGTACGACCTGTATTTTCGTCGACAATAATCACTTCACCGTCATGGACAATATAATGCACGTTACGTTGATACAAGTAATGTGCGCGAATAGAAGCTGTCACATGATGAACAAGATTTAAGTTGGCTGCAGAATATAGACTCTCACCTTCTGCCAATAATCCCATCGCAATAAGTTCACTTTCAATGGCTTCAAAACCAGCTTCTGTGATTTCGACTGAACGTTGCTTTTCATCGATCCAGAAGTGCCCACCATCTGCAACTTTTTCTTCTTTTTGAGCATGTAACTTTGGCGGAATCGCATTCATTGCCGCGTAAAGTTGTGAGGAATCTTCGCTTTGACCCGAAATAATAAGTGGAGTACGTGCTTCGTCAATTAAGATTGAGTCAACCTCATCGATAATCGCATAGGCAAGACCACGTTGTTTTTTCTCGGCTAACGAGAACACCATATTGTCACGAAGATAGTCGAAACCAAATTCGTTGTTTGTACCGTAGGTAATGTCTGCTCGATAAGCTTCTGCTTTTTCGACAGGATTCTGCATGGAGTAGATCACCCCAACAGATAATCCCAAAAATTCATAAAGTGGACGGTTTAACTCAGCATCACGTTGCGCCAGATAATCATTGACAGTAATAACGTGAACACCTTGTTCACTAATTGCATTTAAATATACAGCCAAAGTACCCATTAGGGTTTTACCTTCACCTGTACGCATTTCTGCAATTTTACCTTCATGTAGGGTAATACCACCAATCAACTGTACGTCATAATGACGCATACCCATAATACGCTTACCAGCTTCACGACATACTGCGAAAGCTTCTGGTAACAAGCGATCAAGACTTTCGCCGTTTTTATAACGTTGTTTGAATTCTTCTGTTTTTGCAGATAAGTCTGCATCACTTAACACAGATATCGTCGGCTCGAGCGCATTGATCTTCTCGACAATTTTGCGCATACGCTTCAATTCGCGCTCGTTTTTAGTACCGAAGATTCCTCCGATCAGACTTGCCAACATATAGACTCTCTAAAACTTACTTATCAAAATGATTTTTCTCAAACGTTATTATGGTGCTAGAAATTTGAAGTACAAGGGTTTTAAACAAATGCAATCAAAAAATTTCTGGATTATTTTCCATGACGCATGAGCAACGGCGAGTTAATGTAGCAAATTTGATCAGAAATATATATCGTTCAAATTCAAATTTATGAACGTTTATTTGCCTTCAGACATTCAAATAAATCTGTTTTTTTCATAACTAAATAAAAAAACACTATTTTTAATTATAAAGAGTTTCCGCCATATTAATTTCAGCACATTAAGGTTTTGATAAGAATAGAGGTATATATGGCATTACGTTTAGGTGACACCGCTCCAGACTTTGAACAGCAATCAAGTGAAGGAGTAATTAATTTTTATGATTTTCTAGGAGATAATTGGGGAGTTTTATTTTCACACCCTGCCGACTACACTCCCGTATGTACGACGGAATTAGGTTTTACAGCAAAGCTAAAAGACGAGTTTGAAAAACGTAATGTTAAAGCGATTGCTCTCTCTGTAGATGATGTTGAATCACATCATGGTTGGATTAAAGATATCAATGAAACTCAGTCTACCACTGTAAACTTCCCAATCATTGCTGATCAGGATCGTAAAGTTTCGACTTTATATGATTTCATCCATCCCAATGCCAGCGAGACCCTAACTGTCCGATCTCTTGTGATCATTGATCCAAATAAAAAAGTACGCTTGATTATTACGTATCCAGCGTCAACTGGTCGCAATTTCCATGAAATTTTACGTGTTATAGATTCATTACAGTTAACAGATAACTATAAAGTGGCAACCCCTGCAAACTGGCAGCATGGTGAAGATGTTGTGATTGTTCCCTCTATTAAAGACGAAAATGAAATTCAACAACGCTTCCCTAAAGGGTACAAGGCAGTGACACCTTATCTACGTTTAACACCTCAACCTGATCTTGATTAATTTTGACGAGCCATCAAGTTTCAGCGTTCAGCCTATCCTCAGATAGGCTTTTTTTTGATTATGGCTTATATTCTTTAACATATTGATTTAAAAAAGGATTCAAATTATAGTTTGAATCCTTTTTTCTAAAACAAAGCAAGAAACTATTGACGCTTATCCAGTGGTACCCAATCAATCACCCATGCTGATTTCATATTTAAACTTGCATCACTGTTAATTTTCTTACGTAACGCATCTGCCGAATCACGATCTTTAGATGGACCAACCATAATTCGAATACCTTTCGACGTCGGACTCTTCGTTACCTTATATCCTTTAGCACGAAGCTTAGCCGCAAGCGCATCTGCATTCGCCTCATTCGCAGCCAATGCCACTTGAACCATCCATTGACGATCTCCATTTTCCAGCAGATCACGAGCTTTTTCTGCCTCAGCTTTTTTCTTCGCTTCTTCAGCAGCTTTGCGTTTTTTCTCTTCTGCAGCTTTTTTATCAGCTTCAGCTTTCTTCTTCGCTTCTTCTGCTTTACGTTTTTCCTCAGCAGCTTTTTGCTCTGCTGCTTTCTTTTCAGCTGCACGTTTTTCTGCTTCGGCTTTACGCTTTTGTTCTTCTGAGGATTTCGCCTGTTGTTCTTTTTGCTCAGCTAAACGCTTCTGTTCAGCTATGCGTTTTTCTTCAGCCAAACGCTTTTGCTTTTCAGCTTCATCCTCAACCAATTCAGGAGGAATATTGTCTGAACTTTGCTGAGCAGCGTTTCGACGAGCATTCATTGCAGCATATTCTTCAGCAGCGCGACGTGCGGCTTCAGCTTCGGCCTCTTGTTGCATTCTTAAATATTCAGCAGCACGAGCCTCTTGCTCTGCCACAGCTTTCTCACGAGCACGTCGTTGCTCTTCAAGTAAACGCTTTTCAGTTTCCACATCAACTGTGAGAGGTTGAAGTTGTACTGCTTCAGGTTCATTCTTTTTTTGTTGAACAGCTTCAACCGGTTGTTCAACATTATTTTGGTGGATCTCTTCTTTGCCTTTTAGAAGTAATGCTGCCAATAAAACACCACCACCCAATAAAACAACACCACCCATCCAGCGTTGTTTGTTATTCATTGACATTCTCTAAATACTCCCAGACCGCTTCTAAGGTATGAAACGAACCACACACCAAAATCAGCTGATTATTTTTTGTTTCTTCAAGTGCTGATTTAAATGCGACCTGTACATTTGAATACTGTTGTACTGTCTCACCTTGAAGCGCTGACTCTAATTGTTTTAATGGTGCTGCACGAGGCACATCCATCGGCGCAATTTTCCACATAAATACCGTGTTTTTCAATAAATTAACGACTGAATCTATATCTTTATCCGCTAACATCGAAAACACAGCGATAACTTCTGTGTACTGTTTATTGTATTCTAAATAATTTCGCAATTGCTTTAACAAAAATTCTACACCATGCGGATTATGTCCCGCATCGAAAATCACTGTTTTTCCTGCGATTTCCCTTATTTCAAATCGACCTGGTAAATGTGCTTGAATAATGCCCTGCTCTAGTGCAGTTTGAGAAATTTTCAATCCACTAACCAATAATGCAGCCACGGCAGTAGAAACATTATCTAGGGCCAACTGACCACATGGTAATTTTAAGGTCAGTGCTGAACTTGAAAATGTCCAAGTTTTACCATCACCATTTGCTTGATAAAAATAATCCTGATTTAGACATGACAGCGTCGCATTACATGCAATCACTTTATCCTGAATTGATGTTGGAAGTATTTGTTGCCCACCAAAAATGACTGGAATATCTGGACGAATAATACCCGCTTTCTCAAAAGCAATTTTTTCAATGGTGTCACCCAGCCAATCTGTGTGATCCAATCCAATATTGGTAATGACAGCAACATTTGGATTAACGACATTCACAACATCCAAACGTCCCCCAAGTCCAACTTCCAACACCCAAACATCACATTTCTGTTGTTTGAAGATGACAAAAGCTGCGAGGGTTGTTGCTTCAAAGAAAGATAAACTTAAATCACATTCACGTCGTGCTTGATCAACTTGAACGAATGCTTCGATCAGAAGCTCATCTGAAACTTCCTGACCTGCGAGTTTTACACGCTCATTGAAACGATAGATATGCGGAGATTGATAGAGACCGACTTGATATCCTTGAGCATTCAGAATAGAAGCTAAGGTTGTGGTTGTTGAACCCTTACCATTCGTACCAGCGACAGTAATGACTTTCACTTGCGGGTGTGTAACGCCCAATTTTTCAGCCACAGGAATGACGCGTTCAAGCCCTAAATCAATTCCTGTAACGTGAACATGGCTCCAATAATCGAGCCATGTTTGTAAACTATCTGTACTGAGTGGAGCAGTGAGGTTCAAGGCAAATTCATCAATTTCGCTACGATACGATAAACTGTATCACGTAATGCATGACGATGAACAATTTGATCGACTACACCATGATCAAGCAAGAATTCAGCACGTTGAAACGGCTCTTCTAACTTTTCGCGTACAGTCTGTTCAATGACACGTTTACCAGCAAAACCAATCATTGCTTTAGGCTCAGCAATATGCACATCACCCAACATGGCTAAAGATGCGGTCACACCACCATATACTGGATGAGTTAATACAACAATGTACGGAATACGAGCATCTTTCATTTTTTGAATCGCAGCTGATGTACGTGCCATTTGCATTAAAGAAAGCATTCCTTCTTGCATACGAGCACCACCAGAGGCAGCAAAACAAATCATTGGCTGTTTGGTTTCAATCGCACGCTCTGCTGCTTGTACAAATCGATCACCAACTACCGTACCCATTGAACCGCCCATGAAATCAAATTCAAATGCACAAGCGATTAATGATAAACCTTTGATTTGCCCTTCCATCACCACGAGTGCTTCAGTTTCGCCAGTTTTCTCTTGTGCTTCTTTCATACGCACAGGATAAGCTTTGCTATCGACAAACTTGAGTGGGTCTTTTGCAACAAACTCTTGACCTAATTCTTTTGCGGTTTGATCAAAGAACCAATTTAAGCGGTCACGTGCTTTCATTTTTAAATGCTCATCACATTGAGGACAAACATAAGCATTGAAAGACATCGCCGTACGAGTCACCAGAGCATGACATTCTGGACATTCAATCGTAGGCTCAGTAAACGTCGCTTTTAACGATTGCTGTTGATCAGGGATTTGAATACCTGGTACTGAACGATCTGTCCAAGGTGTTGCAGGTGCTAAAGTTTTCCCTGATTTAACTTCTTGATTCATACTAACTCATCGAGCGCTGCTCGAAGCTCCTTGACTTTATTGACCGCCTGTTCAACTGCTTGATCAGGAGTTGTCTGTGCAAATGGTTTAACAAAAGCACTACCAACAATGACCGCATCCGCTGCGCTTCCGATTGCTTTTGCAGAGGCTGCATCACTAATACCAAAACCTACACCAACAGGTACATCCGTCATCGACTTGATTTTTTCGATGCGTTGAGCAGCTTCATTCACATCTAAAGTCGCTGCACCTGTTACACCCTTCAAAGACACGTAGTAAATAAAACCACTCGCTTGATTAGCGACATGTTGAATACGTTGATCTGTAGATGTTGGCGCCAACAAGAAGATCTGATCCATATCAAACTTTTTCAAGACAACATCGAGCGCTTGTGCTTCTTCAGGTGGTAAGTCCACCAAAAGAATACCGTCCACACCACAGTCATGAGCAGTTGATACAAATTTTTCATATCCAATGACTTCTACAGGATTCAAATAACCCATCAACACCACTGGTGTATCTGTGTCCTTTTCACGGAATTGCTTGACCATTTCCAATGCATCCAATGTATTTGTACCGGCTGCCAATGCACGCTCAGCCGCAAGTGCAATCACTGGACCATCGGCCATTGGATCTGAAAATGGTAAGCCAAGTTCAATTACATCCACACCTGCTTCCACCATTTGATGTAACAAAGGAACCGTTACGTGTGGATGAGGGTCACCTGCCATGACATAAGAAACTAGAGCCTTACGCTGTTGAGATTTAAGCTGTGCAAATCGTGTGGCTAAACGTGACATAGGGATGTACTTTCCTTGAATTGTATAGAATTGAGGAGTTGGTTTTGTAAAATACAAGACGGCCCATTGTAACGCTATTTTTTACTCATTGAACAGAGTGTGATGAAAAGCACCAAACACTCTTTTCAGTTAAGTATTCCAAGTGCATATTTATCAATGTTTTGATTTTTTTAACAATGATCAAAAAGCTCGATTTTTTCTGTTTTTTCTAAATCATGAATATTTATATGAACTTATGTTTATTGATTAAAAATGTTTAAAAACAAATAGCTTAGCACTTACATTTTAACTTTTCTGAATTAGCCAAAGCTGTTCTATACTATACATGCTTACTCTTTTATTTCTTATGTTATGACCACAATCTCCCCAGGCAAAGCTTCTTCGCGAGCGCTTGCCCTTCTACCGCTTATTGTGTTTTTAGCCATTTTTTTGGGCAGCGGTATTTATCACACTCTGATTGGCACTGAGTTTGCCTTCTACCAAATTAAAGCACCCATTGCTGCTATCCCTGCCCTCATTCTTGCGGTATTACTTTATCGTGGCAAATTAAATACAGGTATAGATGAGTTTCTCCGTGGGGCAAGCCATCCTAATCTTATTTTAATGTTTATGGTCTTTATGCTGGCAGGTGCTTTTGCCAGTATTAGTAGTGCCATTGGTAGTGTTGATGCAACAGTACAATTAGGTTTATCTCTCATTCCTTCGGCTTTTGTCCTGCCAATGCTCTTTGTTATTTCAGCGTTTATTGCTACTGCGATGGGCACCTCGATGGGTACTATCGCTGCTTGTGCGCCGATCGCATTTGGCTTCACTCAAGTCACTGATATAAATCCTGTTGTTGCGATTGGCGCTGTGGTTGGAGGAGCCATGTTTGGTGATAACTTGTCGATGATTTCAGATACCACTATCGCCGCAACTCGTAGCCAACGTGTAGAACTAAAAGATAAATTTAAAGTCAATGTATGGATTGCAGTACCAGCAGCACTTTTCACGATTTTGATTTATTTTGTGATGAGTCGTGATACGCAACAAATTTCTTTCAATGACTATAATTTTTGGCTGATCTTGCCTTATTTAGCCGTATTTGCTTTGGCTTTTAGCCGATTACATGTGTTGGCTGTACTTATGCTGGGCATTGTTATGTCTGGACTCGTCGGTCTGATTCAAGCCCCTGACTTTAACCTACTTAAATTAAATAATGCGATTTACGATGGCTTTTTGGGCATGTTTGAAGTCGCATTGCTTTCAATGTTACTCGGTGGTATTTCTGCCCTTATGCGAAAAGAAGGTGGCTTAGAGTGGCTAATACAACGCATTTATCAACTTACGCGTTTATTCAAAGTGGGGACGCAAAGAGCTGGTGAAATCGGAATTTGCCTTCTGGTGATCTTGTCTAATTTCTTTGTGGCGAATAATACTGTTGCCATTATTCTATCTGGCGATATGGCACGTGAAGTTGCTAAAGAATATGGTGTTGACCCAAAACGCTCGGCTGCTTTGTTGGATATTTTTTCTTGTGTTGTTCAAGGCTTAATTCCGTTTGGCGCACAATTATTATTGGCGTGTTCAATTGCAAAATTATCGCCAATGGAAATGATCCAAAACGTTTATTACTGTTGGATCTTAGCGGTGATTGCTATACTCTCCATTGCTTTTAGATATCCCAAAATACAGATGAATCAAATTTAGACTAGCATAAAAATAGAGTCTTTAAAGGTAAGCTAGATGCTTACCTTTTTTATTTTTCATGTTCTAACTTAGATTATGACGATGAATTGGACGTTGTTTAAGTTGTTTTTTAAACTGCAACAGCGTTATTCCATTATACATTTTAAATGCTCTAGCAAGCGCAGACTGATCTGAGTAACCGAGTTGCACTGCGATATCCGTTAACTCTAGCCCCTGATTTAATAGGCGCTCACATTGTGACATCCGCTCTTGCTCAAGTATGCGTTTAAATGATGTTCCACGATCTTTTAATTGTCGTTGCAAAGTCCTCACCGACAAACATAATTCTGTCGCAATATCTTCAATCTTTGGCGCTTCGTGACGAATACGCAAATACTCAGCAATAATTAAGTGGAGTTGCCGATCAAGACTCGATTGCACGGGTTTTGATGCAATCGCCTCTTCCGCTTGTTGAACCAACAATTGCATAAGTGAAGGATCTGCTTGTTGGGGTTTTAGCTGCAACCCCTGCGTGCGAATTTGAAACTGATATTCAACTTGGCTGAACTCTACCTGACAACCATAGAACTTTTGATATTCATACAATGGTGCGATAGCTTCATGCGCCATGATCACTTTATACAGTGGAAAGGTATCATGCACTAATATTTGCTTTGCCAATGAAACCATCATGGCATTCGTCAACTCATTGATAAAATTATAGTCATCACAAATAAACGGCCAGCTTAAAATCAGTATTTCACCGTTCTGGTGAATCTGCATGGGAGTAATCTCTTCACCATCAATCACCAAGCGGCTAAATCTTAAAATATAGTTCAGTGCTTCCGCCACCGTCTCACTTCGTGTCGCCATATATCCAAGCACACCAAAATGCTCAGGTTTCACATATTGAGCCATTTCAAAAATATAATTGGCGCGATTCAAATAAACCTGTGTGAGAGAGTTAAGTTTTAAGAAAAAAGAATAAGATGATTGCATGGCAATCGGTGCTGCCAAAATCTTATTCAGCGTATCAACATCCTGATTTAACGCAGTCTTTATCTCTTTATCGAGCTGTTTCACTTGAATAAATGTTTGCCATAAATGGAAATATCCATTGGGTATTTGAATATCTTTCACGATGCACTATTCCTTTAGGCAAATTTGACTTTATTCATTTTCATTTGTCGTAAAATGTATAAAAAATGGCAAGTACTGTCAAAACAATCAGACCAATGCCATACATACTTAAACGATCTAAAGCGGATGAATGAAAATAAGATGAACGCATTGGTAAAATATCAGGTCGATCCTGTCGTACGCATGAATCTCAATTTCAAGCTCTCAGAAATTCCTCGTTTTTGGTTTGGTGGAGATCCATTCAAAACCCGTATGTTTGATGCATTGAGTCTAACTTTCCCAGACGGAGAGCGCTACTTCATTGAATCAGTTCGATTATTTAGAGATAAAATCAAAGACCCTGAATTACAAAAACGCGTCGCAGATTTTATTCGACAAGAAGCACAGCATGGAATTGCGCATGACAAGATGAATAAGGTCATGAAAGATCAAGGTATGCCTGTCGATCAATTTATTAAGGTTCTTAACAAAATTTTTAAATTCGAACTGACACGTCGTTCACCTCAATACAATATTGCCATGACTGCTGCAGCCGAACACTTAACTGCATTAATGGCTGATACTTTTTATAGTCAAAAAGCAACCCTTGAAGATGCTCACCCCTATGTGCGCGCGCTTTTAGCATGGCATGCTATCGAAGAGATGGAGCATCGTGATGTGGCTTTTGATGTCATGAAACAAGTCGGTGATGTTCCAGAACTTACTCGACAATTTGCTTTGGCATTTACAACTTTTATGATGCTTGGATTTACAACTTATCGTGCCAATATCATGTTGAAGTATGACGGATTTAGTCGTTTAGACCGTTTCAAAATGACCGTCAAAGGACTTCCATGGTTTATCGGTCGAAATGGCATGTTAACGAGAATGAAAGGTCCATACTTAGATTGGTTTAAAAAAGACTTTCATCCAAGCCAACATCCTGTGATTGCCCAATATGATGTCTGGGTAAAAACATTAGCCGAGACCAATGATCCAATTCAAGCTGGTGAAGCATTCTGGCAAGCAGCTCGATAATATTCCTATCGCCGGCTAAATCATTTTTATTCGGATGATTTAGCCGACATTACTTACAGTTTTAATCTCCTTCTCTCTTCTTTTGTCCTGTAGAGATAATGACCTCAATGTGATTTTTTTACATACTTGTTCTTTCTGCATAAGTGATAAAAATAAAATGAATGCAATTACCACATACCATCCAGTGATTCGTAAGCACCTTGATTTCCGACTTAACGAAGTACCACGATTTTGGTTTAACAACGATCCTTTTAAAACACGTGTATTTGATGCTTTGAGTTTGACATTTCCAGATGGAGAACGATATTTCATACAGTGTGTCCGACTATTTCAACCGCATATTCAAGATCCTGTCTTAGCCAAACGTGCGAAAGACTTTATTCAACAAGAAGCGCAACACGGTATTGCCCATGACAAAATGAATAAAATTTTAATTGAGCAAGGTATGCCAATTGAAAAATATATTCATCAAGTCAATCAACGTTTCAAACATGCGTTAAAAAGGTATCCTGATCGTTTTAATATTGCGATCACCGCTTCATGCGAACACTTAACCGCTTTAATGGCAACGACCTTTTTCAGTCATAAAAGTACGATGGCCCATGCACATCCTTTTGTCCGTGGTTTATTTGCATGGCATAGTATTGAAGAAATGGAACATCGCGATGTAGCTTATGATGTCATGATCGAGGTAGCGCAGACTTCAAACCTTACACGTTATACCGCCTTGGTTTTAGTTACGCTTATGATGTTTGGATTTACCATGCAAAGAACACATGGACTTCTCAAACAAGATGGCTTTACTCGAATTGAAAGGTTAAAAATGTTTGCTCAAGGCTTGAAATGGTTGCTTGGAAAAGATGGCATTTTAACGGCAAAAAAACGAGAATATTTAGACTGGTTTAAACCTGATTTCCACCCAAACCAACACCCTATTATTCATCAATACCAAGTTTGGGTTGATACGCTCGCTGAAACTCAAGATCCAATTCAAGCAGGTGAAGCTTTTTGGCAAGCTGCGATATAAAAAAGAATGTAAAAAAAAGTCCGATCAATCGGACTTTTTTGTTGTTATGACGCCATTACCATTTAGCGTAATGTTGCTCTAATAGTCCATACTCTTGATTAAGCTCAATATGCTGACCATCATCTGAAATAATAAAACCCGTAATTTTAGATTGCCACTGACTGAACTGGCTGCCTACCATTCTAAGATTAAGATTTTCATAACGGCGCCAACCTGTTTCAATGGTCAATTGTAATTTGTCATCCATAGATCGTATGGTCCACATCTGATCATTTTGCATTTCAAAAAGAACATCCGTCAACGCATAAAGGCGCCCATTAATCCACAAACAATTTTCATTCCCAAAACTTTCATTCACACCAGAGGCAAGATTCAAACCCACACGGTTTCCTTGCGCATCCCAAAAATTTGAAGATAGCCAAAACCAAGCCGTTTCAGGTCTTAGAAAACCGCAAGTATCATCAAGCGAAGCAAAAGTTCGTGAGTTAAATTCGATTCTTTCTTTTTGTTTATTAATGAAATACCCCTCAACGGCCAATGTAGTTAGTTTCTGAGTATAGGTCCAACCATTAATCCCAGTAGGACTGCACATCGACAAAGGATCTGTTCCAGCACAAAAGATTCGTGCAGACAGTTTTTCTTCACCATGTTTGATCACTTTGATATAACGAACACCATTGGCGTGTTGAATATCGAGTTGGATTTTTCCATGTTGAAAATGGCTATGATTAAATAGTGGCTGTTCATCTAGAACCGTACTGTGTGCCAATACATTAATCGCATTCCACTCGACGACTTGTCCGGTGTTATGGTCATAAATATAGATGAAACCATGTCCCGCCCAAGCGATATCGACGATAGCCATCCCAATGCTGTAATGCTCATGTTGGATACTACAAAACTTAAATTTCTTATATTTAAGTTTTTTTCTCCACCCTTTGAGCACTTTGCCATATGGCGTTTTATAAATATATTTTGAAACAGAAATTGCACTTGGCAATTCTGTAAAACGCCCATAGCGCGGTTGACCATTTACTTGAATTAAATCCATTGGGACTCAGCCTAATTTCATTCCATGACAATTATAGACTTTAGTCTAAAGTATTTCATTTACTGTGTGACAGCATAAATTAAAGAACCGATAAAGATCGGTTCTTTTTTCTCATATATTCAATACTTTGACTACCAGTTCCCTTCACCCAGTGTTTGGCCGATATAATGATACTGTGCCTTGGATCTTGAAAATTTAATTGGACAAGCCAACTGTTTTTCTACCTCATTTGCATCTTTCCTTAGAGGTACATCTACTGTCCAAGCACGTTGTTGAGCCAAATCTGACGTCAGAGCTTCATCTAGATTTAACACAGGTTCTACACATACGTCTAATTCAGAAAATGTTTTACGCCATACATCAAAACTTTTTTCCTTGATTTTATCAGCGATCGCAGCCTTGACTGCTTTTCGATCTTCAACATCAAATGAAGTTCCTTTTTCCAATAAGATAGGCAGTTCTAATATAGTTGCCAGACCTGTCATAAATTGAGGCTCTAGACTCCCAATTGAGATATAGCGCCCGTCTTGCGTTTGATAGTAGTCATAAAATGTCCCCCCGTTCAGATGTTCATTTTCAGGGTACTGATTCTGTCCACCTGCAAGTACAGCTGCCGCAGCCATATTGTTTAAGGTCACCGCACAATCCGTCATAGAGATATCAATATATTGACCTAAACCACTCCGTTGCCTTTCAATCACGGCTGTTAAAATGCCAATCACTGCGTGTAAAGAACCTCCTGCGACATCAGCAATTTGAATCCCCATCGGTGGTGGTCCACTTTTCTGCCGACCTGAATGCCCAGCAATCCCTGAGAGCGATACATAATTAATGTCATGTCCCGCTTTATCTTTATAAGGACCTGTTTGCCCATATCCTGTTATTGAACAATAAATCAGACGTGGGTTTATTTCAGATAAAGTTTGATAGTCGAGTCCTAAACGTCGCATCACTTCAGGACGGAACTGCTCAATGACGATATCGTATTCTGAAATTTTTGATTTAATGAGTTCAATACTCTGACTATCTTTTAAATCTAGGGCAATCGACTGCTTGTTGCGATTCAAATAACTGTGCGCTGTGGCTTGACCATTTGCATAAGGTGGCAACAATCTGACAAGGTCTGGTCGATTTGGTGACTCTATATGGACTACCTCTGCCCCTAGATCTGCTAAGTACAAAGTCGCAAAAGGTCCGGGTAATAATGTGGAAAAATCTAAAACTTTCAATCCCTTTAATGCAGCTGTCATTGTTATTTTCACCAAGAATATGTTGATTTTTCACCCATAATAGAAATATAAAACAAGATTAACAATGTCATGTTCAGCCATTTACCTTGATCATTTCGGCAATTTATGATGTAAAAGAGCAATTACTCTAGTGATAATTGCCAATTAAATTATTTTTTGTGTCATTTAGGTCAAGTAGCAGTGAACATCAAAGAGACTGAAGGATTTAACATGAGTCGCGATACGATAAGTATCCATTTTGTGAATGCAGCCCTGACTGGGGTAAAACGTCTAGGGATGGATGTTGACACTTTACTTTCACATGTCGGCATTGAAGCTGAACTACTCCGCCAACCTAAAGCACGTATTTCTCCTGAGCAGTACACACGCTTTGTTAAAATGCTGTGGATGGTCACCCAAGATGAACACGTTGGTTTTGATATCCAGCCACGTCGCTTAGGGACCTTTGCGATCATGTGTCAATTGATCATACATGCCAAAACTTTAGGTGATGCGCTTGAGTTATCATCACAGTTCTACAAGTTATTTGGTGATGAGTGGTCTGTGACTTTAGAGCGCGATAAGCATGAAGCACGCTTAGTTCCACTCATTCCAAAAACAATGGATCCTGACCATTTCATTACTGAAAGTATGCTCATGATCTGGCATGGTTTGGCATCGTGGCTCATTGAGCGTCGCATCCCCTTAGAGCGTGTACATTTTTCATATCCACGCCCACAACATGCAGATGAATATGATGCGTTATTTTTTGCGCCAGTAATCCAATTTGATTCAGCTCGTACTGAAATCACATTTGCTGCAGACTACTTAGATCTTCCAATTCGCCAAGATGAAAACACCTTGGAAGAATTTCTAAAAGGTGCTCCAGCGAAACTGTTGGTGAAATTCAAAAATACCAATTCGCTCACATCACGTATTCGTGAAGTATTGAAGAGCCAAATTGGTGAAGAAATGCCAACATTAAATGATGTTGCAGCCATGCTTTATTTATCACCACAGACGCTTCGCCGTCGCTTAGCTGCTGAAGGTAAGAGCTATCAAGGTGTGAAAGATGCTTTGCGTCGAGACGCCGCAATTCACTTACTGTTAAACCCATCTTTAACTTTAGAAGATGTGGCACAACAAGTCGGCTTTAGTGAAACCAGTACCTTCCACCGAGCATTTAAAAAGTGGACAGGTGTCACACCAGGCTTATACCGTCAATTACATGGTTATCATTAATTTAGTCAAACATAAAAAAGTCTGACATTGTTCAGGCTTTTTTTTACATATGGATTTAAGTGCTTATTGATTTTGCAAAAATATTCAAGTTGAAATTAAACTATTCGGAATATTTAAAGGAATAATAAGATGACACTTACTGCAATCCTGAAATCAATTTTGATTGGAATAACAATTTATTTTTAAAGTGTAAAATCACACAGTTATGGACCTAAAGTTGATATACGGTACACTTATAATATTGTCGGAGAAAATGCATATCAATAAAACTTACTCAAAATAGCTGGTCAAAAAAAAGCTGTATCTAAATTTCATGAATGTACTGCTCATGTTCTGTCAGAACCATTTAACCAATACGATTCAAATGCGATCAAAGTTGAAATCAACGGATTAACAGTTGCCTATTTAAGAAAATTAGAAGCTGAAAAACTGAAAGGGCAGATTATCAATAAAAAAGTGCCCGCTGTAATTAACGGTGGTTGGTATGTTGATGAAGATGATGAAGGTTCTTATGGTGTAAAGCTTGCCATATCAAACGCCAAAGATTTGATATAGCAAAATTATAATCAAAGCATTCGCAATACAAATTTGTTTTTTAATTCGTCAAAAACTTTCATTTCACAATCTAAAACATTTAATTTTTCAGTGACCAAAAATATCAAACGACTCATCCGTTCTCGTCATTGCACAATCACATAGATCATCTACACTCAAAACACCATAACAATTTCAACCTATAAAAAAGGAACTATTATGAGCGAGGCTTACATCATCGATGCCATTCGCACACCACGCGGAAAAGGAAAAAAAGATGGTTCTTTACATGAAGTAAAACCAATCACATTACTCACAACGCTGTTAAATGAACTTCAAACTCGCCATCAACTCGATACTTCTAAAGTCGATGACATCGTACTGGGTTGTGTAACTCCAATTGGTGATCAAGGCGGTGATATCGCTAAAACTGCTGCAATTGCAGCAGGCTGGAATGATGATGTAGCAGGCGTTCAAATCAACCGTTTTTGTGCTTCAGGACTAGAAGCTGTCAATCTTGCTGCACAGAAAGTTCGTTCAGGCTGGGAAGATGTTGTCGTTGCAGGTGGTGTAGAGTCAATGTCGCGTATTCCAATGGGCTCCGATGGTGGGCCATGGGCACTCGATCCAGAAACAAACCTGAAATCTACCTTTGTTCCACAAGGGATTGGTGCTGATTTAATCGCAACTTTAGATGGATACTCTCGTGCTGATGTAGATGCTTTTGCTGCAGATTCACAAAAGAAAGCAGCAGCGGCTCAAGCGAATGGTTACTTCAATAAATCAGTTGTACCAGTAAAAGATAAAGCTGGTGTTGTCGTTTTAGATAAAGATGAATTCATCAAACCAACGACTACCGTTGAAGGCTTAGCCAAATTAAATCCAAGCTTTGAAATGATGGGCGGTATGGGATTTGATGCAGTCGCATTACAAAAATATCCAGAAGCTCAGAAGATTAATCACGTTCACCATGCAGGAAACTCTTCAGGCATTGTAGACGGCGCTGCTGTTGTTCTACTTGCATCTGAAAAAGCGGTTCAAGAACAAGGCTTAAAACCACGTGCCAAAGTATTAGCAACTGCGCTTGTCGGAACTGATCCAACAATCATGTTAACTGGTCCAGCACCTGCGGCACGCAAAGCTTTGGAAAAAGCTGGCTTAACCATTGATGATATCGATTTATTTGAAGTGAACGAGGCGTTTGCGGCTGTAGTAATGCGCTTTATTAATGAACTGAATGTCGATCCTGCAAAAGTCAATGTAAATGGTGGTGCAATTGCAATGGGTCATCCACTCGGTGCGACAGGTGCCATGATTTTAGGTACGTTGCTCGATGAACTTGAGCGTCAAGGTAAAAAACGTGGCTTGGCTACACTGTGTGTAGGTGGTGGTATGGGTATCGCAACGATCATTGAATTGGTATAAGGAGAAGAATAATGAGTGCAATTCAATTTGAAAAAAATGCTGATGGCATTGTTATTCTCACCTTAGACTCACCTAATCAGTCTGCCAATACCATGAATGCAGATTTCCGAGTTGCTTTGGAAGAGACTGTAGCAAAACTGAAAGCCGAATCTGGCATTACAGGTATCATTTTTAAATCTGCAAAGAAAACCTTTTTTGCAGGCGGTGATTTGGATGAGTTGATTCAAGCTCAGCCAGAACACGCCACTGAATTCTTTGGCATGATCCAAAAAATGAAAGCGGAATTCCGCTATATTGAAACCTTGGGTGTACCTGTTGTCGCTGCATTAAATGGAACAGCTCTCGGTGGCGGTTGGGAAATCGCATTAGGCTGTCATGCTCGTATTGCATTGAATGATCCTAAAGCGAAATTTGGTCTGCCTGAAGTTACCTTAGGTTTGTTACCAGGTGGCGGTGGTATCGTGCGTATGGTACGACTGCTCGGCTTACAGAATGCTTTTCCTTTCCTGATGGAAGGTAAACAATTTGGTGTAGAAAAAGCAAAATCTCTAGGCTTAATTCAAGATACGGCTGATTCTGAACAAGAGCTCATGGATAAAGCGATTGCTTGGATTAAAGCAAATCCAAAATCTCAACAACCATTTGATGTTAAAGGATACAAAATTCCAGGTGGTACGCCATCATCACCTCAAGTGGCTCAAGTCCTTGCAATTGCACCAGCGATGCTGCGTGATAAAACAAAAGGTTGCTATCCAGCCCCTGAAGCCATTATGGCTGCTGCCGTTGAAGGTGCTCAGGTAGATGTTGATACTGCATTAACTATTGAGTCTCGCTATTTTACGTATCTGGCAACTGGTCAAGTTGCGAAAAACATGATTGGAACTTTCTGGCATGGACTGAATGCAATCAAATCAGGTGAAAGCCGCCCTAAAGAGCCTACAAAGTGGCAAGCGACCAAAGTAGGCGTTTTAGGCGCTGGAATGATGGGGGCTGGCATTGCCTACTCGACAGCGATTAAGGGGATTCAAGTCGTCCTTAAAGATGTATCGATTGAAAATGCGGAAAAAGGTAAGGCATATAGTCAAAAACTGTTAGATAAACGTGTTTCACAAGGTCGAATGACTGCTGAAAAGCGCGAACAAATTTTATCTCTCATTACCCCTACAGCGAATGCAGCCGATTTACAAGGCTGTGATTTAATCATTGAAGCTGTATTCGAAAATCAAGAACTCAAAGCCAAAGTAACTCAAGAAGCTGAGCAATATTTGGTTGACGGCGGTGTGATGGCTTCTAATACGTCAACCTTACCGATCACAGGTCTCGCAACAGCAAGTAAAGATGCGAAAAACTTTATTGGACTGCATTTCTTTAGCCCTGTTGATAAAATGCAGTTGGTTGAAATTATTAAAGGTAAAGAGACTTCAGCTGAGACACTAGCTAAAGCCTATGATTATGTTCAACAAATTGGAAAAACACCTATCGTTGTGAATGATAGTCGTGGTTTCTTCACGAGCCGCGTATTTGGTACTTTTGTCAACGAAGGTTTACGTCTACTGGCTGAAGGAGTACATCCAGCCAAAATTGAAATGGCTGCTTTAAAAGCAGGTATGCCAGTCGGTCCATTAGCAATCCAAGATGAAGTCGCATTAACCTTGTCTGAGCATGTGACCAATGAAACGCGTAAAGCGCTTCAGGCTGAAGGCAAAGATTTACCACACTCCCCTGCTGAAGATGTCTTAAAGCAAATGATCCATGAATTTGGGCGT
This sequence comes from Acinetobacter sp. 25-47-122, assembly GCF_056779695.1. Classification (NCBI taxonomy): domain Bacteria; kingdom Pseudomonadati; phylum Pseudomonadota; class Gammaproteobacteria; order Moraxellales; family Moraxellaceae; genus Acinetobacter; species Acinetobacter sp. 25-47-122. The sequence goes on from NZ_JBWYIJ010000017.1 coordinate 26,085, forward strand.
AAAGGCAAAGCTGCTGGTGCTGGTTTTTATGAATATCCAGAAAGTGGTAAAAAATACCTTTGGGATGGTTTAAACCATTGGACGAAAGAAACAGATATTTCTGAACAAGAAATGATTGATCGCTTCCTATTTGTTCAATCCTTGGATACGCTGCGCTGTTTGGAGGAGGGAGTTTTAGAGTCTGTCATTGATGGAAATATCGGTTCTATTTTTGGCATAGGATTCGCCCCTTGGACTGGCGGTGCTTTACAGTTCCTCAATCAATATGGACTCGCACAAGCGCTTGAGCGCGCGAATCAGCTTGAAGCGAAGTATGGTGAGCGTTTTAAAGCACCTCAACTCCTTAAGGACAAAGTTCAGTCTGGTCAATCAATCTGATTGATATAAATTAAAAACCTCTCTTCGGAGAGGTTTTTTCAATCTAAAGTAACTGGAAATCCCTTAAAAGTCTTAATCTCTTTGAGCGTAAACATGCTCTGCATTTCCTTGATACCAGGGAGTCTTCTAATTGTTTTCATAGCAAAATCTGCATAAGTATCGAGATCTCGAGACACAACTTGAAGCAAAAAATCTGCATCTCCGCCAATACTATAACAAGCGACTACGTTATCTAACTCTAGAACCTTTTCTTCAAATTTTTTGGCTTCAACTTCACTATGTCTATCAATTGACACTCGTATAAAGACCATTACACCCAAATTAATTTTTCTTCTATCAAGGTTAACACCATATCCTTTGATAATTTTTTCGTCTTCTAATCGTTTAACACGACGCCAACATGGTGATGGAGAAATACCGACTTGTTCCGCCAGTATTTGATTGGTCACTCTTGAATCTTGCTGAAGTAGTCTTAAAATTTTTTTGTCAAATCTATCTAAGTTCATAATGAAAATTTTAACCTTTTTTATTTTATTTATAGAAAGGATATACCTCAATCAGTAGAAAAGACAAACGAAAACGATCACTTTGTGCTTTGTATTTAATTGAAAATGTTCTTACCTTCACAAATAACAAGATATCCATGTTTGTAGAACAAAACTTTTGCACTTATGTTTTAGCTCTGACTATTGCTGCCGCTGTACCCGGGCCAGGTATGATCACAATTCTGATTAATACAATTAAAAATACCAAAATGCATGGCTGGTTTACTCTATTTGGATTAATCACAGGTGATTTCTTATATTTAACCTTATCTCTTATCTTTATTAAATTTCTTCACCAATTTATAAATCCTAAAATTATTCAGATCATTATCATCATTGGTGCATTTTATTTACTATACATAGCAATACAAATTTGGGCATCCAATGTCCGTGAAATGAAACAAAATCATTTCAACTTTTCACCGACAAATAAAAAAATTTACAAAACCTCCTATGGACAAGGCCTACTTGTCACAATGAGCAATCCTAAAACGATGACGTTTTACATTGCACTATTACCCCCATTTCTTTCCTCCAATACCATGTTCAGTTTAGAGCAGATCTTTAGTGTATATGTCGCGACAATGTTCGTCTTAGTTTTGATTGGAGGACTGTATATTTCTTTGGCTATCATCATTATGAAATATTTATGTTCTCAAAGAAAAATGGATATCATTATGAAATTATTAGCATCAATTATGGCATTTATATCACTAAGCCTGATCTATTCGAACATTTCAGCTTTTACATAGTGATCATTAAAATATGCTTATAAATACAACAATATTTTGTTGTGAACATTTCTATACTTCTATTCTGTGTTATAAAGTAACATATTCTCAGATTCATTTTACCCAACTTGGTATAGCATTATGACTGATCATTCTTCACCAGAAAAATCTCCTTGGGGTTGGAAAGCGCTAATTATCGCGATCATTTTAAGTATTATATTTATGGTGATTTTCTATGTAGCCATTGAAAATGAACCTGACTATATGCCAAGTAAACAACGAACAGAAACCAGTGAACATCATGCATTCAAAGCATCACCTGTGATGTCTGAAGAAGCAGCAGCAAAAATCGAAGCCAACAAAGCTGCTCAAGCTAGTGCAACTGAACACAATATGACTGAAGAAGAACACGCAGCAATGGGCGAACACAGTCATAAACATGATGGTGAATCAGGTTCACATAGTCATTGATATTTGTTATGAAAAAACGGAGCATTGGCTCCGTTTTTTTATTCAAGCTGCATCGTCATATAAACATGAGGAATACCACAATCTAAGTATTCCTTACCTTGGGGCTCAAACCCTAAACGTTGATAAAATGGTAATGCATGAACTTGAGCAGAAAGATTCAAGGTTGGTCGCTTTTCCCTTTGAGCGGACTCAATTATAAATTTCATGAGCTCAAACCCAACACCTTTTCCTCGATAAGCCTTTATGACTGCTACCCTTCCAATACTATGGTTTTGAAGTAGTCGAGCCGTGGCGATTGCCTCACCTTTATGGAAAACAACGAAATGAATCGATGTCTCATCTTCCATATCCCATTCGTCTTCAGGTGAAATTTGTTGTTCCAGAATAAATATTTGCTCTCGTATCTGCATCGCGTAGCACTTTAATTGCGACCATGAACCTACTTGAACATCGAAGACATTACTCATGTGTTAATTCCCAAAGGGGTGTTAGCACTTTTCACCAATATTTTGTTGCTCCCACTCACCTTTTAGAAGCAACTCTAATGAGTGCTTTTGAATGCCATACATATTTTTTAATGCAATGATTTGATCTAACACTTGCTGATCTGGTGCGTTAAAATCTTTTCGCTTGGTGGCTAAAATCATTTTATTTTTGCTGGTATGCTCTAAAGCCACAAATTCAAAAACTTTTGTCTCGTAACCATAGGCTTTTAACAATAGCGCTCGAATTGTATCTGTCAGCATTTCAGCTTGTTGCCCCTCATGAATACCAAACTGCAACATTGGCTTTAGTACAGAGGGACTTTGCATTTGAGGTCTTAACTCTTTGTGGCAGCACGGCGCGCACATAATCATTTGCGCATTCAATCGAATACCGGTATGAATCGCAAAATCAGTCGCTACATCACAGGCATGCAACGCAATCATGACATCGAGTTTTTCAGGCGAGTAAGTTCGTACATCTCCTTGGAAAAAATCTAAATGCTTAAAATCTGATTTACGGGCAACATCTTGACAGAATTGAACCATTTTCTCGTTCAGTTCCACACCTGTAACATAAGGATTGTAATCATTTTTTTGTAAGTAATCATACAGTGCAAAGGTGAGATAACCTTTACCTGAGCCAAAATCGACAACGTTGAGCTGCTGATCAACTTGAATTTGGTTTAATGCGCCTGAGCAAATCTCAACAAATTTATTAATCTGTTTCCACTTACGCGCCATGCTTGGAATAATTTGTTCTTTTTGATCCGTAATACCCAACGGTTGAAGAAAATAACTTTCTTGCTCAACAAAACGGTGTTTTTGACGGTCATGTGATTTTTCAATGATCTTGGAGACTGAAGCCTTTTTACTTTGAGTTAAGATCGCTTTTTTCTTATTTTTCTTGAGCTGTAACTCGCTGTCCAATGTAAAAAGATTGGCTTGTTTGCATTCACTGACCAATTTACTCACCAACGGATCAGCTTCATCAATTGGAAAATTTTTGGTCACATCTTGAGTTTTAAAGCGATACAGAACATTCAGCATCCATTCATCTTGTAATCGAATCATGCGTAAAGTCATCTTCTCTAAAGCTTCTATCTCGCCCTGATATTGACTCAGAATCATACGATCAAAACGCTGAGAAGCTAATGCTTGATGAAATGCTTCAAGAAATTGTTGCTCTTGCGGGGTGGAAGATGCCGAAACGGTCATAAACAGTGCCAAAAAAAGAAATGCTATTAAATTTTAATGCGTCTTACGCGAAAAGCAAAATTCAATTACGATACAGATGTATAATTAAATGTGTAAGTGAACAATGAAAGCATCTCCTGCTTCGTATGATCCATTAGAAGAAAAAATTAATTTCATCAGTCATGCCATTGGTGCTGTCTTGGCCGTCATCGGTGCCATTTTATTGATTATAAAAGGTACTGCTTATCCTTTGGCACAATGGATCGGGCTTTGGGTCTATGGACTTAGTTTAGTTCTACTCTTTACGGCGTCTAGTCTTTATCATTTTGCGGAAACACCTGACCGTCGGGGTTGGTTTAAAAAATTGGACCACACGGCTATTTATTATCTCATCGCAGGAACATACACTCCTTTTCTATCTATAGCTTTACCAACGCAAAAAGCTCACTATTTATTAATTGCGCTTTGGGTAATTGCGGCGATTGGCACTTTGTTCAAATTAGTATTTATTCACCATTTTCAAAAAATATCGCTTTTTGCCTATCTTGCAATGGGATGGTTAGCATTACTTGTGATCGATGATATGCGTACATATTTATCTGATCAAAGTTTAAGCTTACTTATAATTGGTGGCCTTGCTTACACCATAGGCGCATTGTTTTATGCTTTAAAAAAGGTAAGATACACTCACGCTATCTGGCATATTTTTGTATTGATAGGTGCAGGATCACATTTCTTGTCTATTTATCTTTACGTGCTATAACCACTTTAACTACATCGTCTAGCAACCCTAACACCGTAGAGCGAGTTGGTATTTCGTATTTTTTTAAGAAATTACGCCTTTTTTAAAAAGATTACGCTATTAAATCTAAGTTTTTTATTTTTAGTAAGTGTAAGGTCTCTCATGGCGTCTAATACAGCATCACAACAAGCTCAACCCGCAAACTCTAAAACTCGGGTATTAACTGCAAGTCTCGTTGGTACAACCATCGAGTTCTTCGATTTTTATATTTACGCAACAGCTGCAGTCATTATTTTCCCCTACTTGTTCTTTCCAACAAGTACAGATCCTATGACAGCAACGATTCAATCATTAGCAACTTTTGCAATCGCATTCATCGCACGTCCTATCGGCGCCGCACTATTCGGTCATTTGGGAGATCGAATCGGTCGTAAAGCAACCTTAGTGGCAGCCTTGCTAACCATGGGACTTTCTACCGTTGCGATTGGTTTACTTCCAACCTATGCGCAAATTGGCATTGTGGCACCCTTACTTTTAGCTTTGTGCCGATTAGGTCAGGGCTTAGGTTTAGGTGGCGAATGGTCAGGTGCAGTTCTACTCGCAACTGAGAATGCACCAGAAGGCAAACGTGCTTGGTACGGTATGTTCCCTCAACTTGGTGCACCTATCGGCTTCATCCTTGCCACAGGCTCTTTCCTTACGCTTGGGGCATTCATGAGTGAAGAAGCATTCATGTCCTGGGGATGGCGTATTCCATTTATTTCAAGTGCCTTATTGGTGATTGTAGGCTTGTGGATTCGCTTAAAGTTGCATGAAACGCCAGCATTCCAAAACGTGCTTGATAAACAAAAAGAAGTGAATGTTCCTTTTGTACAAGTTTTTAAAAAGCATTCAAAAATGCTTGTACTCGGAACGATTGCAGCCATTTGTACTTTCGTAGTTTTTTACTTAACCACTGTATTTGCATTGCAATGGGGTACAAAACAATTAGGTTACTCTCGTGAAGAGTTCCTACAACTTCAGTTGGTTGCAACGCTTTGTTTTGCAGCATTTATTCCCCTTTCTGCAATTTTTGCGGAAAAGTTCGGTCGTAAAACCACTTCGATCGCGGTGTGTGTAATTTCTGCTATTTTTGGTATTTTCTTTGCGGATATGTTGGAGTCAGGAAGCACACTGATTGTGTTCTTATTCTTATGTATTGGTCTTGCGATTATGGGCTTAACCTATGGTCCAATTGGTACGGTACTTTCAGAAATCTTTCCGACATCGGTGCGTTATACTGGTTCGGCGTTAACATTTAACCTTGCTGGTATTTTTGGTGCATCTTTCGCACCTTTGATTGCAACGAAATTAGCAACTGAATATGGTTTGTCTGCAGTAGGCTATTATTTGACGGCTGCATCAATCCTTTCACTGATTGCTTTCCTCATGATTCGCGAAACGAAACATGATGATGTGAATAATCAAATTTGATGTTTTCATCTAAAAAACCGGCTTTAGCCGGTTTTTTTATTAGCTGAGTTCAATGATATCAATCATCGGTGGTACTCTGAATCTGAATGGGACACCTACCATCCCAGTACCTACGGACACATAAACATTGGCATGTTCATGCTTATATAGACCACGTTTATGACCCAAGATAGACACTTTTTTCATGATGTAATCTGTCAACCACGGAAGCTCCACTTGTCCCCCATGAGTATGCCCTGACAACATCAACGGATGAGTTGGCAATTTTGGCACCATATCCACCGTATCCGGATTATGTGACAGAATTAACCACGGCTTATCTTGTGGTAAATCAGGCATATCCCGCATGTCAGCCTTACCTGCCCACAAATCCCCCACACCAATCAATCTAAACTCATCAAACTCAACAATCTTACCTTCAATATCCATCACCTGATTTGAAGCTAGCGCATCTTTTAATAATGCCTGAATCGGTGGACCTGGATATTGCTCATCATGATTACCATTCACAGAATAGACAGGCGCTTGAATTTCTCTTAATACTCGGAGCTCTTCTGCCAGCTTATTTTCTGGTTCATAGGTCCAATCACCTGCCACAACCACTAAATCTGGTTGAGCTTGATTAATCTTATTCACGATAATTTTCAGTTGTCTTTCATGCCCAGAAAACAATCCAATATGTAAGTCTGCAATTAATGCCACTTTAATCGGATGTTTAAAGGGTTGCGCCGAACTTAACTTGTAACTCAGGTTATTCACTACTACACGATGTGGCTCAATGAAACGTGCATAAATCAATACACTGCTCAACAAGAAAATAAACACACCTTCATGCAATGAAAATATACCTTGCCAAGTAGCAAAAATACTAAAAAACCACAACGGAACAAGTAAATAAGAAAGATAAAATGCCAAGAGATGAACAAAGGCTTTAAATGGATGTATGGTTTCAGTTCGAGATTGGCTCATCCATGCTTGCGTGACTCCCCAAATAGCGAAGAGCGAGAAAATAATATAGAACGCAGCAAGGATGTTATTTGTTGTCCACATATTCAATCTCTTTCATTAAATCAGACGAATAATCTGAGTGGTTCATTTATCTTTTAAATGGTGCTCTTTATACTTTAGCACATTGAGTTCAAAGAATAGATTATGCAAGCAAATCACATGGAAAAGAATCAATCTCAACAATTGAATCGCCAAAAGAAAACATCTTTTAAAATGCGCTTCATCATGAGTTCATGTTTGATTCTTGCTTTACCCGCATGCTCAACTTTACCCACTCAACAAGCTATTGCACCTCAATATGCGTACGACATCGACACTCATGGCACTTCATTGGCGCAAATTGTCGAACCTTTGAAAATTAAGAATCCTGAATTAACAGGTTTTCATGTTTTATATGATCCAATCGAAGCGATAGCTGCACGTTTTCAATTAATTGAGAAAGCTGAGAAAACACTCGACCTTCAATATTACATTTGGGATAACGACCGTGTAGGTGCATTGGCTCTTTATAAAATCATTCAAGCTGCTGATCGTGGTGTAAAAGTCAGATTGTTAATGGATGACAACAACGCTAAGACGATGGAAAGTATTTATCTCGCGCTGGATCAACATCAAAACATTGACGTAAAGTTATTCAATCCTTATAAATTCCGACGCCTTAGACCCGTTGATATGATTTTGGATCTGAAACGTATCAATCGACGGATGCACAACAAAACGTTTACAGCTGACAATCAAATTACCCTGATTGGCGGCCGAAATATGAGTAATCAATACTACAATGTCAGTGACCGATATCAATTTTCAGATGTTGATGTCATGCTTGTCGGTCATGCAGTAAGTGATATTACACACTCGTTTGATGAGTACTGGAATCATGAATATGCCTATCCAGTTAAAAATATTGTCAATCATCAACAATATACATTGCGCTATGAAGGTTTAAAACAGCAACTGCAAGAGCACTTTGATGATGGTGCTGTACGTAGTTATGTTGAAATTACTCGTGAATCTCATGATTTTGATCGTTGGCTCAATCAAGAAATTAAGCTGGATTGGGTGAAAGCAGAAGTCATCAAAGATTCTCCTGAAAAAATCAAAGCGAAAGCTAAGAAAGAAGAACATCTCAACTTTCAACTGGTTGAACGCTTAGAGAAACCAGAAAAAAGTGTCGATATCATTTCCGCTTACTTCGTTCCTGAACGCAAGGGTGAGCAACGCTTAAGTGCGATCGCACAAGATGGCGTTAAAGTTCGCGTACTGACCAACTCTTTTAAAGCCAATGATGTTGCGCTTGTACATGCATTTTATGCGAAATATCGTCAGGATTTACTGCAAAACGGCGTAGAGTTATATGAGTTCCTCCCTGCTTTGCCAGAAGAATTCCAAAATAAAAATAATATTGAAATTTCTAAGCAGTCCAAAGTGAGCCTTAAAGGGCTGAGTCGCTCAAGCCTGCATGCAAAAATGATGGCTTTGGATGATAAGCAAGTATTTATCGGATCATTTAATTTTGATCCACGTTCAGCCAATTTAAATACTGAAATTGGCGTCATTTTAAACAGCCAGCCCCTAGCGCAAGCTGTGCATAAAACCATGGATCAGAACCTAAAAAAATATGCCTATAAATTAGTTCTAGATTCACAAAATAATATTAATTGGAAACAAGCGACACCTGAAGGTATTAAAATCTATACCAAAGAACCAAAAATGAAATGGTGGCAAAAAGCAAGCTTGAAAGTTATCTCGTGGTTGCCAATAGAAGGATTCATGTAAAAAGCAGGGATCATCATGATCCCTGCTTTGCTTCTACTGATTAAGCTTTGAGCACTTTTTGATGTAATACTTCCAATCCTTCCTGCATTCTGAGTTGCACTTCTCTCGTTAAGCTTTCAACTGTATGTCCAGTAACATCAATCGTGGGCAAAGCTGTTAAATGTGCAACGACTTGAGGCATTTCCAATACTGCTTTGAGATGCGCTGTAAATCCAATATTTCCAATAAAGGGAGCAACCTGATCTAACTCCCCCTCTTGATTGACATAACAGATTAAACAAACTTGCACTGGTTTTTGAGCCTCGATAGCTGCAGCTAAAAGTCTTCCATGCACTTTTTTGACTTTAGTTCCATCAGTCGTGGTTGCTTCTGGAAAAAATAAGACAGGAATATTTTGCTTCAAAAATTCTGTGATTTGCTCTTTAATACGGACCGAATCTCCTGAACCTCGTTTAATGAACAGTGTTCCACCACCCTTGGCAAGTTTCCCAAAAATCGGCCAATTTTCAATTTCTGCTTTTGCTAAGAAAAATACACGCGCACTCGAACCTAATACAGGAATATCTAACCAAGAGATATGATTGCTCACCCATAATGCGGGTTCACGAGGAATGTTGCCATGTACTTGTAAATCGATATTAAAAACTTTGCATAAGCGACGGCAAAAATGTTGTACATAGCGAGTATTGTTTGGATTATTCGGATTTTTATACATTTGATGCCTAAAAATTAAATAAAACCCTTCAGTGACAGCAGCAGTACCTGAGATGATTTTTTGGCTATATAGCGCTGTTTTTGAAAATAAATTGAGTTTTTTAGGCGTTAATTTTGTCATAAATTATTTCACTAAATAATAACAGGCGTTATCCACTATAGCTCCATTCTATACTGAGCTCACCAGAGATGCATTGATTATAAAAACCGTATACACATATTTGAAAATTCAATTTCAATTCAAACACCCAATAAAATATAATTTTTAAATCGAATTTATAGATTGAAAAATTATGCAAACTACAACTCAATCACCATCAAATCAAGTCATTCCCATCTGGTCGGCACTCTTCTCATTGGCATCAATTGTCGGTGGCGTCTTTTTATTTATGCTGGCGTTTATACTTATGTTCAAAACTGCTTTAGGTTAATTTAAATCTATTTCCCTCAATTGTTCAATTTCCTCTACACTAGAGTTTTGATGTGGAGTATTAGCTGAGTGGAAGTTACTGGACAAAATCAAGCAAATGAACGTGCGGTCTTGGTGAGTGTTAATGTCCAAATATTAGAAGATCTTGATCAAGAAGAATTTCGTTTATTGGCCAAATCTGCTGGTGCAGAGATTCTTGAACATATACAAGCTCAACGTATTAAACCGGATCCTAAATTTTTTATTGGTTCGGGTAAAGCTGAAGAAATCGCCGAATTTGTTGCAGCGGTAGAAGCTGATATTGTCATTTTCGATCATTCCCTCACACCATCTCAAGAACGTAATCTCGAGCGTGTTATTCAATGTCGTGTCATCGATCGTACTCGCCTTATCTTAGATATTTTTGCACAACGCGCACGAACACATGAAGGTAAACTACAAGTTGAATTGGCTCAGTTAGACCATCTCGCTTCACGTTTAGTGGGTGGTCGCATGGGCTTAGATGGTCAAAAAGGTGGTATTGGTTTACGTGGTCCAGGTGAAACACAATTAGAAACAGACCGTCGTTTACTTCGCCTCCGCATAACCCAGCTCAAAGACAAACTTGAAAAAGTCCGCCAAACACGAATTCAAGGTCGTGCAGCGCGTCAAAAAGCGTCTATTCCAACAGTGTCTCTAGTGGGTTATACCAACGCAGGTAAATCTACCCTATTTAATATTCTTGCCGAAAGTGATGTGTATGCAGCAGATCAATTGTTCGCAACTCTTGACCCAACTTTAAGAAGATTAAATTGGGATGGCATTGGAACATTGGTCTTGGCTGACACAGTGGGATTCGTTCGCAATCTTGCACACTCCTTAGTAGAGTCATTCAAAGCAACCCTTGAAGAAACACTTGAGGCGACTTTGCTTTTGCATGTTATCGATTCAAATAGTCCAGAAAAGCTTGAGCAAATTGATGCTGTTGAAAAAGTCCTGAAAGAAATTGGGGCTCAAGTGCCAATATTACGCGTATACAATAAAATTGATCAAACGGGTGAAGAACCTAAAATCATTTATGCTTCTCCCAATTTGCCCGATCGAGTCTATGTTTCAGCACATTCAAATCAAGGTTTAGATTTACTGCGACAAGCCGTTCAAGAATGTTTAATGGGGCAAATTCAACAATTTGAACTCACACTCAGACCTGAATATGGCAAATTACGCAATCAACTGTATGAATTAAATGTGATTCAGTCTGAACATTATGATGATCTAGGTCATTTGATTTTAAATATTCAAATTGCGCCACATAAATTAGAGCAACTTATAAAACAAGCACATTTACCAATTGATCAAATTCTTGGTGATAAGGCGCAACAATTTAAAAGACCTTTAGAAGAGTTTGAAATCAAATCATAAATCAGTTAAAACGTGATAAATAATGTTAAAAGTATAATCATGATGCAGTGGATGAAAACGATAGATTGGCCAGCATGGATTGGCACCCTAGTGCTTATTATTGGCTTCCGAGAAGGTTCAGTTTGGCTTACGACTCAATTGAATCATCCCGAACTGGGCAATCTTGTCGGGTTGCTTTCCTTACTACTTGTACTGTTTGCTTGGCGTAGATTTGGCACTCTTCCAACCAGAGTTGTCGATGTAAATAATAAAATCATGAAAGAAAGTGCTTTCGCATTTTTACCAATTAGTGCTGGGGCATTGGTTATGTTGGTTCATATGGGTAAAGAAATTCCTCTTTTTTTACTCGTACTCACGTTAAGTACACTTATTCCACTTTGGGTTTACGCCAAAATGGCAAAACGCTGGTTATAGGAGAGAAATATGCTCGCAATTTTAATCGGCTTTGCTATTACGTTATTCGCCTATTTAATTTCAAAACCCTGTAACCGTGTCGTACCACAGATTCCTGTCATTGTATTCGGGATGTTCTTTGTGATCGTCATCTTACTGATTGTTGGTATTCCTTATGATCACTATATGAAAGATGTCAATCCGATTTTTGATCATTTATTAGGATACGTCACGGTGGCTCTCGCGATCCCACTTGCAGCAATGCGTTATGACGATTTACCACTAAAAGGCATTTTAGGAATATTAGTGTTTGCCAGTGTCAGTGCAGTCGCATTGCCTATGGGCTTAGCCTATTTACTGCATATGGCGGATTCGACCATTATGGCTTTCGCTACACGTGCAGTGACGACACCAATCGCAATTAATATTGCGACCTTACTCCATGCACCAATTAGCTTAGCCATTTTAATCGTCATTTTATCTGGTGTTATCGGCGCAGCTTTTTCACCACTCATACTACGTCATATTAATGATGAGCGTGCCTCAGGCTTAGCACTCGGCTTAGCGGCTCATGCGATTGGGACAGCTCAAGCTTGGCAACGAGGTAGTGTAGCTGGTCGTTATGCTGCATTTGGTATGGCGGTAAATGCAACGTTTACAGCCGTTTGGCTTCCCACTTTTATTCACTTTTTAAAAGCGACCTCTTGATATACCCACGACTGAAAATAAAAAAGCCACTGATGAGTGGCTTTTTTATTAGACGAAATGATCTAAAGTAGATTCTATGCAAACATAGGATTATCGACAGCAAACATTTGCTGATCTTCAAGACGATACGCCATTAATTGATTACCCCAGACACAACCACCGTCAACATTCTGGATATGCGCAGATATTGTTTTGCCCTGTAAGGCAGCCCAATGTCCAAAAATGACTTGATGAGTTTGAGCAGCTTTTGACTTATATTCAAACCATGGCTGATAGCCAGCTGGCATCGGCTCATCTAAAGCGTCTTTAAAACTAAATTCAAGTCGACCCTCTGGATCAGTCAAACGCATACGGGTTAGATAATTCACGATACATCGTAAGCGCTCATATCCTGTTAAATCATCTGACCATAATGTAGGTTCTTTACCATACATTTCTTTCAAAAATGCATCCAGAACATCAAAATCATCATGTGCAATAACCGCTTCAACCTCTTGAGCAAACTGTTTCACTTGCTCTACTGTCCAAATATGTGGAATACCCGCATGTGTAATGACAATATTTTCATTTGGACATAAACATAAAGGTTGTTTGCGTAACCAGTCGATTAAATCATCACTGTCAATCGCATCAATCACATCACGAGTATTGTCTTTCTCTTTAATCTCTTTAATGCCCCGTGCGCCCGCTAACAAGGTCAGATCATGATTACCCAAGACTGTCGCAGCAACGCCACGATCGACCAGTTTCTTGATAAAACGTAAAGCGCCAATCGAGTTCTCACCACGTGCGACTAAATCACCCACAAACCATAAAAAATCCTGATCAGGATCAAATTTGATTTCCTTAAGTAACATTTTCAAAGCTTCAAAACAGCCCTGAACATCACCAATCACGTAATTATATCGAATGTTTTCACCAGACATTTATGCATCTACCATTTGATCTGCAAGTGCAACAAATTGAGCAAGTGTTAATGTTTCTGGACGAGCCATTGGATCAACACCAGCTTTTTCAAATCCTTCCTCTTGCAACATGCCTTTTAAACTGTTGCGAAGTGTCTTGCGGCGTTGTGTAAATACATGGGAGACTAAACGTGCCAAGGCTTTTTCATTCTTCGCCACTATTGGTTTTACATCATACGGCTCTAAGCGAAATACCGCAGAAGTTACTTTGGGTGGTGGGTTGAACGAACCTGGTGGCACTTCAAACAAGAATGTCGGTTTACAGTAGTACTGAATCATGACTGATAAACGACCATATTCTTTGGTATTTGGTGATGCCGTAATACGATCGACCACTTCTTTTTGCAACATGAAGTGCATGTCTTTGACTTTGTCACCAAACTCTAAGAGATGAAATAACAAAGGTGTAGAAATGTTATAAGGTAAGTTACCGACAACACGCAACGGACGACCATCAAACAATTCAGTGAAGTCGTAGCGTAAAGCATCAGTTTCCACAATAGTTAAACGTTCAGGATGCGGTACACGGCCGGGTAATCCAGCTGCTAAATCACGGTCTAATTCAATGACAGTCAAAGCATCACATTCACCAATTAAAGGGGATGTTAAAGCAGCAAGACCTGGACCAATTTCAACAATATTGTCACCAGTACGCGGGTTCACCGAACGTACAATTTTGGCAATGACACGTTGGTCATGTAAGAAGTTTTGACCAAAACGCTTACGCGTGTGATGCCCTTCATCTTTCGGGTTTAAGGCATTAATCTGATACATAAAGATTTCCAACGTGTAATTAAGACAAGATCACTGACGCGCTAAATCGAGCGCTAAGTCCACAGCCACATGTAAGCTCGAGCTTTTCGCAAGTCCAGTACCTGCGAGGGAGAGTGCTGTGCCATGATCGACAGAGGTGCGAATAAACGGCAAGCCCAAAGTAATATTAATGGCTTCACCAAATCCTTGAGATTTTAACACAGGTAATCCCTGATCGTGATACATGGCTAAAACTGCATCGGCATCTTTTAAATTTTCTGGCGTAAATAAAGTATCTGCAGGCAGACATAAGCTCATGTCTATCCCTTGCGCACGATAGCGTTCAAGTACAGGATTAATCACTTCGATCTCCTCCACCCCTAAATAACCATCTTCACCTGCATGAGGATTTAAACCGCACACCAAAATTTTGGGAGATTCGATTTTAAATTTAGATTTTAAATCATGAATCAGAATGTCGATGACCTGATGCAAGCGCTCAGCTGTAATCGCATCCGCAACCGCACGAAGGGGTAAATGCGTGGTTGCAAGTGCAACACGTAAGGTTTTGGTTGCCAGCATCATGACCACGCGTAATACACCAGCAAATTCTTGGTAAAACTCAGTGTGACCACTGAAATGAATACCTGCCTCATTGATCACTGACTTTTGTACAGGTGCTGTCGCCACGCCAACGCTTTTACCTGACATCGCATAGTCTGCAGAACGGCGGAGTTGCTCTAAGACATAACTCGCATTTTGAGCATTTAACTCACCCAGTACTACACTTTCATTTAAAGGAATATGTTCCACATAAAGCTGATCCACTTTTGATGATGTTTGTTGCCCTTGATACTCAATCACTTCAACTTCAAGATGAAGTGTTTCTGCACGTTGCTTGAGCATTTGTATATCAGCAAGCACGACGAGTGGACGCTCATCCAAACGTTGCGCAAGGCTTAAACAGATATCAGGACCAATTCCAGCAGGCTCACCGCTGGTGACATACAAAGGAAGCATAACGATCATCATTCAAGGATTTTTATTATTTTAATACAGATCGAATGTACGATGTTCAACAATCCCAAAATGGTAAAATCTTAGCCCTCTGATTTTTTAATCGTTCTTTTGAGTCTTTTAGCGCCAATCCATACGAAATCTTGTATCTAATAGACCAACAGCATGAGCGACTTCGGATACACATACAATCACGATGACGAGGAGCAAACCCAACAAAAGAATCCGTCCAATCGTTGAACGCATTGAATAAAACGCTGAATCTTTAATGCACAAGAAACCAAAGCCACCGATTGAATAAATAACCCAAGGGAAAATCATAAAATGTGCATACATTGAATATATAAGAATGACACTCAAAACATCGATTCCATAAATAGCGCCAAACACCACACCTAACGCTAAATATATTCCGAGAAAAATAAATAAAAATCCGGTCAAAAATTTCGTCACCTTGCTCACTTTGATTTGATCATGGCGTGAAGATAAATCTGAATGATGAACAGGAGGAGAGAAACGATCATTATTATTTTGTGAACTCATCAAAACTCCGAGCTATTATTATGATTATTTCCTCATTCTAAAAGAAATTGATTAAATAAACCGCTATACTTTTCAATCTAAATTAAATAGAATATGCCCCTCGAAATCTTAATATTTTGATTGTGGTTCTAGTGTTTTTCCGCTAGAATTCGCTCTCCTTTTTGTTTGGACAGATTCCACCGTCCAAACCAACTATAATAGGTAGTGGTTAATGAAAACTCTCAGCGCTAAGCCAGCTGAAGTTCAACACGACTGGTACGTTGTTGATGCTTCTGGCAAAACTTTAGGTCGTCTTGCGACTGAAATCGCACGTCGTTTACGCGGTAAGCACAAAACTTCTTATACTCCTCACGTTGACACTGGTGATTACATCGTAATTATCAATGCTGAGCAAGTTCAAGTAACTGGTAACAAGTCACTTGATAAGAAATACTATCGCCACACTGGTTTCCCTGGTGGTATCCGTGAAACTAACTTTGAAAAATTAGTTGCTCACAAGCCAGAAGAAATCTTCCAACGCGCTGTAAAAGGCATGTTGCCAAAAGGTCCTCTTGGTTATGCTATGATCAAGAAAATGAAAGTGTATGCTGGTGCTGAGCATCCTCACACAGCTCAACAGCCACAAGTTTTGGACATCTAAGGGATACAGCACATGGCTACTAACTATGGTACAGGTCGCCGTAAGACCGCAACTGCACGTGTTTTCCTATCTGCTGGTACTGGTAAACTCGTTATTAACAACCGTTCTTTAGAACAATACTTCGGTCGTGAAACTGCTCGTATGGTTGTACGTCAACCACTTGAGCTTTTAGATGCTACTGAGAAATATGACCTTTACATCACTGTTGCTGGTGGTGGTATCGGTGGTCAAGCTGGCGCAATCCGTCACGGTATTACTCGTGCATTGATCGCTGCTGACGAAACTTTAAAACCTGCTCTTCGTCAAGCTGGTTTCGTTACTCGTGATGCTCGTGAAGTTGAACGTAAGAAACTTGGTTTACGTAAAGCTCGTAAACGTCCACAATTCTCTAAACGTTAATTCGTTTTCCGAATTCGGACAAAAAAACCTTGGCTTATGCCAAGGTTTTTTTTCATCTTTATATTTTCCCTTACTCATGAAAATCAGTCGTACACGATGCTTTAAAATGAATATTAAACGCTGATATCAATAAAAAGACGCTAGTTTTTATTGCTCTATTTTGACTGACTTAAACAAACATATGCTTAATCATCTATCCCAATTTGAGGATTGTTAACTTTTTACAACTTCATTAAAAAATACTTTCATGCAGTTTTTTAAATTAAGGGGATAAAAATGTTAAATAGGGAAATATGTTTATCATTCGCCGTAGCCGCTACAATATTAGGTACATCCAATATTGCACAAGCAAATAACTCACAATCAATAGATGCTTTAGCCGTGTGCTGGCAATCCAATACGGGTAAGCATGTTTGTGATGGACCCATACAAAGATTAATGTCTTCATATGAAAACATAAATAAAGCATTAGAGTTAGTTGGATGCTCAGATGGATACCCTGTACAAAATAACAGTCTGGTACATCGATCTTTAGGTCAAAAATTCTCAGTGGTTTACAAGTGTGGCTATAAACTTAGACCAGGCGACACAAGTGCATTAACTAACAATCGCGACGTCCGTCAATGGTGGAGTGGAATCATACATTAGTACACAAGGCCGATTCAAAGATCGGCTTTTTACATCGCTTTGGATAAAAAAGTTAAAGATTGAATTTCAACAATGCAAGGATAGAATTTAATAAAAAACGTTCCAGACATAAATACGAATCAATATAAAATCCAAGTGTTTTAATATGCATCGCTCATTAAACGATGATTTTAGCGTGCATTTTTAGTATCCTTATCTATTCATTAATACTTTGATTGGAATATGTCAGTCGAAACCACCCCATTACAAGGCATCACCGTTTATAGTCATGCAGATGACTTTCGATCGCATTGGATTCGCTTCTTACTGGCAGAAAAACAAATTAAACACAATTTATTTATTGTCGACGAAGACAACGAGGATCTTGCGAGTTTAAACCCATACAATCAACTCCCAATGATGGTTGAAAATGAGTTAAAACTTTTCAATACATCCATCATTTCTGAATATTTAGATGATCGCTATCGTCAGAATAAATTATATGCAGATGCTCCTGCTCCACGTGCAGAACAACGCCAATATATATGGCGTTTTGAAAATGACTGGTTAAAACTTGCAGATGATATGTTGCGCCACCCAGACACCCTTGATGTTGACGCACAAAAGGCAGCTCAAAAAAAGTTAAAAGATACTCTTATCTCGCTGACACCTTTGTTTCAGCACTATCCTTATTTCATGTCTGAACAATTTACAATTTTAGATTGCATGTTGGCACCGATTTTTATACGGTTAAGAACGATGGGTATTGAGCTTCCAAAGCAACAATGCCGCCCGTTTTATTTATATTGCCAGCGTGTTTTCAGTCGTCCAGCCTTCCTTAAGTCCATGACGGTTCAGGAAAAAAATCGTTATAGTCCTGAATTAAAATCCGCTTAAAAAAGCAAAAGAGTGAGTCACATGTCTGATCAAGAAATCAAATTAAGTCCAACTCGCCCGTATTTAGCACGTGCGATTTATGAATGGATTTGCGATAACAATCTCACCCCATATCTACTGGTAGATGCCACACAACCTTATACCGATGTACCTACACAGTTCGTTCAAGACGGTCAGATTGTTTTAAATATCGTGCCACATGCTGTACATCAACTACACATGAGCAATGAAGCGATTACTTTTTCTGCACGTTTTGGTGGTGTCTCCAAAGATATTTATGTGCCAATCAATGCTGTACTCGGGTTATATGCAAAAGAAAATGGTCAAGGATTATTCTTTGATCCTGATGAATATGCCAATGCACAAACGGATGAAAATCCGATAGAATCTAAACAGCAACAAAATCAAGAAAATGAAGCACCAAAGAAAAAACCAAGTTTAAGAATTTTGGATTAAAAACTTACAGGAGAGTTGAATGGCTTTTGATTTAGTACAATATTTTGTTGAGCAGACCAAAATTCAAAAGCCTCAGCTGTTGAAACAGTATCCAGCTGAACAACGGCATGAATATCTCAATGAATTAAATATCTTAGCTTTAGGCAAACTCATCAGCCTATGGCGTAAAGACAAAAAAAAAATATACCAAGAAATTCATGCCGCTGACCAACTTTATATTCAAGAAGTCGCACGGCATTTGACGACATCTCAACATAATCAGTCTACGCTGTCTCATCAAGAACTTGAAACTGCGACATCAGAGATTTTGACCTTACAGCTTAATGAACTTAAACAACTTGATGTAACAGGTCATTATCAACTACAAGGCATGAATGAATTACTTCAGGGTCAAGTTGAACATCTCTCTGGTAAAGCAAAAGATTGGGTTTGGCTAACAAATAACCTAAATGAGTTGATTGGTTCTCAACCTGTCATTCAAGAAGATATATCATTAGACCAAACGATGAAGGAGTTTCATGATATGGTCAATCAAGTTCAACATGATCACCACGATGTTGCTGAGCCAGAAGTAGTGGCTACACCAACTTGGGCAAAAGTTTTAGAACCTGTAGTTGCGATTGCAATTCTTTGGGTGCTTTACTGTGCCCTACAAACAGTATTTGCATAAATCCTGTGATAAAAAAAGCCATCTAACGATGGCTTTTTTTTTATTGCTTATTCAGCATCAACCTCAATATTCATCAAGATTTGACGTTTTTTCACTTGCTGGCCAACTTGTCCTACGATTTCACCCACAACACCGTCCACATCTGACTTAATTTGCTGTTGGATTTTCATCGCTTCAAGAATCAATAATGTTTGCCCTTTAGTTACACGCTCTCCAGGTTGAGCAATGACATTTATAATTGCACCATCCATTGGGGCACGAATTTTACCATCCCCTGCCACATCGGCAGTCTCAGGTGGTAAATAGGTAATATTTTCCACCATGACGTTGCCATTCGCGCGATCTAAATAAACGAAATTACCATCAAGAACATAGTCGATTCGACGTCGAATTCCATTAATGCTATAAATCAATTGCTGTGTATTTTGCGCTACAACCTCAATTGACTGGCTTTCACCACAGGTTTCAACACTCACTGAACGACCATCACGATGCACAATGAGATCTAACTTTTGATCATCATATCGAAGTTTCAGTGGCAATGCTGAAGAAACCCCTGTATTCCAATCTGTTTGCGCAGATGCATTTGTCAACAACGCTGCAACCAATGCTAAGCTTTCTAAATTTAGACTCTGCTTATTCAAACTCACATCACTTTGGAAATGCTGTTGAATAAAACCAGTATTAACATCACCTTCCACCACAAGTGGATGACGTAATAAGTTAACTAAAAACTCCTTATTACTGTTTACACCTAACAGTACAGAATCATTTACAGCACGTGCCAGTAAACGGATCGCATCGGTACGTGTTTTACCATGTACGATGATTTTAGCCACCATTGGATCATAGAATGGGCTCACTTCATCAGTTGGCATCATACCGTGGTCGATACGCACGCCTTCTAAATCTGCAGGTTGCCAGCGCAATACTTTACCTGTTTGTGGTAAGAAATCTTGGCGTGGATCTTCTGCATATAAACGCACTTCAATGGCATGACCATTCATGGTCAATTCTTCTTGCTTAAGCGGTAATGTTTCACCGTTTGCGACACGAAGCTGCCATTCAACAAGATCAAGACCTGTAATCATCTCAGTTACAGGATGCTCTACTTGTAGACGTGTGTTCATTTCTAAGAAATAGAATTCACCTGATTGATCTAGCAAGAATTCAACTGTACCTGCACCCACGTAGTTACATGCTTTAGCTGCGGCAACTGCTGCATCCCCCATGGCTTGACGTGTTTCTTGTGTCAATACTGGACATGGTGCTTCTTCAACCACTTTTTGGTGACGACGTTGAATCGAGCAATCACGTTCAAATAAATACACATAGTTTCCATGTGTATCACCAAAGACTTGGATTTCCACGTGGCGGGGTGCAATGACGGCTTTTTCAATAATTAACTCGCCCGAACCAAAAGCATTTTCTGCTTCAGAACGTGCTGTTTTTAAGGCTTCTAATAATTCAGCTTCTTGATGTACTAGACGCATACCACGTCCACCACCACCTGCCGATGCTTTTACCATTAATGGGAAACCTACTTTTTTCGCTTGATCTGCTAAAAAGTCGATGTCTTGTTGGTCGCCTTCATAACCCGGTACACATGGTACGCCTGCTTCAATCATGGCGATTTTAGACAAACGCTTACTACCCATGAGCTCAATCGCACCTGCTGGTGGACCAATAAAGGTAATGCCATTTTCTGCACATGCTGCGGCAAAATCTGTATTTTCTGATAAGAAACCATAACCCGGATGCACGGCATCTGCGCCAGTTTTCTTACATGCTTCGATGATATTTGGAATCGATAAATAAGATTCTGATACTTTAGAAGGACCAATATAAACCGCTTCATCAGCCACTTGTACATGACGCGCATTTTTGTCGGCATCAGAGTACACAGCAACGGTTTCGTAACCTAAGGCTTTTGCTGTACGCATTACACGAGCAGCAATTTCACCACGGTTTGCAACTAATACTTTTGTAAACGCCATAGTTCCACCAATTTTTTAGGCTCCTCTTGTTTTGAGGAGCGTATCCTTTTTAATTCACATTCATACAGGCGTTGGAATGTGGTTTATTCTGCCCAGCTTGGTTGGCGTTTTTGAATAAACGCCATTGTGCCTTCCATCCCTTCTGCGCTTGCCACTGCATCTGCAAATTGGCGTGCTGCATCATCAAGTAACGGCCCCAATTCTTCCTTGGTGGTACGATGTAATAATGCTTTGGTTGCACGCGATGCCAATGGCGCACAGCGTTTAATTTGGGTAATGGTTTCTTCAAGTGCTGATGCAAGTTCCACTTCATCTTCAACCACTTGATGCACAATCCCCACCTCTAAAGCGGTTTGACCTTTAAAGCGCATACCTAATAAGGCTAAGCGACGTGCTTGCGTTAAGCCCACACGTGTCACTACAAATGGTGCAATTTGTGCAGGTAAAATCCCTAGACCAGTTTCAGGTAAGCCAAATTGTGCTTCTGCATGCGCAATTGCCACATCAGACACACATGCCAAACCAAAACCACCACCAAGTACAGCACCTTCAAGTACAGCCACAACCGTTTGTGGTGCTTGATCCACTTGCTCAATCAGAGCACCAAACGTACGGTTAAAGTCGGTATATGGTGTGTTGTTGCCCACTTCCATTGCTTTAGCACGGATCGCTGCCATATCTTTGATGTTTCCACCTGCACAGAAGTGACCGCCTTTACCACGCAGAATCACAGCACGTACAGATACATCATCTTTGATTGCAGCAAATACTGCTTGCATCGATTGCACCATTTTTAGGCTCATCGCATTACGGCTTTCAGGATGGTTTAACCATAAAGTTAAAATACCACCGTCTTGCTCTAGGATGATGCTGCCATCAACTTCTAAATTGGCAATTGAACTTGATAATGTCATATCAGATCTCCTGCTTATTTTTTCTTACCAGGAAGGATGTCCATCATCTTACAGATAATGCCAAGCATGATTTCATCCGCACCACCGCCAATCGAAACTAAACGACCATCACGGTAGAATTGTGCGGCTGGGTTGTCTGCCATAAAGCCATTACCACCCCAGAACTGTAAGCAGCTATCTGCAACTTCACGCGTTAAACGACCTGCTTTTAGTTTTGCCATAGATGCCATTTGCGTTACGTTTTCGCCTTCGATATGAAGTTCACAAGCACGATAGGTTAATGCTTTAAGCGCTTCGATCTCAGTCATTAACTCAGCAAAACGGAAATGGATATATTGGTTGTCAATTAACGGCTGGCCAAACGTGGTACGCTCTTTGGTGTATTGAATTGTTTTTTCGATACATTGCAACATACCGCCCATTGCGTTTGCAGCACCCCACATACGTTCTTCTTGGAACTGAAGCATTTGCATCATAAAGCCCATGCCTTCTTGACCCACTAAGTTGCGTTGTGGCACACGTACGTTGTCAAAGAACACTTGTGCAGTGGTACTAGAACGCATACCTAATTTGTCTAATGGTTCAGAGAAAGTAATCCCCGGTGTATTGGCAGGAACCACAATCATTGACTTATTAAAGTGTGGTTTACCATCAGAAGTATTCGCTAACAAACAGAAGAAGTCTGCTTGAAGCGAGTTCGTAATCCACATTTTATGACCATTAATAATATAGTCATCACCATCTTTTACTGCTGTCGTTTTAAGTGCTGCAACGTCAGATCCTGCTTGAACTTCAGATACTGCAATCGCTGCAACTTTTTCACCTGCAACTGCTGGTGTTAAAAACTCATCACGTAATTCTTTAGAACCAAAACGAGCAATCGCAGGTGTTGCCATATCCGTTTGTACACCCATCGCCAGTGCAACACCACCGACATTAATACGACCTAGCTCTTCTGCAACCACCAAGTTATAAGAATAATCGAGTGCTAAACCACCGTTTTCTTCAGGTTTACAAATACCTAATAAACCCAAATCACCCATTTTTTTGAATACTTCATGGATTGGGAATCGACCCGCTTTTTCCCATTCTGCTGTATATGGGTTGATTTCATTTTCTACAAATTGACGTGTTGTACGGCGTAGCGCTTCATGTTCTTCAGTAAATTTCATTTTTGTCTTCCTTAAAATTTCAATATTTGTTTTTAATCTTTAATCCTTCCTAACCTTCCTTTGAAAAAGGGAGGAGCTTTCTCACTTCATTTAAGAAAGCTATTTCCTCTCCTCTTAGGAGAGGGTTAGGGTGAGGTAATAAAAGTTAGAATCTTGGTACACCAAAACGTGTTGGATTCAATTCACGTGCTTGTGATTCATTAATGGTTTGCAATAAGAAAATCAGCAATTTACGTGTATCACGTGGGTCGATAATGCCATCATCATGCAACATCGCTGTGTTGAATAATGCAGTCGATTGCGACTCTAATTTCATTGCTGTCGATTGCTCTAAGAAGTCCAACATTTGCTCATTTGGCTCCATGCCAGATTCACGTTGTTTCGCTTCCGCAACAATACGAAGTACCTTACCTGCTTGCGCACCACCCATCACCGCAACACGAGAGTTCGGCCATGAGAAAATAAATTGTGGGCCAAGTGGACGACCACACATCGCATAGTTACCTGCACCATATGAACCATGTGCAATGATCGAAATCTTCGGCACTGTGCAATTCGCTACCGCTTGAATTAATTTAGAACCATGTTTGATGATGCCGTTTTGTTCTGCATCTGTACCCACCATAAAGCCTGTGGTGTTATGCAAGAATAAAATTGGGCGACGTGTTTGTTCACATAACTGAATAAACTGCGCTGCTTTTGCTGCACCTTGTGGGGTAATTGGGCCATTATTGGTGATGATGCCTAAATGCAAGCCACCCACTTTTGACCAACCACACACTGTATGTGAGTCATATTCATTTTTGAATTCGAAGAAATCAGAATCATCAACAATACGGGCAATGATTTCTTTCATATCCAAAGGTTGTTTTGGATCTGAAGGAATGATGCCAAGTAATTCTTCTGCCGAGTAACGTGGCTCTTTATATTCTGGCGTTTCAAGCTTAACTTGTTCTTTCCAGTTTAAATGCTTAAAGATTTCACGTGCGATACGGATACCATCCGCATCATTTTCTGCCAAGTATTCTGCTGTGCCTGCCACTTGGGCATGCATTTCTGCACCGCCCAATTCTTCAGCAGTTGCGACTTCACCTGTTGCAGCCAATAATAATGGTGGCCCTGCAAGCAACATTTCTGTTTGTTTACGTACCGTAATTACATAATCAGATAAACCCGGTTGGTATGCACCACCTGCAGTTGCGTTACCATGTACCACAGAAACCTGTGGAATCCCTTTCGCAGATAAACGTGCTTGGTTGGCAAATGTTGTACCACCGGCAGTAAATACTTCTGCTGCGTAGTTTAAGTTTGCACCACCACTTTCTGCCAAAGTAATGATTGGTAATTTTTGCTCTAACGCAATTTGGTGTAAACGAAGGCTTTTGTGTACACCCATTGGGGCAATCGTACCGCCTTTGATAGCACTGTTATTGGCAGCCACCATACAACGTGTACCATTTACAAAACCAATCCCTGCAATGATCCCGCCACCTGCTTCTGAACCATCTTTATCATCATGCATCTTGTAACCCACAAGACCACACAACTCTACAAATGGAGAATCTGCATCGAGCAACATACGTACACGCTCATGCGGTAAAATCTTTCCTTTTTTATCAAACTTAGGCTTAGCTTTATAAGAACGATCTAGTGCACTTTTTTGAATCGCTCGAATCTCTTCAATTTGCTCGAGCAATTTCGCTTTATTCTGTTCAAATACTTCGCTTCCTACTGCAACTTCGGACTGAATCACTGCCATTCCGTTTCCTCCTTGTTCCTTATAATCTCGATTAATTCTTTTCGTCTTTTTTCTTTAGTACATCTGGAATAAATGCACGGTGGAAGCCGTTATAAGACTCACTATTTTCTGCAGATGATAATGGGAATACGCGTGTACCTTGTGAAGCCGCACCATCGATACGTACTGTCATCCCTGAAACAAAGTTAGCAGCATCAGATAATAGATAAACAATCGCCGAAGATACTTCCGACTCTGTTCCCATACGTTGTAAAGGCACATTGCTAGAAAGGTTAGGGATAATGAATTCTGCGACAGGGCCTGAATAGGTATCCATACCTGATGAGATAATCCAACCCGGTGCCACACAGTTTACCCGCACACCTGATTTACCCCATTCCACCGCAGCCGTTTTGGTCAGGTTATCAACACCTGAACGTGCTGCACCTGAGTGCCCCATACCCGGCATACCGCCCCACATATCTGCTGCCATATTGACAATGGCACCACCATTTTTTGCCATCCACTGGTTATAGGCTTCACGCATAAGATAGAAGGTCGAATGTAAGTTATTACGGATGACCGCATCAAAACCATTGGCAGAAATACTTTCTAATGTTGATGGGAACTGACCACCTGCATTATTGACTAAACCATCGATGCGACCGAACTTTTCGATCACCTCCGCAATCATGTTTTTCACTTGTTCTTCTTCGCGGTTATCACACACGATGCCATGTGCATGACCACCATCTTCAGTGATTTCAGCAATCACATTTTCAAGTTTTTCGATCTTACGACCTGTAATCACCACTTGCGCACCAAGTGATGCAAGCTCATGTGCCGTACAACGACCAATCCCCGAACCACCACCTGTCACAATCACGACTTTGCCAGCGAATGCATCATTTCTAAAAATTGATTGATAACCCATTGCGCATACTTCCATTTTTATTTGATGTAAATTTTTCTGGATTGGGCATCATGGCGATGCCCAAAGCTGTGCTTACAATAAATTTGCAGGCACTTTCACTGGCATATCTAACAATTGTTGTGCAAAGGCTTTACCTTGTGGGTCAATACGTAAACTCGCAACACCACCACCACCAAGCGCATCAATCAATAAGAAGTTCATGGCATTTAAACCCGGTAATTCATAGCGAAGAACTTCGCCACCCTCACCGCCTTCAAATACATGCTTCATATATTCAGCAACATTGGCTTCAGTTAAAGATGCACGAATCCAAGGTAAGAATTCTGGTTTACGTGCAAGTACACCGATGTTGCTGTAGTTACCTTTATCACCACTACGTGCATGTGCAACTTCAACCAATGGCACTTCGATTTCATTACCTGTTAAAGTTGCCACTTCACCTGTAGGAATCGTTGGAATCTCTGCAAGCGGCTCACCCTGTTGTACATCAACTTTATGACGCTCACCATTGATATCCACTTCAACATTGAGTTGAGATTTCTCTACCAAGAACGAGAATAATTTAATCACTGGAGATGGTTTTGGACGACCACCCACAATCCCTGTTAATGCAGGTGCCATACCTGTTGAAGCTTGCGCAATCTCAGATGCAAAGAACATACATGCTTCTTTAAACATATGTTTAACGGCAATTTTCACCACAACTTCACGAGGTTTTTGCACACGACGATTTGCGCCATACGTTGTTTCTGTACCTAAAATCTCAATTGATTTTTCAGTAAATGGTGGAATCGAACGAAGCGCCATCACACGCTCAACTTTATTTAAAATTGCATTAGAAACGGCATAAGCTTTTTCTTCTGCATCTTGGCCTGCAAGTAAGAAACTCACTAACACACGGTTACCATCAGGATAGGTTGTGCTTACTTTGTAATGTTGTGTCGGTGCTGTACCTTTTGCACCTGTCACCAATACACGGTGCTCGCCTACTTGCTCAAGTTTGACTTGGCTAAAGTCAGCAGTTACATCAGGCAATAAATAAGCTTGTGGATGACCAATTTCATACACAATTTGCTCGCCCACAGTACCTGTAGAAACTAAACCACCTGTGCCATTTGGCTTAGTCACCACAAATGATGAATCTGCTTTCACTTCAACAATTGGGAAGCCCATATTGTCAAAGCCTTCAACCAAACGCCAATCTGTGAAGTTACCGCCAGTACATTGTGCACCACACTCAATCACATGACCTGCAAGTGCCGCCTGTGCCAATTTATCGTAATCGTTTAAATCCCATTTGTATTCATGCAATAAAGGCCCAATCACCACAGCCGAATCCACAACACGACCTGTAATTACAATATCTGCACCTAAATCTAAAGCATCACGAATACCTACGGCACCCAAATAAGCATTGCTACTTGCAACATGTGCAGGCAAAGGTTCACCTGTGAACATTTCTTTGGTGCCTTGCTTTTGCAATTCACCTTGCTTATCCATTAAATCGTCACCAAGTACCACCGCTACTTTCAAATCTAATCCAGCATTGGCAATCACTTGTTGAAGTGCATCACGGCATGCCAATGGATTTACACCGCCAGCATTACTTACAACTTTGATTTTCTTGTCCGCAATTTTTTTGATGAGTGGTGTCATGACACGACTAACAAAGTCCAATGCATATCCATGAGAAGGATCTTTCATTTTGGCTTTTGCCATGATAGACATGGTGATTTCTGAAAGATAATCAAATACTAAATAGTTAATATCCGACATATGTACTAATTGAAATGCAGCTGTGTTGGTATCTCCCCAGAAACCTGAAGCACATCCAATTTTTACAATTTTTTGTTCATCCTGAATATTTGTCATAACCATCTCATTATTCTGTTTAGAATTTAAGCTTAATCTACCAAGCAAGCGCTTGGTTTGTAAAGTGCAAAATGTTATTATTATTTGCAAATCTGCTTATTGCGCTAAAATTTGCATGGAAGCAACGCGTTTAGAAAACAAAATAGGATAAAATAACAAGATGATCGCGACCTCTATTGACCAAATTCAACCGATAGCCTGCTTTGACGATACACCACGTGGTCGTTTACTTTTGGGGGCAGCTTATTTATTCCATAAACAAGGTTATGCCAAAACCACTGTTCGTGAACTCGCACAGTTTATTGGTATCCAATCTGGAAGTTTATTTCATCATTTCAAAACCAAAGACGATATTTTGGCGCATGTGATGGAACAAACCATCATTTACAATCACGCTTGCCTTGAAAGTGCCATATCCACTTCAGACCATCCAGAGCAACAACTCAAGGCTCTGATTAAAGCTGAACTCGATGCGATCTCTGGGGATACAGGTTCCGCCATGGCTGTATTGGTCTATGAATGGTTTTCACTTTCTGAGGAAAATCAGAAGAAACTATTAAAATTAAGAAATGATTATGAAGGGATATGGCTGAGTGTCATCAAGGTATTACATGACAAAGGCAAAATTAAGCACGATCCTTTTATCTGGCGAAGACTGATTGGTGGGTCAATCGCTTGGACCGTAACTTGGTACAATCCAGAAGGGAAAATGTCACTTGATGAGTTAACCAATATCGTCTGGGATATGGCAATGAATGCTTAACTTTATATCTGATCAATTAAAAAAGGTGGCTTAAGCCACCTTTTTATTTCTTTTAGAAGCCCAGCTGTCGGCTTGCCAAATCTTTCATAATTTCCTCAGCTCCACCGCCTATCATATTCACTTTAACTTCGCGATATATACGTTCAGATTTCATCCCACGCATAAAGCCCATGCCACCTAGTGTTTGAACGGCTGCATCAGCACAGAATTGCATAGTTTGCGTTGCTACGTTTTTGAGCATACAAATTTGTGCAATCATTTCATTCCCCTGAAGTTCAGGACGACCCATTTTATATGCCGTATCTTCAAGTAAAGCACGAGTCGTTTGTAAACGTGTTGCCATATCTACCAATTTATGACGAACCACTTGGTGATCAACCAAGCGCTTACCAAAAGTACGTCGCTGTTGAGCCCAATCTAAAGCTTCTTCATAACAAACTTTTGCATAACCATAACTGCTCGCAGCCAAGAAGAAGCGTTCCATATTGAAGTTATTCATGATGACAAAGAAGCCCATATTCTCAGGACCAATCAAATTTTTTGCAGGCACTTTAACTTGATCGAAGTGCAAATGAGCTGTATCAGATGCCCACCATCCCATTTTATCTAACTTTGTTTTTGTAATACCTGGCGTATGGGCATCAATCAGTAGCATTGAGATACCATTGGGCCCTTTTCCTTCAGGATCAGTTCGAACGGCAACAGTATAGTAATCAGCACGAATACCAGAAGTAATAAATGTTTTTTCACCACTGACTACATAGTAATCGCCTTCTTTCACTGCTTTTGTTTTAAGTGCTGCAACATCAGAACCTCCTCCCGGTTCTGTTATTGCTAAAGCAGAAATCTTCTCACCTGATAAGATTTGTGGCAAAACCTCTGCTTTGACTTCTTCACTTGCAAAACTATTAATTGGTGGTGCACCGATCATATGTGAAAGTAATGAAGCGATTAACCCACCTGATGCCGCCTTTGCCAACTCCACACAACCTAATAAAGTATAGAATGCATCTGTATCTGGGATACCACCGTATTTTTCATCAAAACCTGATGCCATCAATCCAACTTCTGCAGCTTTTTTGTAGAGTTCCCGTGGAAAAGTCTCAGCTTCATCCCACTCATTTACATAGGGAATAATTTCTTTTTCTACAAATTTTTTTACTGCATCTGCAAATGCAAAATGTTCATCTTTGTAATAAATCGGATTGTATTGCATCAACTATGTCCCTGAAATTATTTAAATCCTCATAGGCATACTGACATTTATTGTTGTTTTTTTAATTGCAAGAATCATCAATCTTTTGGCATAAATTAACTGAATGGAGCCTCTTATTTAATTAAAAGCATTTAATTATTTTGAAATTCAATTTTTTGATATAAAAAAACACCCCCTTCTATTGAAGGGGGTGTTTAGAATAATGAGCTGGCGATGACTTACTCTCACATGGGTAACCCCACACTACCATC
>NZ_JBWYIJ010000018.1:0-47857 GCF_056779695.1 Acinetobacter sp. 25-47-122
ACCCATGTGAGAGTAAGTCATCGCCAGCTCATTATTCTAAACACCCCCTTCAATAGAAGGGGGTGTTTTTTTATATCAAAAAATTGAATTTGAAAATAATTTAAGTAGTTATCGCGAAATTTTCGGATTTAATCTAATATTTAATGTACTGCTGAAATTTTCTCTAAAAAATACTTTGTTCTTTCATGTCGCTCTTGTGGCTTATTAAAGAAGTCATCAGTCGGGCAATCTTCTAGAATTTTGCCTTGATCCATAAATATCACTCGATCTGAAACTTTTTTTGCAAATCCCATTTCATGCGTAACACACATCATCGTCATGCCTTCTTTTGCAAGTTGGCTCATGACTTCAAGCACTTCACCGACCATTTCAGGATCTAATGCGGAAGTGGGTTCATCAAAAAGCATACAGACTGGGTCCATACAAAGACCACGTGCAATCGCGACACGTTGTTGTTGACCACCTGATAATTGTCCTGGAAATTTATCTTTGTGTGCTGTCAAACCGACTCGATCCAAATATTGTAAGGCCTTTATTTTAGCTTCTTCAGTTGAGCGATTAAGTACTTTGATTTGTCCTATTGTTAGGTTATCTAACACAGTCATATGAGGAAAAAGTTCAAAATGTTGAAATACCATACCTACTCTAGATCTGAATTTTGCTAGATTCGTTTTAGAGTCTTTTAAAGCGGTACCATCAACGATAATATTTCCTTGTTGAATAGGTTCTAAAGCATTTACTGTCTTAATAAGTGTGGATTTACCTGAGCCAGATGGACCGCATACAACGACAACTTCACCTTTGTTGATAGTGGTTGAGCATTCGCTAAGTACCTGAAAATCTCCATACCATTTGGATACATCTTGAATTTCAATCATTGGCATTTTGATTCTCCTTATCGAATAATGGCTATTTTTTGATGTAAGCGTTTAACTAGTCGTGAAAGTGCAAATGAAATGACAAAATAGACGACAGCAACAACTAGATAGAAAACGGCTTTGGTTTCCGAACCATAGGTATTAGCTAAAGTATTTGCATTGCCTAAGAAATCTGGTGCACTGATGACATAAACCAAAGACACATCTTGAAAAAGAACAATGGATTGCGTCAATATCACGGGTAACATATTTCTAAAAGCTTGGGGTAAAACTACGTATGACATCGTCTGGCGATAATTAAACCCCAAGGCGTAACCTGCATTCACTTGTCCTTTAGAAACTGATTGAATGCCAGAACGGACAATTTCTGAAAAAAAGGCAGCCTCAAAAATGGCGAAGGTTACTACACTTGAAAATAAAGGTCCCCAATAGGTGTGATATTGGAAATCGAAAAACTTAGGAAGTAAAAAGTAAAAGATAAAAATAACTTGAATGAGGGGAACACCTCGAAAAAAGTCGACATAAAATTTTGCAAATCCACTGGCAATTTTATTATTCGATAGACGCATCATCGCGATTGGTGTACCAAGAAGAATTCCACCAATAATCGAAAGAATGGTTACTGTAACTGTAAATTTAAAACCAGCGATCAAACTTGCAACGACATCGGGATGAGTTAGAACACTAAAGTCCATTTTATTTACCTCCCGAACCTAGACCTGGTACAGCCATCCGTTTCTCAATCCATGCCATCAGGTATTTAATTGAATAAGTGATGATGAGGTAAACAGGTGTTGAAAGAATTAAAATGACCACGTCTTGAGAGGTTTCTTCTCGCATTGTTTTGGTATATGCAAAAAAATTCAAAACACTTAAGGCAAAAAGCACGGCTGAATTTTTAAATACATTCATTGCTTCCGATGTTAGTGTTGGCCAAACGATTCGATAAGCCACTGGCAGAATGACATAACGATAACTTTGGTTTAAATTTAAACCGATCGCATAAGCTGCATTTTTTTGACCTTGTGAAACGGTATTAATACCTGCTCGAACCTGCTCAGCAATCCTTGCAGCGGTATATAGACCCAGCGCAAATACACCAATAATTGCTGGATTATTATTTAAAATATTTTGCCACCATCCGCCAGAAACCATTTCACCACTTCCAGTACTCATACTCAATGGTAGAAGTTGAGGGAAAACGAATGCCCAGAAAAATAATTGAACAATTAAGGGTATATTTCTGAATAACTCTACATAACAAGTCCCAATGAATGAAAGTAACTTATTGGGTAATGTACGCATAATGCCAATAAGTGAACCAAGTAAAAATGCGATGAAAAAGGCAATGACAGCAGTCCAGATCATGGTCCAAATACCTGATCCAAGTATTTGTAACCAAGTCGGTGCATCAGCAACAGCTGAATAACTTGAACCTCCAATCGCACTACAGATAGACTCAGCCCAATCTTTTTTATCAACGCCATATTCGTTAGATGCCAAGCAAAATGACGTCCAATTTAAAGAACCAACAGCCATTGAAATTCCCTGCAATGGTTATGAGAAAAAAGGGCTTAAGTGTTTCTATTTAAGCCCTCATAATTTTTGTTATTTAATCCCTGCATCATTCGGAGATGCTTTTAATTTTTTAAATGAGCCACTCATAGGCATGTTTAGATTGATATTGCGTGGTGGAATAGGTGATAAGAACCATTTTTTATAAAGGGTATCCATTTGACCATTTTTCCACATTCCAGTTACCACACGATCTGCAATCGCTTTAAACTTGGCATCCCCTTTAGGCAGCATAATTCCGTAAGGTTCTGACGAAAGGACTGGACCTACAATTTTAAAATCTTGAGGTTTTGATGATTTGGCAATGAGCCCTGCAAGAATATTGTCATCCATAACAAATGCAGCTGCACGTCCCGAAGCGACCATTGCAAAAGAATCAGCATGATCTTTACCATAGACATTGGTAACTTTTATTTTTTCTCCTCGTGCACCCATTTTAATATATTTATCCGAGGTTGTTCCTTGCGTTGTGGCAACGGCTTTACCATTTAAATCACCTAAATCTTTGAAAGGCGCTGAAGCTTTGACTGCCATACGTACTTCAGTGGCAAAGTAATTTGTAGAGAAGTTGACTTGCTGTTGTCGCTGGACAGAGTTGGTTGTCGTCCCGCATTCCATATCAATGTTTCCAGCGAGCATTTCAGGAATTCGCGTGGAGGAAGTAACCGCTTTATATTCAACTTTTAAGTTGGGGAGTTTTAAGTCTTTTTTTAATTCGTTAGCTACGTTATTACAGATATCGATGGCATATCCCATAGGTTTACCACCCACGATATATGAGATTGGATCAGAAGATTCACGATACCCGATGATCACTTTTCCATTTTTTTTGATTTTCGCAATGGTGTCAGTGGCATTGGCTTGACTCATTGTTCCGCCAGCGATGATGAAGCCTAATGCGCTGAGAAGGACTTTACCAGATAGACTTTTCATCAAGAAATCTCCATGTCTTTTAATATATCGTTCTTATAATTTTGACAGTTCTCAAATTTGGTTGAAATCTATTCAAAATAAGCTATTAATTATTTTTATACTTTCTATGAGAATAAGTAAAGAATAAAAAATAATCGAAATTCGAATGAATTTAGATTTTTTGATCAACGTGAAACAAATCATGAGCTTATAAAACCTTGATCATGAGTAAGTGATTTATTTTTAATCAACTATAACTGCAGATAACACTAAAAAATTATTTTTTTAATTTAAACTGAGTGCTCATATTTTTTTTGAATATTAATTAAAAAAAAGTGTTTGAATTATAATGTATTTTATTCTTATTTTTATTAAAAATTAAGACTAATTGCTTAACCTAAGACTTGAAACTTATGTTATAAGAATTGTAGGCATGATTATTGCTTAAATAATAACGATGTTAGGGGGTAATGATTTATGAAATTAGCGTTAGGACTAAAAGTATCCAATTCTTTGTCTTTGACACCCCAGCTCCAACAAGCGATCCGACTTTTACAATTATCCAGCTTAGAGTTGGAGCAAGAAGTTCAATTGCAGTTGGATAGTAACCCTTTACTTGAGAAGGTGGATGATGATTCTCCAATGCAAAGTTTGGAGGACTTGAATCAGGAAAATTCTGCTAGTGATCTTACTCGAGAATTAAATGCAGATCATTTACCAAATGATTTACCTGTAGATACGGAATGGGATGATGTCTATACCCATCAATCATCATCAATGGAATTACCAGAATATGAAGAACGTGAGGATAATCGTTCAATTCAAAATACACTGAAAGATCATATTTTAGAGCAAGTTAATCTTCTAAATTTCTCCCAAACTGATCTTTTGATTGCCTATTGCATCGTAGATGGTTTGGATGAAAAAGGGTTTTTAGATGAGAGTGTTGAAGAAATTCACCACGCAGTGCTGACTTTACTCGCACAGATGGATATTGAAGAAGATGTTGAGATTGATGAAATTTTAGTGGTTTTGAAACATATTCAAAGACTAGAACCGATTGGGGTTGGTTCACGCAATCTTGTGGAATGCTTATATGTTCAGCTTCAAGTATTGCCTAATACAATACCTTGCCGTAATGATGCGTTAGTATTATTGCAGCATTATGAATTATTGATTGCCAATGACCTAAATAAATTACTGAAGCAAACAGGTTTTAAACTTGAACAGTTAAAAGCAGCGATACAACTTTTAAAATCATTACAACCCTATCCAGGGTTAATGTTTGAAAATAAAGAATCTGAATATCAAGTGCCTGATGTAGTGGTGGCAAAGAAAAATGACAGTTGGCATGTGCACTTAAATCCGGATATTTTGCCAAAATTACGCATCAATCCTTATTACGCAAATATGATTCGTCGAGCTGATCAAAGTGCAGATAATCAATACTTACGCAATCAAATGCTTGATGCTAAAAATTTTATTAAAAGTGTAGATGAGCGCCATAAAACGCTTTTAAAAGTGGCGACATGTATTGTTCAGCATCAACGAGATTTTTTAGAGTTGGGTGCTGAGGGAATGAAACCTTTGGTATTGAGAGATGTTGCTGAGGAAGTTGAGTTACATGAATCAACAGTATCTCGTGTAACGACCAATAAATATTTGCTTACTCCGAGAGGGTTGTTTGAACTTAAATATTTTTTCTCAAGTCATGTTGGAACAACGTCAGGTGGTGAAGCGTCTTCAACTGCGATCCGAGCAAAAATTAAAAAGTTGATTGCTGAAGAGAACCCAAGAAAACCATTATCTGATAACAGTTTAGCTAAGTTGTTAAATGAGGATGGTATCGATGTTGCACGTCGTACAGTCGCAAAATATCGCGAATCGTTACATATTCCTGCATCATCCGATCGAAAAGTCTTGATCTGAAATTTGAAGTGTGATTATTCTAGAGGTTCATTATGACGAAATAATGAATCTCTTTTTTTTAGTTACACGAGGTTTAGCCAGCATGATTTCATGACTTAAATTTGCAGAATAATTCTATGTTGAATGTTCTGTCATGCAATCACATGGCTTAACTCAATCAAATCCTTTAGAAGGAGAGGGATAGGATTATGCAAATAACAATTCGTGGACATCATTTAAGTATTACTCCTGCAATAGAAGAGAATATTCGTTGTAAATTCGCCCAAATGACCAAGCACCTTGATCAGGTCAATAGTATGCAGGTGAAACTCACAAAGGATCACCAAGTCGATAAGCGTTCGAAAAAAGGAAGTTCGAATCATATCGCTGAAGCAATCGTGCGTTTACCAGGCGTCGAATTATTTGCTCAGGCATCTGGCGATGATATGTATGCATCAATTAAAAAATTGACTGAGAAAATAAAAAGACAGTTAATGAGATATCGTAAAATGCAAATGGCTTTTCAGCCGCTGCCTATATGACGGTATGTAGCTGAAAATAAAAAAAGAGGTATATTGCCTCTTTTTTTTATAGATAAATTGTATAGCAGATGAATTCATTGAATGAGTTATAGTAAAATAATCCGTTTTTACACAATCGATCGTCCCATGAGAGGTCTTTGCAATGAATAGTGAACAGCTCACTGAAATCTTAAAAGCTGCTTTCCCTTCTGCTGATGTTGCTGTAAGTGGACAAGGTGGGAAATTTGACCTCCGTATTGTAGATGATCTGTTTGAAGGTAAAAGAACAGTTGCTCGTCAACAAGCAGTTTATGCTCCTCTTAACGAATATATTAAAAGTGGCGCAGTTCACGCTGTAACCATACGCGCAATGACAAAAGAAGAATGGCGCAAAGCTAGTCTTTTCGGAGCTTAAGGAATAAATGGATAAATTTCTAATCACTGGTGGTAAAAGACTAGAAGGCGAAGTTCGCATCTCTGGTGCAAAAAATGCTGCATTGCCACTTTTAGCAGCAATGATTCTTGCTGAAACACCAATTACGCTCAGAAATGTACCCAAGCTTAAAGATGTTCATACGCTTGTAAAATTAATTGCAGGTCTTGGGATTACTATGAAGTATGAAAGTGACACTGTTGTCGCTGATACTTCAACCCTTGATAATCAATTTGCACCATATGAACTCGTAAAGACTATGCGAGCGTCTATTTTGGTGCTTGGCCCATTGCTGGCGCGCTATGGTAGTGCAAAAGTATCTTTACCTGGTGGTTGTGCTATTGGCTCACGTCCTGTTGACCAGCATTTAAAAGCATTAGAAGCTTTAGGTGCGGAAATTGAAGTCGAAGCAGGCTATGTCAATGCAAAAGTTGATGGTCGCTTAAAAGGCGGTGAAGTTGTTTTCGATATGGTCACTGTAGGCGGGACAGAAAACATCCTCATGGCTGCTGTTTTAGCAGAAGGTGTTACTACCATCCGTAATGCGGCTCGTGAACCTGAAATCACTGATCTTGCACAAATGCTCATTAAGATGGGTGCGAAGATTGAAGGTTTAGATACGGATACATTAATCGTCACTGGTGTAGAAAGTTTGCATGGTTGTGAGTATTCAGTTGTTGCTGACCGTATTGAAACAGGATCTTATTTAGCGGCTGCTGCTATTACGGGTGGACGAGTTAAAACGACACATACAGATCCATTGCTGATGGAATCAGTGTTGGATAAATTTGAAGAAATGGGTGCAGAAGTTACGCGCGGTGATGATTGGATCGAACTCGATATGATGGGTAAGCGTCCTAAGGCTGTTAGTTTCCGTACATTGCCTCATCCAGATTTTCCAACAGATATGCAAGCACAATTGATGGCGGTCAATGCAATCGGTCGTGGGTTTGCAACAATTTCAGAAACGATTTTTGAAAACCGTTTTATGCATGTACCTGAATTGTCACGTATGGGCGCTAATATTCAGGTTGAAGGTAATGATGCAGTTGTAACAGGAGTTGAAAAACTTTCAGCTGCACCTGTTATGGCAACAGATTTGCGTGCTTCATTTTCTTTAGTTTTGGCTGCTTTAGCTGCTGAAGGAGAGACTTTAATTGACCGTATTTATCACATTGATCGCGGTTATGAAGATGTTGAAGCAAAATTACAAGGTTTAGGTGCCCAAATTAAGCGAGTGAGCGAGTAAGTTAATGAGCGATATGAGAAACGATGATCCTAATTTTGACGTAATGGGCAATTTTGATCATGGTTTAACCTTAGCATTAAGTAAAGGTCGTATTTTAAAAGAGACATTGCCATTGCTAGAGACAGCAGGCATCAATCTTTTAGAAGACCCAGATAAATCGCGTAAATTAATTTTTCCTACGACGCATAAACATGTTCGAATTTTAATTTTACGTGCATCTGATGTACCAACTTATGTAGAAAATGGTGCGGCTGATATTGGTGTTGCAGGTAAAGATGTACTGATGGAACATGGTGCACAAAATGTCTATGAACCATTAGATCTTAAAATTGCAAACTGTAAGTTAATGACAGCGGGCAAAGTGGGTATGGAGCGTCCGAAAGGTCGTTTGAAGATCGCGACCAAGTACGTGAATTTGACGCGTCAATACTATGCGAGCTTAGGCGAGCAAGTAGATGTGATTAAGCTTTACGGTTCGATGGAGCTTGCACCATTGGTTGGTTTGGGTGATTACATCGTCGACGTCGTGGACACAGGTAATACACTTCGCGCGAATGGCTTAGAGCCTCTTGAAGAAATTTGCAAAGTGTCTTCTCGTTTAATCGTGAACAAAGCGAGCTTTAAGCGTAAGCAAGCCTTACTTAATCCGATTCTTGCACAGCTTGAAAAAGCGGTGGAAGAAAGAGAAGCGAAAAAAGCTTAAGCTAGTTTAAAAAAAAACCGCCTTATTAGGCGGTTTTTTTATGCGGTTTAATAATTTTAACTAGTTCTTGAACTAAATCATTAAAAGATTGATCGTAATCTTTTTTGTGCTCTGCAAAAGTTTTATCTGATTCGTTTATTTCTTTTGATAATGGATCGGTGATAGTAACTTTAATATTTTTTGTAGTTATCATTTCATATAATTGATCGCTGAATTCTCTTCGAGCAGCATTTCCGATTATAGGTGGTGAATTTTCGAAATTCGTACCAAAATTATGTAGATCAATGATCTGAGTATTTGGGGTCACCTTAAATGCGTCATTGATGTGTCTGTAATAATTATTTAAATAACTTTCTTCAATATAAGTTATAGATTGATCGAAAAAATGAAAATGCATATAGAACTTCTTGTAGAGCTGTTCATTAATACGATCTTGGTTGTTTAAGATTTTGTTTAATAGTTCTAAGCCTTGTTGAATTAATTCGATCTCATTAATTTGAGACAAGCTTACTCTTTCATGCTCAAGGCTTGGATGATTACAATGCTT
Organism: Acinetobacter sp. 25-47-122; assembly: GCF_056779695.1. NCBI lineage: Bacteria > Pseudomonadati > Pseudomonadota > Gammaproteobacteria > Moraxellales > Moraxellaceae > Acinetobacter > Acinetobacter sp. 25-47-122. Next base: position 8,727 of record NZ_JBWYIJ010000018.1, read on the forward strand.
TCTTTAACAGAATTAAGTGATTCAATTAATTTGTATTTTTTGTCAATTTTAAAATTCACTTCAATTAAAAGACTTATTAGTTTCTCAGCTTGTGATTTTTCTAAATCATATTGTTTTTCAATCTTCCAATTTAAGAAACCAATAATTGCAACTATTGGCGTCAGTACATATGCGGTTAAAGTTACTATATCTTGGATTCCTTGTTTAGTAACGGCACACATCAAAGACTGTCCCTGACAGTAATAAAAGTATTGAAAAAATCCACAAATAGTTAAAACAACGACATAAATACCTAAATAGTAACCGGCATATTTTTCTATTTCTTTCATCTAAAATCCCCCCGAATAAAATCAAATTATGATAAGAACAGAGCTCAATAGAAAATTCAATTTAATCAAAAGTTATTTTCAATCATTTCTATCTGGGTTGCTTGAATGAAGATGCCCACAAATCAACAGAAAACAGGTAAACTAAAGCTTCCCTTTAATTTCATTGTGGATAAATTGATGCGACGTTTATCGACTCAAGATCAAAATTTTAAGCAAGACTTTGCTGACTTGCTCGCTTTTGAAACCGTGAGTGACCCAGAACTTTTAAAAACAGTAGACCAAATCATTGCCGATGTTCGTCAACATGGTGATGCTCATGTTCTCAAACTCACACAACAGTTCGATCGACATCCAGCGCATCAATTTTCAGATTTAGAACTGACACAAGAGCAACTTAAAGCTGCATTTGATCATTTAACGACTGAAGTTCGAGAAGCTTTAGAGTTAGCTGCAAATCGTGTCCGTGAATTCCATCAGGCACAAAAACAAGATGGTTGGACCTATATTGATGCTTTGGGTAACACCTTAGGTCAAAAAGTAACGCCGCTTGACCGTGTTGGAATTTATGTGCCAGGTGGTTTGGCTTCATACCCATCATCAGTACTCATGAATGCGGTTCCTGCTCACGTCGCAGGAGTACCTGAAATTATTATGGTTGTGCCTGCACCAAATGGTGATTTAAATCCATTGGTGTTGGCAGCTGCGTATTTGGCAGGCGTCACTCGAGTTTTTACGATTGGTGGTGCACAAGCGGTTGCAGCATTGGCCTATGGTACTGAAACTATTCCAGCAGTAGACAAGATCACTGGACCGGGCAATCGTTTTGTTGCAGCAGCAAAACGCGCCGTATTTGGTCAGGTAGGTATTGATATGATTGCAGGTCCTTCAGAAATTTTAGTGTATGCTGAAGGGGAAAATAATGCAGAATGGCTTGCAATGGATCTTCTGTCTCAAGCAGAGCATGATACTGTTGCTCAAGCTGTATTTATTACGCCAGACGAGCAACTGCTTCATGATGTCGCGATTGCAATTGAAGAGCACTTAAAAGCACTTCCTAAAGCAGAAATCGCGCGAACTTCTATTGCTAATCGTGGTGCACTCGTTTTAGTTAAAGACCGTGCCGAAGGTGTGGAATTGATTAACCAAGTTGCCCCTGAACACTTGATGCTATGTTTAGATGAAGCACAAGAAATGGCTGAAGGTATTCGCCATGCAGGTGCTATCTTCATGGGGCGTTATACGCCTGAAGCAATTGGTGATTACTGTGCAGGTCCGAACCATGTATTGCCAACCTCGGGTACGGCACGTTTTTCATCACCACTCGGGGTGTATGATTTCCAAAAGCGTTCAAGCTTAATCATGTGTTCAGAAGATGGCGTGAAAACTTTAGCGAAAACAGCAGATATTCTTGCACAGCAAGAAAACTTAGATGCTCACGCTCGTTCAGCGCGATATCGTTATCAGTAATTTAAACCATAAATTTGGTATGAATATTCCTCTCTAAATCTGTTTTTAAGCATTGCTTGAAATCGAAATGCAAGTGGGGTTGGGTGAGGGTAATTAAAAAATCTCTCCCTAACCTCCTTAGTCAGTGAGGGGAATTTAGAGAATTTAAAAATGAATATTACAGTAGAACAAATGCGTTTTTGGAGTCCAGAAGTACGTGAACTAGAGCCATATGTGCCTGGTGAACAACCCAAAATCCAAAATCTTTTAAAATTGAATACCAACGAGAACCCGTATCCACCATCTCCAAAAGTTGTAGAAGCGGTACAACAAGTTTTAGCAAATGGCGCGGATGTTTTACGTTTGTATCCTGACCCTGACGCATCGGAATTAAAGCAAGCAATTGCGAAACAGCAACATGTTCCAGTGGGACACGTGTTTGTTGGTAATGGTTCTGATGAGGTTTTAGCTCATATTTTTAAGGCATTTTTTGTTCAAGATTTGCCAATTCTTTATCCAGATATTACCTACAGTTTCTATCCTGTTTATAGCCAATTTTTTGGTGTGAAAACTCAAATTTTGCCTTTAAACGAAAAATTTGAAATTGTTGTGGATGACTATAAGCAACCAAATGGCGGCATCATTATCACCAATCCAAATGCCCCTACCAGTATTGCACTTGGTTTGTCTGCAATTGAGGAAGTACTTCAATCGAACCCAAATTCAGTGGTTGTGATTGATGAAGCATATGTAGACTTTGGTGCTGAATCTGCAGTGGCTCTCGTAGAAAAATATGACAACTTGGTGGTCTGTCAAACAACTTCGAAATCACGTTCGCTTGCGGGATTACGGGTCGGGTTTGCGATTGCACAGCCGCATTTAATTGCAGCGTTAGAAGCGGTAAAAAATAGCTTCAATTCATATCCAATGGATCGTTTTGCGATTGCCGCTGCAGTGGCGTCTTTCGAGGATCAAGCCTATTTCGAAGCGCAAAATGCCAAAGTGATTGCCAGTCGTATAAAGTTAGTTGAGCAACTGCAATCTTTAGGATTTGATGTGTTGCCTTCTGCCGCAAATTTTATATTTGCAACTTTACCAAGCAAAGATGCAGGTCAGCTTGCAAATGAATTGCGAGAGCGTGGCATTATCGTAAGATATTTTAATAAACCACGTATTAATCAATATTTGCGTATCACCATTGGTACCGATGAGCAAAATCAACGTTTAGTAGACACCTTGAAGAATGACATTTTAAAAGTGTGATTGCTGCAAATTTTTGTTGTGGAAAAAGCGACCAGATAGGTCGCTTTTTTATGATTCGTACCATTGATTCATCAGTTTTAGCATGGCATCAACCTTATCAAAACATTCTTGATATTCTGCATCGCAATCTGAACTGATTGTGACACCACCACCAGCCCAAATAGACACATCTTGCTGATATTTTTGAATTGTTCGAATCAAAATATTCCAAGAACCAGTACCATCAAAATTAAAATAACCAATAGAGCCACAGTATGCACCGCGTGGGGACTCTTCAAGTTCTTCAATAATTTCCATCGCTCGAATTTTGGGTGCCCCCGTTATTGAACCGCCGGGGAGCGCTGCGTGTAAAACATCTAATTGATGAACATCGGATTTTAACGTCGCTTCAATTTCACTGACCATGTGGTGGACTTGATTAAAGCTTTCAATGTTAAATAATTTTGGTGTCTTGACAGTGCCAGTTTCTGCATAAATGCTTAAATCATTTCTGAGAAGGTCAACAATCATCAGATTTTCGGCCTTATCTTTCTCAGAGTTGATGAGTGTTTGTTTGGATTCTTGGTCTTTTTGAGAATCTTTAAAGCGTGGCATGGTGCCTTTGATCGGTTTAGTGATCATTTTTTTATTGGGTCTAAACTCGATAAATAACTCAGGTGAACAGCTCAAAAGTTCAAGGTTATCAATTTTAAGATAAGCAGCATAAGGAGCATTTGTGAGTGCCCAAAAAGGTTTAGCTATACTCAGTAGCTCACCTTCAGCTTGTGCTACAAATTCTTGAGTTAGGTTAATTTGGTAACAATCCCCAGCAACAATGTAATCTTGTACTCGTTGAAATGCAGTTCGATATTGTTGTTTAGTCCAACGTGCTTGGATGGGTGAACTGAGTTGAAATGATGATGGACTAGATTGCTGAATACAGTCTAATAATCGTGTATAAAGGTGCTTGGCATTATGTTCAGTGCTATAGAAAACCCAATCATTATTTTCATAAATCAAATAGCTTTCATACAAGCCAAAAAACAATTGTGGTTGTTTTTTTACCTTGGTGTTGATTTGAAAATTTGCTGCAAAATTATAATCATAGTATCCAATGTAACCACCTCTGAAATAATGGCGTGCAGAGTCAGAAAGTGGATTTTCACTACACTGAACAAAATCTTTGAGTGAAGAAATTTGACTTTCATACTGATAATTAAAATCAGAGCAACGCACAAATTGACTGAATCCGCCGTTTATATAAACGCAATATTTTTTTGGCAAAAATCCGATAATCGGTAAATCCTGATTTTCAAGATATACCAATCCTGTCAATGAACCAATTTTTTGCAAAAAATCAGCTTTACTTAGTCCTGAAATTTTTAAGTTTTGTTTAAAAAATGAAGCACTTACCATTTGTGACTTGTTACACTCTTTTCAGAAAATTTGCATCACCCATTTAATACTAGTTCACACTTATGCCATTTATCGGGAATAGGTCGAATTTTCTTAACAGATATTGATCATAAGATAACATAAGGTTAACTTAATACTGCAAAGCGAACTGCTCAAGGATGAAGTTTCAGTCGTTAAATTATAAAAACTTCAGAAACACGGAGAGCAGTCAAAAAAATGAAAAAAATGCTCTTGGGAGAGTACATAATGAAATTATTCACAAAATTGGCTTTAGTTTCTTCAATGGCGGTGAGCGTGAATGCTATGGCGATGCAGGCAATGGATGATGCATCACTCAGCGCAACGACTGGTCAAGATGGTATTACTATTGCCATTGATACAACTGCTGGTATCGAAATCGATAAGTTATATATTCATGATAATGATGGTTTTACAAATAGCGCTTTGACATTCGGTGATACGACCATTAATACAGCTGGCACTGCTGATCCAACAATTGGTGCTGGTGCAATCACGGTTAACGGTTTAACGATTTCAAAGGGTACTGGAAATACTCAAAACTTAGCAACGTTGAAAGTTGATGCCGCAGATGTTGGTGGTCAAGCGGTACTTAATGTTCTTGCTGAAACTGGTGCTTTAGACATCAATGTTGGTTCTATTGGGGTTGCAAGCTCTGGCACTTACAGTTCTGATGACAATGTTCGTGGTGTTGTTGAAGGTTCTGAAAAACAAATTATTACAGGTTTAACATTATCATTGGGTGCAACGAAAGCAAACGTTCAATTAGGTAATGCACCTCAAGGCGCTATGATTGTCGTTGATTCTGAAATCACTGGTGGTTTATCTACAAGCTTAACTATTAATGATACATCTACATCGGGTGGTGGTAGCATTGGAATCGAGGGCTTGAAAGTTACAAGTTCAGGCAGTAAAAACCTGAATGCTGACGCCAAAATTGGTGTAACAAAAGATGGATTATATATCAGCCCAGCTCAATCACCATTGAATGCTTACATCCAAAAAGTTTCTTTAGGTGAAGCTAATAAGAGTATCGGTTCAATCGAAGTTCAAGGTTTGAATTTGGGTAGCACTTCAATCAAAATTTCTGGTCACTAAGTTTTTATACAAAAAACGCGTGTTGATCACGCGTTTTTTAAATTTTGCGAATTTGAAATTAAAAAGTAAAAGTACTGTATTTTTAGGATGAAAAAGGTATTCTGAATATAAGAATAAATGTGAGTGCAAACTCCAACTACAGAATCATAAAGGCAAGTACGCCGAACTAGAACAGTTAACATTATGATAGAAATTACTTTAGGCTCTGCAATTATGTATTTTTTTGCGAGTCATGCTCTCGAAATTAAAGAAAAACCACGCGAAGCAGTTTATTACAGTGAGATTGCAGACTCACGACATCTATCTTATACAAAAAATCACCGTGAACCTGTAGCTATCAAGCCGGCTATCGAAAATCAGTTTAGAGGAATAGTTCGTCAAGCGTATGACTATAGTTGTGGTTCTGCGGCGTTGACGACAGTTCTTAATGGTCACGCTGGTCTAAATTTGACAGAACAACAAACCATGGAGGGATTGTTGCGATTTGGCGAGTATGATCGAATCATTGAGCGTAGAAGCTTTTCATTATTGGATATGAAGCGTTTCGTCACTGCTTTAGGTTATGAAAGTGGGGGGTACCGTGGTGAATTCAAAGACCTGATTAAACAGACACAACCTGCTATTGTTCCAATTCACTATGCAGGTTTTAAGCACTTTGTTGTATACAAAGCATATAAAGATGGAAGGGTTTATGTTGCTGACCCTGCATTAGGAAATATCAGTTTTGATGAAGCACGATTTAAAGAAATTTGGGAAAACAATACCTTATTTTTAGTGAACGTTCCTGAATCTCAACAGAAAGATCTATTGGCATTACAAGAAACAGATTTAAGACATGTCGATGATGCAACAATTAACCGTTACGCCTTAGTTGATGCACAATTTTCGTCAGATTATATGAATAAAATCGCAGATAAAGCCTCAACTATGCGTAAAGTATTAGATCTTGATCCCAAATCTCCAACGTATAATCAACCCATTACAACATATATGCGGCTTTACTATAAACGTAAGTAATTTAAATGCAACTAAATTGAATTGAAACAAAATCCAAATAATGAAGAATTGTGGTAGGAAGTAAAATGAATAATCAATGGACGAAAAGAACGCTACTCGCAATCAGTATTCAAATGATTGTCACAGGCGTCTATGCAGCACCCGAAACAGTTGAAGCTCCATCAGAAGAGAATATTTCTCAAGATACTCAAAATAATACTGAAAATAGTTCGGCGACCGAGCTTGAACAAGCACAATCAAGTTATACGGCACAATCTACTGAAAATGTTGATGCAACACCTTCTCTTAAGCCAGGTGTTGAAGGGCAGGCTGCAAATGCACTCCAACAAAAAGAAGGTGATGCGACGCAAGAGACTAACTTGCAGGAAGTTTTTTCCTCTAATGAGCGACAATATTCACTGATTAAGCGTGGTGAGTTTTCAACGTTCTATGATCTTGATTATTCGTACTATCGGGATTCACAAATAAATGCTTCGATCGATGAAGGACAATTGTATCAACTTCGTATTGATGAAGATGCAAATCATACGATTACCAATACCATCACAGCGCAATATGGTTTAAGAGATAACATCACGCTAAACGCTTCAATTCCATTGGTTGCAAAGTCTGATAGTGTCAAAGATACGACCACTGCTGGTTTGGGTGATATTAGTTTAGGGGCGCGTTGGGAGCCATTTCCACTGAAAGAAGGTCGTTTGCCACTTATTTTGTTTGGTAATCTATCGACAAAAACAGGTGATAGCCCCTATGAAATTAATCCTTTGACGGATCTCTCAACAGGTAAGGGGTATTATTCAGTTGGTGTTGGTGCAAGTACAAGAAAATATATTGATCCAGTTGTATTGTTTGCGTCAGTATCAACAAATTATGGTTTTAAAGAATCTGGCTTAAATCAAATCCGAGGGGGAGGAAATACTCAAGGTGAAGGTTTAACCGGGCGTAACCGTGTTTTAGATACTTTTGAACCTGGAGTTACGGCTGGATTCTCGTTCGGGTTTGCATATTCATTTAACTATGATGTCTCCTTGACCATGTCTTATCAGCAATCGATGAACATGGGTACCAAATTTACATATGATACAGGTGAATATTACGAGCCTGCGACTCAGACCAGCTCTATGTTTGCGGTGGCACTCGGTGTACGTGTTAGTCCGAAGACGATTGTCAATGGAACGATAGGTATCGGTTTAACTGAAGACTCTCCAGATGTTTCTCTCGGCCTATCGTTCCCATTAGATATACTTGGCTTCGGTAAGAAAAAAGCAAGCTAAAGGAGTTCGGAAATGAGTCAATTCCGTTTGCATCCTTTAGTTACAGCAATTGTTCTGAGTGGATGTAGTACGCAAGTCTTTGCACACCTTGGGCAGAATTTATCTGTAGATGTACGCTCATTATCAATGGGTAATGCTGTCACTGCAGATCCACCCGGGATTAGTGCAATTCACTTTAACCCTGCGGGTTTAACCAAACTCAAAGGGTTACAAACCGACGTTCAAGGCTTAGTTGCTAATTTTGATATTCAGCGTGAATTTTCCGCGCCATCAGGTTATGACGTCTTTGGATATTCTGATGATCCATTAATCTGTAATGATGCGCTTGATAATCCATCAAACCTCTGTACTGATTTTAAGGATTCTGTGAGAGGTGATGTCGAGTACGCATCCTTATATATTCCTATATTAAAAAAAATGGTGGATTTAGGAGAGGGATGGCCAGTAGCAGCTCCAACTGGAGGAATCTCCTACAACCCACCAGGATCTAAGTTTACTTTCGCTACAGCAGTATATGCACCAATGGTTGCAGGTTTCGGTGCAGAAGATGGTAATCCGGGTAACTTCATGGGGCAGCAAGTTGCCATGGAGCGTATTACATATTTATCACCATCGATTGCATATCAAGTAAATGATGAACTTTCAATTGGTGCTTCAGTGGGCATGTCTTATCAAGCCATTGCCATGAAAACAGATTTACGTTTTCCAAATGAAATGATTGGTCTTCTTCGGATGGTGGATGAGTCTGTCTGTGCCCCTTTCCGTGGAGGGAATGACAATATTGTCACGAATATTTTGTTATTCGGCTTATGTAATACCAATGAGGGCATGAATCCATTTTCAACTTTCGGGAAAATCAATGTTGAAATGGAGCAGAGTTTATCACCAAGCTACAACTTAGGTGTCTTGTGGGAACCCACTGAAGAGTTTGGTTTAGGGCTGGTTTACCAAAGCGGTGCTAAAATGCGCTTGAAGGGTAAATATATTGTAGAAAATGGAAACGCATCCCGAGAATTAATCAAAGGACTAAACTCCTCACCTACGGGGCAAGTTTTGGCAACCATACTTGGTTTTCCAAACTATGTACCTGCGATTGAAACTGGTCTAATGTCTATGGATTTAGAATATCCAGCACATTTCCAAGCGGGGATTAAGTACAAAGTATTCCCGGACTTACAGGTAAATTTCGATGTGGGATGGACTGACTATGCGGCTTGGGATAAGTTTAAATTTGAGTTCGATCGTCAAATTTCTGCTCTGAAGATTGCAAAACTGTTATCTAATGATGTAACAGACTCTTCTTTATCTCTGCCTCTAGGTTTTCAATCTCCATGGAGTTGGGGCGTTGGCGTTGAATATTCTGCCAATGACCGTTTGAAATTCCGTGCTGGTTATGAACCTAGAACAAGTGCGATCCCAGATGGAAAGCGGAATACAATGGTACCGATCAATAATGCACAATTGTTTGGATTGGGTATTGGTTACCGTTTTGATGAAGATACAGATATTGATTTATCAGTCGGGTTCCTTCGTAGCCGCGATAGAATTCCAGCGGGATCAAGTAGCCTAGCCAATCTAGACGCCGTGGATAATTTATTACTTAATCCATATGCAGGCTTAAATGTATCGACAAATACCAAAGTTACGATTTTAGGTATTAATTATAGAACGAGATGGTAATGGACTTAAATCTTGAGCAATTTAAACAAATAAAAACAAGAGTGAGCCAGTCTCTCGGTTGTGTTATATGTGCAGGTTCTTTTTTAGTAAGTCCTACATTGTATGCCCAAGACTTTTACACAATTATAGGTCCAGATGGCAGACCGATTGTCATCGAAAGAGCTGCATCTAATGCTCAAAAAAACAAATCTATTAAAGATCAAAAATCAATTCAAAGAGAAAATGTTCAGCCAAAAAACATTCAAAAAAAACCAGCAGACGAGCCTAAAAAAATACAAGTTGAAATCGTTCAGCCGAGTATTAAAGCTCCTACAGCGAGCAAATCAGTTGAGCATGGTCTAACTAATAATGTTGAACAATCAACTGTAACTGCTGAAAAAAAGACTCAGGATCAAATGAAGAAAATTGATCTTACACAGACTAAAGTCAATACGAAGCATGAGCAGGCATTAACAGAACATAAATCTACACAAGATCAAAATTCTAAAGAAAGCGTTCAACGTGTTGAGCAGATTTCAGATAGCAAAAACGCAGGTGGTTCACTGAAAGCTGAAACAGGAAGTCCTGTAACTGTAATTGATGGTGTTGAATACATTGATCATGAATATCTTGAAGATCGTGAGTTTAATCTGGAAGGAAGAAAACGGTTTTATGTAGTTCCTGATACGCAGGGTGTAGGTGCAGCTCGTTTTGAAACAATTGAGCGACAAAAAGGGATTACCAAAGCCGTTTTATCTCAGTTCCTACAGCCGACAGAGCCTACAGCGAAAGAAGCAATGGCTTTATCGAGTACGTACATGCGTATTGAAGCAAAAGATCTTGCAGAATCTTTGGAACATACATGTTTTCAAGATAAAAAAATTCAGAAAGCTAAGCGTTTGAAGGGTGCTCAAGGTGAAATTGGTTTATGGCCAGTTGCGCCATTGAAAGAACGTTTTGCTTACGAGGTGGTGGAGTTAGATGAATCAATTGATCAGATTCAAATTCAATCATTTGCTTCATCTCAAAATAACCCAACTTTTTATTGGCCGATTGCAGTATTTTTGGATCAGCAAGGTTGCATTTTAGAGGGAGCGACTGGTTTTAAAAGTACAGATACTCAAGCCAACGTCACGACATACTCTGCACTCGAAGGTATATTAAAAAAACCACCTCAAACACGATATTTATTACTAACCCCTTTAGTCGAATCAATTGATATTCAAAATCAAAAACTCGTGAATACTGGTCAGCTAAAGCTTAAGGCCATCAAATAAAAGAGAACTAGAATGAAAAAGTCTAATATTATCCCATTCACGTTTTCCACGCTTTTTTTAGCACTGACTGGATGTGGTGGAGAGAGTGCTAAAATAAATGAAGATCCTAACCGTGGTTCCGTTACAACCTCTAATGGTTGTTTAACCTCAAATGATGCTAATTGTCTTGGATTTGTCTTGGACTATCCTGTAGAGGGACTAAAGTTCGATTGTAGTACTGACAAACTGAATCACTATCGAACTGAACTCGATCCTAATGTTGCAACTGGTTCATGCCAAGTGGGAGACAAAGTTACATTTTATATTCAGGGTGAAGCCAGTGCTCGAAAAATTGAGTTAGGGACGGTCGATCTAGGTTCAATTGTGCCTAAGAAAATGAGCGATGTTTATATTCAGATTGGTGTACAAGATATGGCTCAAGGGCTAACTGGTAAGCCAATTGAAAATTTTAATATGTCCGATCCTACCTATAACGCAATGGTCGGAATTATACGAATTTTGCAAACATTAGGTGTAGATCAAATCAGTAATGTATCTGGTGATATACAGCAAGTTGTGCTGTCAAAAGACAACTTGGATGGTCTTCAAGTGATCAGCCAAAATATAACGGCCAATGAGTTCAAAAATGGCAGTTATGTTCAGATCCTGAAACCATGGTTAGATGTCGATAAGGTATCAATTGATGATGCAGAAAAAGTAGCACAACAGATCATCAGAATGAGAAGTGTGGGTATTTATCAGGCCAATCACTTACTCTTTATTGGACAAAACACTAATTTCGCAGGGTTTCACGGCTCAAGCCTAAACAATAATCAAGCAATTGCTGATATGAGCGTAATTACTACGCGCGAAGGTTATGCGAGTGGTTATCTCTCACAGTGGAGAGGGAAACCAATTGTTACGGGTAGTAATACTTCAGAAGAGTTAGCACGAGTATTATTAATCAATCAAGTACCACCTGAAAAATTAGATGTCGTTTCTAATTCAAAAGATTGGTTGAATAATATCTCACAAAAAATACAAAAACCTTTAGTTTTTAAAAGTATTGAATCTTCAAATGACAAATTAGAAATCTATAAAGGAACTCTGTTTGGTCAATCCATTATTCCTGGTAATCAGTATGCTTATCAAGGATTCTTAGGCAGCAAGGATACACCTACAAGCACTGAGGTATATGGGGAGTGGCGTCAAGATGTCAATTCTGAGCGCTATACAGGTAAGCTTGATATTCTAAAATACAGTCCAGTGAGCTATTTAGATCGTAAAGTGTTCAAAACACGTAAAAATGTTGAAGCTGGGGATCAAATTATTTTCCCATTATACGCAGATTTAGTGTTTAACTTTAATGATAAAACGATTCCATCACAAACAGTGAGTATCGTCATTGATGAAAATGGAGATATACGAACCAATCGTACTGCATCGAGTTTAAAATCTACCACTTGTCCAAGCATTAAGAATACTTCAACCATGACAGATGAATTGGATGTTCAACAATTCATTATTGGTACGACAGGCACAACATATTCAACTGCAAATGATAAATCTCTGACAATACGTATGATTCTAGCGAATCCAATTTTTGGGAACCTAAATGGGGTCAGAGCTGGACTAAATAACAGACCAGACTTTGGAGTCGATTCTAATAGTGAACTTGTGTCATCTGGAGGTGTACGTTTAAATTTACAAAACTTAATCGTAAATAATGACATAAGAGCGGGTATTAATATCACGAGTTGGGATACTAAGGGCTCTACAGCCGCAGCTGAATGGGTGAATACGCATGCGACATACCAACACACGTATAATTCGATTCCAGAGAATAAACCAACGACTGAACAACTTAATCTAGCAAAGCTTAGAACAGGAACAATTGAAATTGCTTTAACACCTTGTTATCAAATAGGTCGAAAAGCTTAATCAAAAAAAAACTCCATCTTATGAGATGGAGTTTTTTTTAACCTGTTTGATCAAGTCGAGTACCTAAGGTCTCTAAGTGTGTAGGAAAATGATTCGATTTTCGGTCTTCAAAATAATGACGAAGCGTTCGTTCAACACTTGGGAAAGCTAAACTATCCCATGGAATCTCGTGTTCTTCAAATAAACGACTTTCGATGGTTTCTTCACCAGCTCCAAATTTACCTTCAACAAGGTGAGATTTAAATAATACGTAAATTTGACCAATACGAGGGATATTGTACATACAGTACAATTGCTCAATTTCCACTTCAGCTTCAGCTTCTTCACGAGTTTCACGAGCTGCACCTTGCTCCATTGTCTCGAAGAGTTCCATATATCCTGCTGGTAGCGTCCAAAGACCATAGCGCGGCTCAATCGCTCTACGACATAAGAGTACTTTATCTTCCCAAATCGCTAAGGCTCCACAAATGACCTTTGGATTCACATAGTGAATGGTCTTACAATGCGTACAGACTTGGCGTACTTTATGATCACCTAAAGGAATCTGTTCGGTCGTCGGTTGCCCACAGGCCGTGCAAAAAGGCATATGCTGTCAAGTAAAAATGAGATGATTCAGCATACCCCAAAAAAATAACTTTCGCATCATTTATAGCCTTATGCACAAAATTTCATATATGATGGGATGAGAATAAAAAAGAGAGATCGAGCTATTCAAGATGATGGATCATTCATTAACATTGCAACTGCAACAACACCTTAGGTTTTCTAAACGCATTCAAAAAGCTGATGCTGCAGTATTACTTGCAATCACCAATGAAGATGATCCTAAAATTCTGCTGACGCGTCGCTCTATTTATATGAATAATCATGCGGGTGAAGTGTCATTCCCAGGAGGAAAAAGAGATCCGAACGACACCAGTAATATTGTCGTTGCACTCCGAGAAGCATGGGAAGAAACGGCTTTGAATCCGTTCGATGTAAAGTTGCTAGGTGATCTGCCTTCAGAGCGCTCAAAAGCGGGTGTTTTAGTAAAACCTGTTGTTGGATTGATACCGCCTAATGTGAAGCTTGTCCCACAACCTACAGAAATCGATCGTATTTTTTTTGCTTCAATACGTGAAATGATGGATGCTCGCCCAACACCTTATGAAGTTCGATTGGCTAAGCAATCAATCTATTTTCCTAGTTTAAGAGTTGAGAATGAGGTGATATGGGGTCTTACAGCAAGGATCCTGATTTCGTTGTTTCAGTATGGCTTAAATTATAAAAAAAACTGGCCCTTTTTGCTCAATTCCCCAAGTTTTAAATCTTCAATTTTCAAACAACATTAAAATATTAAATGCATAGGATTGCTGCATATGATGTACAAATTTCAAGACAAAACCCCTTCAACGACGATTCAACCATGGAATGGATGGATTGCAGAAAATGCCACTGTGATTGGCGATGTTGAACTTGGACAAGAGGTGAGTGTTTGGTTTGGTGCGGTAATACGCGGGGATAACTGCAAAATTCGTATTGGTGATTTCAGTAATATTCAAGAAAATGCCGTCTTACACACGGATCCGGGCATTGAATTGAATGTTGGGCAATATGTCACCATTGGTCATCAAGCAATGTTACATGGTTGTACGATTGGAGATAATAGTTTGATTGGTATCAACGCCGTCATATTAAATAATGCTGTAATCGGTAAAAATTGCATTATTGGCGCGAATGCGTTGATTCCAGAAGGTAAAATCATCCCAGATAATTCATTGGTGATGGGCTCTCCTGGCAAAGTAATTAAAACATTAGATGAGTTTGCAGAAGCTAAACTCAAAATGAGTGCGATGCATTATGCGCATCATTTCAAAAATTTCACTCAGCTTGAAAAATTTGAATTTTAAATATAAGTGTTGAGATTGATACGAGCGTTCAATAATCACTAAATCTGAACAGATCTGCTCTCGCAGGAATAATTCGAGTGGAGTATGATTAGCACCATTTTTAACGATTTATAGGGGCATGCATGAAATTGCTTGCATTAGAAACTGCCAATGAGCAGTGCTCAGTTTCGTTAATTGATGAGAATCAAGTACTTTTTTATCAACTAGATGATCGTGCAAAAGCGCAGACCCAATCTATCCTCCCAATGATTGAAGCAGCTTTTCAGCAAGCTGAAGTACACGTTTCAGATTTGGATGCGATCGCTTTTAGTCGTGGTCCTGGCTCATTCAGCGGTGTGCGTATTAATGCAGCGGTCACTCAGGCGCTTGCATGGTCACATGACGTGCCTGTGATTCCTGTTTCATCCCTTCAAGCTCTGGCACAGGCTGCTTATCGAATGTATCAACTGACAGAAGTTACGGCTGTACTTGATGCAAGAATGAATGAGGTCTACATCGCAAGTTTTCAGTTAAATGCTCAAGGTTTAATGCAGTTGGTGGATGAAGAGCAATTATTAAATTATGAAAATGCTGCAGCCTATCAAAAGTTTCAAATGATTGGTTCGGGAACAAAATGTATTCATCCCGAATTAAATGATTATTCAAATGTCCAAGCAACTGCTGAGGATATAGCGACTATTGCACGTGAACATGCTTTAAAAGAACAATGGCTAAGTGCCGATCTCGCACTACCCGTTTATTTACGTGACAATGCGTGGAAAAAAATTCCAGAACAAGGCAAAGCATAATTAGGAATTTCTATGGATCTTTTACTGTTGCTTAAAGCGGCAATTATGGGTATCGTTGAAGGTATTACTGAGTTTTTACCCATTTCTAGTACAGGCCATTTAATTTTAGCCGCTGAACTCATGAATTTCTGGACCAAGGAAAAAAGTGATGTCTTTGTGATTGCCATTCAAATGGGGGCAATCGCAGCGGTTATTTATGAATATTGGTCGCGCTTATGGGGTGCTGCAACGGGTATGGTCACTGGCGAAGCACAAGGAAGAAGACTCGGATTTGGTTTAATCTTGGCTTCAATCCCAATTGTTGCAATAGGGTTGACCTTTGGGCAAACAGTAAAAGAGCTATTATTTAATAACTACGCGATTGCAATTGGCCTGATTGTCGGTGGTTTAATTATCATTTGGGTAGAAAAAAATCCCCCAAGAATACGTGTCAAAGAAGTTGAAGAGCTCAGTTATAAAGATGCAATTTGGATTGGTTTAATTCAAGTGCTCTCTTTGATCCCAGGTACATCACGTTCTGGTGCTACGATCATCGGGGCAATGTTTTTAGGCGTTTCCCGCAAAGCAGCGACCGAATTTTCATTCTTTCTTGGAATTCCAGTCATTATTGGTGCTGGATTATTAGATTTATATCAAAGCTATGATGTATTCCAGACTGCTGAAGATTGGGCAGTGTTGACAACTGGGTTGATTGTTTCATTTGTCTCAGCTTTATTACTCATTCGAGCTTTGGTTGCCTATGTCGCAAAACGTGATTTTATGATTTTTGCTTGGTATCGAATTGCTTCAGGTTTAGTGATCCTTCTCTTTGCATTTACAGGTTGGAAATTATGGTAAGCGAAATACGCTTATTTGCTGAACGAGATTTTCTTGAGAAAGCACAGCATTTTAATGCTGTGCTTTCTTCTCGTGGGGTACAGTCAACAATCGAAGAGGTTGAAAAATTGAATGCTCGATTTTTCAGACATCATCCTGAACTTGCGCTTTGTGTTGATCAAGATGGGTTGTGGCTGTGCGCACAGGGCATGCGTATGCAACCTGATTGGAAAGCCGAAGTCGGTCGCTTAAAACGTGCTAGCTTGAAATCTGAAATGATTGCAAGGGCATGCCAGTTATCTGAAAAACCCCAGCTCATTGATGCCACCGCAGGGCTTGGACATGACAGTTTACTGATGGCACATTTAGGGGCAAATGTTACATTAGTTGAACGACATCCAATTTTATATACTTTGTTAGAATCTACTCATCAACAAGCGAGTTTTGACCCATTTTTAAAGAGTGTTGTTGCGCGTATTCAGCTAGTTTTTTCAGATTCCGCTGATTATCTTAAGCAATGTGCGAACCAATTCGTCAATGCCGATGTGGTGTATTTAGATCCAATGTTTCCACAGCGCGACCAAAATCAAAATGCCAATAAAAAACAAGCGCAAGTTAAAAAACAAATGCAGCTGTTACATCTTCTGTTGCCTGAAGATGGAGAGATGGATTTAGGTGAAGAATTGTTGGCATTGGCTCAAAGCGTTGCTAAGCGAGTTATTGTAAAGCGACCAAGGCATGCTGTTTATCTCAATGCGCAAAAACCTGATCATCAATGGTTAGGTGATGCATGTCGATTTGATGCCTATTTTCAAACGATTGTTTCTGAGTAGTTTGGTAAATGACTCAAAAATAATCGAAAAATTGTTATATAGTTAAAAGTAGCATTGATAATTATTTAACCGAGCATAAACTTAAAAAAGCTGATCCAAGCACCTACACAGTAATCTTATGATAGACCTTAAACCTTCAATTAACTTTTGGCATGATTTAAAAAGTAACCAGCTTGCAGGGATTTGGTTATTTTTAGGTTCGAGGAAATCACTACAGATTGTAAGGCCATCAATTCTTCAACTTATTTTTTGGGGAATTCTTGGAGGTTCAGCGAGCTCTTTATTTAGCTGGTTGTTATCGAATGGTGCTGGAGAATTTAACTCTCAAGGATTAGTGAGTTATGCGCTCTGGCCATTTATTGCTTTAATTGTTGGGATTTTCCTTTCACAGCGTACTAATAATCCACGTTTGATGTTGGTGCCAGCATTACTTTGGTTAGTACTAGACACACATATTGTTTTGATTCAGTGTCTTATCCAATATTATTTTAATAACTTTGACTATCAACCTAATTTCCTTGTTGATCATTTGCAGCACATATTTTCTTTATTGTTTGTTTGGCAAAGTTTAGCTGTTGTTTGGGTTTTTTCGCGTGAATTAAAATGGCCTTGGTGGGAGCGATTGCTCATCATGATCGCCACATTTTTTACACTTTTTGTGTGGCAGATTTCGTCACAAAGTCAACCAATTTGGAAGGTAGATGAGGCGCCTCCAAGTATTTCAGAACAATCATTTTACGCGCAAAGCAGATTATTAAATCAGGCGCTTGAACAGATTCAATTTGGAGAGTTTGCGAACTCGTATTGGTATTTTATGGGCGTAGCTGGTGCAAGTTATCAAGATGTATTCAAATTGGAAATTCAAAGATTTAAAGATCAATTTGATACGCGTTTCGGAACCTTTGGTCGTTCAATTGCGTTAATTAATAATCCTGCGACTCGCGAAGAATATCCAATTGCGTCAAAGACCAGTATTGATTTGGCATTGCAACGTATTGGCGCTCAGATGAATCGTGAAAGTGATGTCCTGTTTCTTTATATGACTTCCCATGGATTGAGTAACCAATTTCAAATGGAGAATACGCCAATTGATTTGGAAGACATAGATCCAAAATGGTTGCGCCAAACGCTTGATAAATCAGGGATCAGGTGGAGAGTCATTGTGATTTCATCATGTTTCTCTGGTAGTTTTATTCCAGCGTTGCAATCGCCAGATACATTAGTCATTACTGCAGCTGCAGCAGATCGAGAGTCTTTTGGTTGTTCAAATGATGCAGACTCGACTTATTTTGGACGTGCTTTCTTTGATTTAGCGATGCGTGAAAAAAATAGCTTACGTGAAGCCTTTGAAGATGCATCAGTCAATATTGCGCATTGGGAAAATGCACAAGGGTTTATGCCATCAGAGCCACAATGGGTCATTGGTAAGAATATGGAAATTATGTTGCCGCAACTTGAAAAGAGATTATTTCCTCAGGTTGGATTATCAACCGTAAGTAGTGAACACCAGAGTGATAGTGCTCAGTTTACGAATATGCGATGATGTTTTAAAAATTAAATGTGTGAGGCAGTGCAATGGAATTGGTTCAAAAGAATAAATGTTTTGATGGTGAACAACGTGTTTATCAGATCAATTCAAAGTTTTTGAAAAATCCGACTAAATTTTCTGTATTTTTACCTTCACAGGCACTCGAAGGTCAAAAATGTATTGCGTTGTACTATCTTGCAGGTTTGACTTGTACTGAAGAAACTTTTGTCATCAAAGCACACGCACAACGTTTAGCTGCACAATTGGGAATTATATTGATTGCTCCAGATACATCACCTCGTGGTGACGACGTGGCGGTCGGGGATTCTTGGGATATAGGGCAAGGGGCTGGATTCTATTTAAACGCAACTCAAGCACCTTGGGCTGAGCATTATCAGATGGAGTCGTATCTTATACAGGAGCTGTATTCTCTAGTTCTTACATCGTTTCCTGTACAGGATGAGGGGATTGGTATTTTTGGTCACAGCATGGGAGGACACGGTGCACTCACGCTTGCTTGGAAGTATCCAGACTTATTTAAGTCAGTCTCAGCATTTGCACCGATTTGTGCGCCATCAATTTGTCCATGGGGTGAAAAGGCATTTTCAGCTTACCTCGGAGAAGAACGTGAGTTATGGAAAGCACATGATGCGAATGAACTCGTGAAAGAAAAGGGTGCTCTATATCACGAAGTTTTAATTGATCAGGGGGTTGCAGATCAGTTTTATGCTCAACTTAATCCAGCGCTATTTGCTGAATCATGTAAAACCGTAGGTCAAAAGCTCACATTGCGGGAGCATGAGGGTTATGATCATGGATACTTCTTTATCCAAAGTTTTATTGATGATCATCTGCAATTCCATGCTTTACAATTGCAAAATTAATCTCATTTGAATTTTAAGATATTCATACTTAAGTTCGTTATAATGTGTGCGATATCACATTTAAACCATGTTGAATGATGACATCTCTCGGGATGTCATTTTTATAATCAGAGAAAATAATAATGAATTCATCAGAACACTCCGCTGAACAAGCACCCTTACCATTCATCAACGATCCATTTCCATTATCTGATGCAGATGAAAATCGACCGATTTATATGGGGAAAGTATTTAAATTTAAATTTCATGGCAATGCGATGGAGTACTTTGGCATATGGATCGTCAATATTTTATTGACGATTGCGACATTGAGCCTATATGCGCCATGGGCGAAAGTACGTCGTTTAAGATATTTTTATAACAATACCGAATTTTTTCATCGCTTTTTTGATTTTACTGGTTTACCGACTAAAATTTTGATTGGTCGACTGATAGCCATTGGCATTTGGGCAATATTTGCGATTGCCTCATATATGGATATGACGATAGCAGCATTTGGTGGACTGATTATTTATATTGCTCTTCCATGGTTGGTACGAGCCACAATTCGATTTAATGCGCGCAACAGTAAATTTGGGAACAGCCGTTTTTATTTTTCTGGCACGAATAAAGAAGCCTATAAACAATTTTTAATTGCGCTTGCTATCACCATTTTTACATTAGGAATATTTAGCCCTGTCGCAATTTGGATTTATAAAAAATATACGCTTAATCATTTGTACGTTGGACAACTCAAATTTCAATTAAACAATGACTGGCCTAGTTATATGCGAGCAGTATATGTTCCCATGATTCTCTTTGTATTGATTCTTATGCTCATCGGATTTGGTGGTTCGACATTATCAATACTCAGTGGTCATGGAATGGATATGATGCTGATGATGATCTTTGCCGTTTATGCGATTGGAATGTTGTTTATTGGTCCGTTAATACAGGCACGAATTTTTATTACTACGTGGAATAGCACAACACTCAACAGCAGTCAGTTTAAGACCAGTTGTAATCAATGGCGCTATGCATGGATTGTTGCGAGTAATTGGATCGCTAGAATCTTAAGTTTAGGATTATTGTCAGCATGGGCTGCTATTCGCATTTATCGATACCAAGTTGAATCGATGAGCTTAGAATTAAATGATGATCCAAACCTGATGATGAATATTGCGCAAAGTGATCATAGTGCCATCGCGGAAGAAATTAGTGATATTTTTGATATTGATATTTCACTTTAGGAGTTAATTCAATGAATCAACCTCTCACAGTGACATATTATGATGGTGTTCTTTCTAAGCCTTTTACAGCACAGATTCGCCCTGCTAATCAAGACAGTATCGCTGTCAGTTATACAGATAAAGGCGAAGTGAAAACAGTCTACTATCATGCAGATGAAATGGTATTGCTTGGTAAAATTGGTCGACGTAATCCAGCTTTAGAGTTAACACATGACGCTAGGATTGAATTTCATGAGCGTCAGCTTCCTGAATGGTTGCCTGTTGAGCATAAAAATTTTCATCAAAAAGTATGGAAACTTGAACGTACACCATCGTTGATTATTTTTAGTGTTATTTTCGTGGTCGCACTTGGTTTCTCCGTCATTAAATGGGGAATACCGACGGCATCGCACATTGTTGCTTTCCAGCTGCCAGAAAATACGCTGAATCGTTTGGGTGGTCAGGCAGAAGTTTATTTAGCCGAATACACTAAACCTTCTCAGTTATCACAGCAAAGACAGGATCGGATTCTCGCGGATTATCTGAAATATGTTGCTGAGGGTCGTCCCGCTCAGTTGAAATTTAGGGAAGGTACCTCGCTTGGAGCCAATGCACTCGCATTGCCAAACAATACAATTTATCTCACCGATGAATTAGTGAAGCTTGCCAAGAATGATCAGGAAATTATCGGCGTTTTGGCACATGAACAAGCACATTTATTAAAACGTCACAGCTTACAACAAGGTCTTTCGAGCCTAGGATTCAGCGTACTTTATATTGCTATCACTGGTGATGGATCGGATTTAATTGCGACTTTGCCAGTTGCCATGATTGGTGCAGGATATTCACGGAAGTTTGAGTTAGAATCAGATCAGTATGCGCTAGAACTCATGCATAAACATGAAATGGATACAGTGCATTTTGCAAACTTTTTAAAACGTATGAGTGATGATATGGGAGAAGACGAAGATCAATCAAAAATTCTTGATCTCTTTGCAAGTCATCCTGCCACTGAAGAACGAATTCGCCGTGTTACTGAATTTAAACAGCAACAATAATGAAAAGCCGACTTTATGTCGGTTTTTCTTTAACTTTCTCTAGACCATATAACTTGATAGTCAGCTTGAACCATGCGATTGATATGATCAAGCACGACATTTTCTAGTCGTATTAATTCTTCTAAAGATATTTCTTCTTTATTCACAATACTGACATGAAGTTGATCAGGTTGTATTGATAATTCAACTGTCACTTTTGGCATAAAAATTTGATATTGGTCATCGGTATTGGCGACATCAAATTTATGTTTCCAATGATTGCTTAATCGTTTAGCGATACGTAATGCTTCGGAGCTGTCTATCGTTGTGGTTGTTTTCATTATTTACCGTAATGCTTGAAATTTATTGTATCTTAACATTCATCTCACCATAAGGTTGTTCCGAATATGCAACATAGCTTTGCATAAGTCATATTCCGTCCTTGAAGATTTTTTTATCAACGATTAGCATTTTGAGTTGAAATTTAAATAGCAGTAATTTCGAAGGAATGAATAAACGAAGTTTTGCTATAATCAACTTTTGAATTCTAATTTCCCGCCAGGTCCTGACATGTCCAAGCCATTCTTAATTGCTCCATCGATTTTATCTGCTGATTTCGCTCGCTTAGGTGAAGAAGTCGAAAACGTACTTGAAGCAGGTGCAGATGTGGTCCATTTCGATGTAATGGATAATCATTATGTACCAAATTTAACTTTTGGTGCTGGTGTATGTAAGGCACTTAAAAAATATGGTATTCAGGCCCCAATTGACGTTCATCTTATGGTGAAACCAGTCGATCGTATGATCGGAGATTTCTTAGATGCGGGTGCAGATATCATCACTTTTCATCCAGAAGCATCAGACCATATCGACCGTTCATTGCAGCTGATTAAAGCTGGTGGTGCTAAAGCAGGTTTAGTTTTTAACCCTGCAACGCCTTTACATTACCTTGATTATGTACTGGATAAAGTGGATCAAGTCTTATTAATGAGCGTCAACCCTGGCTTCGGTGGACAAAAATTTATCCCAATGACGCTAGATAAACTTCGTAAAGCACGCAAAATTATTGATGCATCTGGTAAAGATATTCGCTTAGAAGTTGATGGTGGTGTTGGTCCAGCAAATATTCGTGAAATCGCTGAAGCTGGTGCAGATATGTTTGTAGCTGGTTCTGCCATTTTTGGAAAGCCAGATTATAAAGCTGTAATTGATGAAATGCGTGCAGAGTTGGCGAAAGTAGGTTCAATTAACGTTTGATCCGAAACATGTATAACACTACACACATCTGTGGATAAGTCTATGGATAACGTGGTGGATATCTATGTTGATAACAGTCTGGATAATTTGATTAGATTATAATCATATTTAGTTCAATGGTTTGTTTATTAGACAATAAATGTATAAAAAGGACTCATTTGAGTCCTTTTTTACAAAAAATGGATCTTCTTATCTTTTCTGTTGTATTGTTTGGGGGAGAAATTTTCGTTGCTCATTATTTGGCTTATCTTCGTGAATAAGTCTTAAAAGAGCGAGATAAAAAATCAATTTAAACATCCCAGACCAGTGATTCTATAGTGCAGTAAAGTGTTTTAATTTAGTGCGGATTTAGTCTTCTATCTGCCAATAGCGATCGCCTTTGTAATGCAATAGCCTAAAAATGCAGAAATAATCTAGAAAAGCTAGTCCGATAATGACCTATTTTTTGTAGGTGTATTTTGGGTCAAAAATTGTAAAATTGCGCCTATTTTGTGCGTGTGTTGATATAATTCAACCATCATTTGGAGGAACGACCTCCCTCATTTCTCTGAGAAAAATCGTCAGGACGGCCTGACTCTTAAATTATTTTAATTGGGAGCAGGCATCATGGCTTGGTTTATTCTTATTCTCGCGGGTTTATTTGAGATCGTTTGGGCATATAGTATGAAAATGTCTGAAGGATTTACTAAATTCACACCGACTGCAATTACTCTATTTTTTATGGTTCTCAGTTTTGGGTTGTTGGCACATGCCATGAAAACATTCCCTCTGGGAACTGCCTATACGATTTGGACGGGGATTGGTGCAGTAGGGTCTTTTTTAGTCGGCATTTTTATTCTGGGTGAGCCTGCGACAGCAATGCGGATGATTGCGGCTATTCTGATTATTTCAGGTTTAGTCATGATGAAATTAGCTTCAGCGTAAGATTTAAGGCAGCGTATCCATACGCTGCTTTTTTTAATTGAGAGAGGGTTTATTTTGGCTTGGTTAGTCTTGATTGTTGCAGGGTTGTTGGAAGTGGTCTGGGCCTATTTTATGAAAGTTTCAGATGGATTCACCAAATTGACACCCAGTATTTTGACGATCGTTTTCATGATCGCAAGTTTTGCTTTACTTTCCTATGCGATGAAAACTTTGCCACTCGGGACAGCTTATACCGTATGGACAGGCATAGGCGCTGTAGGTTCATTTGTGGTTGGGATTTTTATTCTTGGAGAACCTGCAAATGCAATGAGAATGATCGCTGCAGTATTGATTATTTCGGGTTTGGTCTTGATGAAGTTATCATCAACATAGTTAGATGATTCAACTTTCAGGCGATTAAAAAATGACTCAATTTTATTTAAAAAAAATAATGACACCTGTCGGTGAACTTCAATTGGTTGCTCATGATCGAGCATTGATTGTTGTCGCTTGGGAGAATGCACTTCCTCAGTTTATCCGAAATCAAATCGTAATTCAGCGGGATGATCACGAGATTTTATGCATTGCCGAAACACAGCTTCGCGAATATTTTTTAAAACAACGTCAGGTATTTGATTTGCCTATAGAACTTTATGGGACAGAATTCCAACGCTCGGTATGGAATGCGCTGTTAAAAATTCCTTTTGGAGAGTCTAGAACGTATAAGCAAATTGCTGAGGATGTTGGGAATGTAAAAGCGGTTCGAGCGGTAGGCTTGGCCAATGGGAAAAATCCTATCGCGATCATTGTACCTTGTCATCGTGTAATAGGTGTCAATGGCAAGCTGGTCGGATTTTCAGGAGGTGTGGAAAATAAGCTTAAGCTGCTGCAGCTTGAAGATGATAAGTGGTGATGTTATAACAGCATAAACATATGAAATACAAAAATTATGTCTAATGAAAATCCTATAATTACAATTGTTTTTAATCTCATATCGCAGTTATGGTGGTTGATCTTCATTCTAGCAATCATCCCTGTATTCAAAATGTTTGTACCTTATATCAAAGGAAAATTGGGTGAATACATTGTCCAATATCATGCAAAAAATTTTTTGAATGAGGACTATATTTTACTGAATGATCTAACATTTTTGGATCAGGACAATCAGACCACACAGATTGACCATATTTTATTGAGTCCTTATGGAATATTTGTGATTGAGACCAAAAACTATAAAGGTTGGATTTTTGGCTCATCACATCAAAAAATGTGGACTCAAAAAATTTATAAATCTAGCCATAAATTTCAAAATCCATTGCACCAAAACTACAAGCATATAAAGGTTTTAGAGGGATTGTTAAAAGATTTAATCGATTCAAATCTGTCGATACATGGGTTAATAGTTTTCGTGCCTAATTGTGAGTTTAAAACACCAATTCCTGTACATGTTCATTGGGGTAAAAGTTGGATTGAAGAAGTTAAAAGCTACCAAATGAAAGTGATTGATGATCGTAGACTACAGAGAATTAAATATCGTATTGAAAAAGCAGCGCTTCAAAAATCGTGGAAAACCAATAGAGAACATATCCGATCAGTCAAAGAAAGACTAAAAGATTAATAAAAAAAAACCCACAGTCAGTGGGCTTTTTATTTAGAAGCGTTTTGGAATTCTTTGGCCACCTTCAACTGGGATTTCAGCACGTTTTAATACACCAAATAGCCATGTTTCCGCATGGTGAACTGCATTTTTAATTTGATCACCTTGTGCCAACCTTCCTGCAATAAAACTTGCAAGAGAACAGCCTGAACCATGATACTCACCTTCAAGACGAGGACATTTTGTTTCAGAGACCATATCACCATTAATGTAGAGTGCATTTCTAATATAAGTCGGTGTGTCTTCGTGACCACCTTTGACTAATACCGCTTTAGCACCCATTTCAAATAGCTTCTGTGTGGCTTGATCTAAATCTTCACAGCCTGTTAATGCGCGAAGTTCAACGGTATTGGGTGTAAGAATCGTAGCAAGAGGAATCAATTCAACAAAAGCCTTGACCAATGTTGCTTGATTTCCTAATGAGCCACCACTATTGGCAACCAAAACTGGATCGAGTACGTATTGAAAATCAGGATGTGCTCTTAGGAATTCTGCCAAAGCGGCGATATTGTCGGTAGTACCGAGCATGCCAGATTTCACTACTTTGATAGGAAGATCATTCACTACAGCATTCGCTTGAGCCAGCAGTAAATCTTTTGAGGTTGCTTCAAATCCAAAAACTTGTTGAGAGTTTTGAATGGTTAACGCTGTACATGCGATTGCTGCATGAGCACCACTTTGGCCGATCGCTTCAATATCTGCTTGTAAGCCAGCACCACCAGATGGATCTAAACCAGAAAAGCACAATACAGTAGGGCGCACAACAATGTCCTTCATCGATCAATTTGGAGTAGTATAGGCAAGTTTCTGAGAAGTCTCGATAGCATTTCTAAAAAAGGTACAGCATGATTAAAAATATTCTCATTGATTTAGATGGAACGCTAACTGATCCTAAAGTGGGTATTACGACTTCTGCACGCTATGGTTTAGAAAAAGTAGGTCATCTTATCGCGGAGGATGAGAATATTGATTGGATTATTGGACCACCTTTAAAAGCCTCGTTGGCCAAAATTTTGAAGGTTGATGTGAATGATGATTTGGCGGAACAGGCTTTACTTGGTTATCGTGAGCGCTTTGCTGTAAAAGGTTTATTTGAAAATTTATTATTTGAAGATGTAGCGGAGACATTGGCAACACTTAAGAATAAAGGTTACAGATTGTTTTTAGCTACTGCGAAGCCTGAAGTGTATGCTCAGCAAATTCTTGAACATTTCAATCTCACACCGTATTTTGATTATGCCTATGGCAGTGAGTTAAATGGTGACCGCACCAATAAAGCTGAACTTATTGCATATATTTTAGAGCAAGAAAAAATTAAGCCAGAAACCTGTTTGATGGTAGGGGACCGAGAGCATGACATTATCGGTGCTCGAAAAAATGGAATTGAAACGATTGCAGTGGAATACGGTTATGGCAGTGATGCAGAGTTAGCCGCTGCTGCACCCAAAGCCAGAATTCAAGCTTTCCATCAAATTTTAAATTACGTTGATTAATCTAAGCCGACATTCGAGCTAAAGAGCAATTCAAAAGAGATTGCTCTTCGTAGCTTAGCTTAGATCCAAATACAAGGATTCTTTGACCTCTTCCATCACGATGTAACTATGGGAGGATGCAGAGGAGGGAAGCATTTTAAGCAGGTCACCCAGTAGTTGGCGATAAGCACTCATTTCTTTTAGTCTCGCTTTCACCAAGTAATCGAATTCACCTGAAATTAAATGACACTCTAATACCTCAGGTATCTCAACTAAATTCTTGGCGACTTGATCAAAAACATCTCCAGATTTCGCCGATAATTTAATTTCTAGAAAGACGAGTAAATTACGCTCCAATAACTCCGGATTTAAGCGGGCGTAATAGCCCATAATAATGCCATCTCGTTCTAGTCTTTTGACTCTTTCCGAGCAAGGGGTTGTAGAAAGATTGACTTTAGCAGCCAGTTCACTAATGGCGATACGACCGTCCTTTTGTAGAATATCTAAAATCATACGATCAGTGCGATCTAATTTCCGCATGAATAATTTCCTTATTTTTTAATTTTTTTAGGATAAAACCCTTAAATTACCTAAATTATAACGTTTAAAAGAGTGAAAAAAACTATTAAAGCAAAAATATACTAGTGAAATAAACTACACAGTGCTGAGGGATAGTTCATGCGCGTTATTGTATTAGGTAGTGGTGTCATTGGTGTTGCAAGTGCGTATTACCTAGCGCAACAAGGAGCAAGCGTCACTGTATTAGATCGTCAATCAGGTCCTGCCGAAGAAACGAGTTTTGGCAATGCAGGACAGATTTCTCCTGGATATTCTACACCATGGGCTGCACCAGGAATTCCATTTAAAGCGGTTAAATGGATGTTTCAACATCATGCACCATTAGCAATTAACGTTGATGGAAGCTTGTGGCAGCTGAAATGGATGGCTCAAATGTTGAAGAACTGCAATGCGGCACATTACGCCATCAATAAAGAGCGTATGGTACGTGTTGCTGAATACAGTCGAGATTGTTTAAGAGAACTACGCGAAAATATTGGCATATCTTATGAGAATCGTTCAAAAGGAACATTACAAATTTTTCGTAAGGATGCGCAATTAGACGCAGTTCAACGAGACATTGAAGTTTTAAAAGAAACAGGTGTCGGATTTGAGTTATTAGATCGTGAAGGTCTAGGTCGAGTTGAACCTGCATTAGCGGAAGTTAAAGACAAATTAGTCGGTGGTTTACATCTTCCAAATGATGAGACTGGGGATTGCTATATCTTTACCAACGCGCTTGCTGAATATGCAAAAGGTATTGGTGTTGAGTTTAAATTTAATCAAAATGTTGAAAAACTCGTAGTTGAAGGTGACGAAATCAAAGGCGTTGTTGTCGACGGTCAGGTACTTACAGCAGATCGTTATGTACTTGCCTTCGGTAGCTATTCACGAGATTTTATTAAACCATTAGGTCTAGATTTGCCCATTTATCCAGTAAAGGGATATTCATTAACTATACCTATCGTGGATGCGCAATATGCCCCTCAATCAACGGTCTTAGATGAAACCTACAAGATTGCAATAACTCGTTTTGATCAACGAATTCGTGTTGGTGGGATGGCTGAGTTAAGTGGTTTTAATAAAGAGTTAAATGAGGATCGCCGTGGCACCTTAGAGATGGTAACGCGTGATTTGTTCCCAGGTGGAGATATGGCACAAGCCAGCTTCTGGACGGGACTACGACCAATGACGCCAGACAGTACGCCTATTATCGGTGCGACGAAATATAAGAATCTATTTTTAAATACTGGACATGGCACGCTCGGTTGGACTATGGCATGTGGTTCTGGAAAGCTGATTAGTGATTTAGTGCTGAATCGGACTCCAGAGATTAGTACCGATGGACTTTCAATTCAACGTTATAACCACGCAGCCTAAAGGCTGCGTGGTTTGCTATTAAAAAATAAATCATAGGACAAGGAATATGTCTCGCCCAATACAGGCTGTTATTCACTTAAACGCGATCAAGCATAATTTGAAAGTTGCTAAGCAACATGTACCGAATGCCCAAGTTTTTGCTGTTGTTAAAGCTAATGCTTATGGTCATGGGATCGAGCGCATTTATTCAGCCTTAGTGGATGCAGATGGAATTGCACTTCTAGAGCTGAGTGAAGCACAACGAGTTCGAGATTTAGGTTGGAAAGGCCCAATTTTGCTTTTGGAAGGTATCTTTCAAGAAGCAGACTTACAGTTGTGTCACGATTTAGATCTTCAATTTACCGTTCATAACGAGATTCAAGTCGAATGGATTAAGCGGTTTAGTCTTGATGCTCATTTTAATATTTTTTTGAAAATGAACAGTGGCATGAACCGTTTAGGATTCCAACCTCAACGTTACCCTGAAATTTGGAGTCTGTTAACTGAATTGCCGCAAGTGGCATCAATCACTCACATGACACATTTTTCTGATGCTGATGGCGAGCGCTTGAATAACGTTGGGGTTGACTATCAAATTTCAGTATTCAATCAAATCGTCAGCGTTTTAGGTGGTCCTTGTTCACTAAGTAATAGCGCAGCCATTCTTAGACATGCCAATCATGTCCACTCTAACATTGTACGTAGTGGCATTATGTTGTATGGGAGTTCACCGGATTATCCAACCCATACTATTCAAGATTGGGACTTAAAACCAACAATGTCTTTAAGAAGTGAATTGATTGCAATTCAAGAAATTAATCCTCAGCAAAGTATTGGCTATGGATCGACATTTTTTGCAGAACAAGCTATGAAAATTGGCATTGTCGCTTGTGGATATGCAGATGGATATCAACGGATTACTCAATCTGGCACAACAGTGCTTGTGAATGGAAAAAAAACTTCTTTGATTGGTCGTGTAAGTATGGACATGCTAGCTGTTGATATCACGCATATTGAAGATGCAAAAATTGGCAGTGAAGTCGTACTGTGGGGCGTCTCAAAGTACGGAAGTTTGTTACCGATTGATGAGGTCGCTGCAGGAGCGAGTACTGTGGGATATGAGTTAATGTGTGGCGTAACGACGCGGGTTCCATTTGTTCTAGAAATTTAATGTTAAAAATTCAACGATCAACACTAGGATCGATACTGAGTAATCAAGGAATTAATATGCAAAATCAGGATATTCAAAAATTCAATAGTAATGGCGTGATGAGTGCAGTTACAGTCTTTAATCAAGTGGCTTATCTTTCTGGTCAAGTACCTAAGATTACGACGCCTGATATCGCCTTACAAACGAAAGATGTGCTGAATACGATCGACGCTCTTTTGGCTCAAGTAGGCACAGATAAATCTCGTTTATTGTCAGCACAAGTTTTCGTGAAGAATTTGGAAGATTTTCAAATCTTCAATCAAATTTGGATTGAATGGATGGAGGATTCAATACCACCATCACGAGCAACCATTCAGGCTGACCTCGTTAATCCAGAATGGTTAATTGAAATCGCAGTGATTGCTGCATTGAAATAACTGAATATAAGTAAGACTTCACGAGGAAGAGTCATTTATGGCTCCTCTCATAATAACAAAATCTCTCGAATCTCAGTTTGAAGCGGAATTTAGGCTGATCGATTAGATTAGATGGTGTAAAAGGATGTTGAATAATGACAACCACAAATATTGATGAACAATCATCTCCCAATGAATTACAGCGTAAGCTTTCAAATCGACATTTACAACTCATCGCCATCGGTGGAGCGATTGGTACAGGGTTGTTTATGGGCTCAGGAAAAACGATTTCACTTGCAGGACCTTCAATCATCATCATTTATATGATTATTGGTGCTATGTTTTTTTTCTTGATGCGTGCCCTTGGTGAAATTCTTTTATCTAATCTGCACTACAAATCATTTATTGATATGGCACATGATCTCATTGGACCAGGTGCAGGGTATTATATTGGTTGGTCCTATTGGCTGGGATGGATTTTGGTCGGTATTGCTGATTTAGCAGCAATTATCAATTATCTCAGTTTTTGGTTACCTCCAGATCAAATGTTTACCCCAATGGGGCAAGCAGCGATTAGTGCAGGATGTGTCTTATTCATACTCGCAATTAACTTAGTCACTGTAAAACTTTTTGGTGAAATTGAGTTTTGGTTTGCATTAATCAAAATTCTAGCCATTATTGGATTGATCTTGGTTGGTGCCTTCATGGTGTTTACGAGTTTTCAGTCACCAAGTGGTGCTGTTGCAAGCTTCAGTAACATTTGGTCTCATGGTGGAATGTTCCCGAAAGGATCCATGGGCTTTTTGGCAGGCTTTCAAATCGCAATGTTTGCCTTTGTTGGTGTAGAGTTACTCGGGACGATGGCTGCGGAAACCAAAGATCCTGAAAAAAATTTACCAAAAGCGGTTAATGCTATTCCGACACGTATTATTATTTTCTATGTGCTTTCGTTGATCATGATTATGTCTGTGACACCTTGGATCAATATCCCAGCAGATCAAAGTCCATTTGTCACATTATTCTTATTTGCGGGTATTGGTTCAGCTGCTGTGATTATGAACCTAGTGGTTTTGTCTTCTGTGATGTCTTCCATGAACAGTGGTGTCTTTTCTACCAGTCGAATGTTATTTGGATTGGCCCGTGACGGCCAAGCCCCTCAAAAGCTAGCAGAACTTTCAAGTCGTGCCGTACCTGCTAAGGGATTAATCTTTTCATGTACATTTATTATGGCCGGTGCAGCATTTCAGTATTTTGTGCCAAATACGATGGAAGCTTTTACATTAGCAAGTTCGCTGTGTGTGATTCTTTTCATTAGTATTTGGGCGATTATCATGGTGTGCTATATACGCTACCGTAAATTGCGACCTGAGCTACATGAAAAGTCGAATTTTAAAATGCCGGGTGGAGTGGCAATGTCATACGTTGTATTGGCATTTTTGCTATTTGCATTAATCATTTTAAGTTTAGAGCCAGACACGCTTAAAGCTTTGATGATTAGCCCAATCTGGTTAATTCTGTTGGCTGTAACATACCGTGTTCTTTATAAACCACGTATGCGTAAGCGTAACCATAATTAATTTTTAGAGAAAGAAAAAACCTCCACGAATGGAGGTTTTTTTATATTCTTTAGTTAGAATGTAGGTTTGACCACAACTAAAATTACAACTGCGAATAAGATCAATGTGGGCATTTCGTTGAAATAGCGCCAGAACTTATGACTTTTATAGTGTGCATTATCAATGAGTTTTTTACGGTAATATCCACACACTAGGTGGTATATGACCAGTAATCCGACTAAACCAACTTTTAAATAAAACCATAAAGCTTCATGATAATGTCGAGTTGCATCACCCCAGTCCACTAAAAAATGTGCAGTGATCAATGTTGCGATCATCGCAGGCCACATAATGCCACGATAAAGCTTACGTTCCATGACTTCAAAGCGTTGATGACTTATGGCATCGTCACTCATCGCATGATAAACATAAAGCCGTGGTAGATAGAACAAAGCAGCGAACCAACATACCACAGCAATAATATGTAATGCTTTTACCCATAGGAAAGCATCTGAAGGAGCATCCATCTAATCACCCATTATGGGCGGAATTAAATTAGCCTTCCCATTTCTTGAAAATGAGGCAGGCATTTACGCCGCCGAAACCAAAACTGTTACTCATTACAGTATTCAGTTTTGTATCGCGTTTTTCAAGTACGATATCAAATGGTTTTGCACCTTCATCAAGCTCAGTAACGTTGATATTTGGTGCAATAAAGTCATTCTGCATCATGAGAATAGAGTAAATCGCTTCTTGTACACCTGCAGCGCCTAAGCTATGACCTGTCATAGATTTTGTTGAACTTAAAGGTGGTACTTGACCTTCACCGAATGCGCGTTCCATTGCTTTCAATTCAGTCACATCACCAGCTGGTGTAGATGTGCCGTGTGTATTTACATAATCAATTTTTTCAACACCATGCTGTTTTGCTTCATCAAGTGCCATCAAGATGCAACGTGTTGCACCTTCACCTGATGGTGCGACCATATCAGCACCATCAGAGTTGGCTGCATATGCAACGACTTCAGCAAGAATATTTGCACCGCGCGCTTGAGCATGCTCAAGAGATTCAAGTACCACGAAACCACCGCCGCCAGCAATGACAAAACCATCACGATCAGCAGAGTAAGGGCGAGAAGCGGTTTCTGGTGAGTCATTATATTTTGAGCATAAAGCACCCATTGCATCAAATAATAGACTTTGTGACCAATGGTCTTCTTCACCACCACCAGCGAGCATTAGATCCTGTTTGCCAAGTTGAATCAGGTTGTATGCGTAACCAATGGCATCAGCTGAGGTTGCACAAGCACTTGTAATAGAGTGAGCGATACCTTGTAATTTGAATGCCACACCAACGTTAGCTGTAATAGTATTTGACATATTGCGTGGAACAAAGAAAGGGCCAATTTTACGTGCGCCTTTCTCTTCAAGAAGTTCAATCATTTCAGCGACAGAAGCTGTAGAGTTGCCGCCTGAACCACCCGCAATACCATAACGAGGATTGCCCGCAAGATCTTCAGCGGTTAGACCCGCATTTTCAACCGCAGCGACTGCAGCGTTATAGGCATACATCGCACATACACCCATAAAGCGTTTCAGTTTACGGTCAATACCGTCAAAATTTTGTTCTGCTGCAGCACTAACATGACTTTTAAAATTAAGTTCAGCATAAGTTGGGTTAAAACGTGTGCCTGAAATACCATTTTGTAAGGCATGATTTACATCTTCTAATGTATTACCAATGCATGAGTTAATGCCCATACCAGTGATTACAACACGTTTCATTTACAATTCCCTATTATGGTGAAGTCATTTTATGGAAAAATTCACATCGATGATTTGATTGGATGTAAAAATCCATAAGATCTTGTCAAAAATTCGTATCATGATATCAGAATCTATTTTAAATTCTTATGGCAAATCAATATCGCAGCGTTAAAACGCTTATTGGCAGATATGTTCACTATATTGCAACCGAATAAAACACGATAAAGTTGAGATAACTCTTGACTGCGCATAGAATTTTAAACATAAGTGATAAATGCGAAGGAGGGTTGTAAATGGCAAATTCTAATAATAAGCAATCTAGCGGACTGGTATTAAAAGCATTTGGAGTGGCTAAAAAGCTCAGTGCTACTGGATTTGAACTGGCACAACATGTTGCACCAGGATCAATTGCGAAATTGACGCAACAACCTGATCCACAAAAAATTATTGACATAACTTCAGATGAGAGAAAAATGACTGAACAAAAAAAGTACGAAACCCCTCAACAATTATTTCGTGATCATGTCCCTCAAGTTTCTCAAAAAATTTTTGGTCGTCATTACAGTAAATTAAATAATGTTGCTTCTTTTATCTCTCCGGACTTAAACAACAAAGTTGCAGATTATTTTTTTGATAAATTGAATGATTTTGTTTCTGAGTTAAGTTCAGTTGAGCATGTATTAAAGGAAGTTGGTGCAAAAAGCTTGGATGAACTTAAATCAAGCCCTGATCGTGCGAATCGTATCGGTGAAGCATTAGCCAATCAAAATAAGTTGATTGCAGCGGTTCAGGGGGCAGTGTCTGGTGCGACAGGCGTAGTTGGTACGGCCATCGATATTCCTTTCTCGTTGGCATTTACGTTGCGTAGTATTTACCAAGAAGGGCGCGCGCACGGTTTTGAACTTAATCATCGTCAAGAGCAAGAGATCGTTGAGTATGTATTCAAACAAGTCGATTTAGGTGTTATTGCGGAAAAGCAAACACTTTTAGTGGCATTAAGAACAGTCGCAAATTTATTGGAAACACAAGATACTCATCAGCTACAAACCCTATTGGGCTCTAGTAACGACTTCACGGCTTTAAAAAATTGGCTGAGTAATCCTGAAGGTGGTTATAAATGGAATTGGTTGAATCAGATTCCTCAAATTTCAATTTTATCTAAATTAGCACCTGTGGCTGGTGCTGGTATTGGTGCAGTATATAGCTGGCGTTTGGTGGAAGAGGCTCATACTAAAGCTAGAGCTGTTTTTTCAGGAGCACAGAAGTACATTCTCCAACATCCAGATGAGCAGGTATCTGTTCAGGAGGCCTTTGAGCGCGGTACAGAATTATTAAAGCAATCTTCACTCGCATTGAATTCCGCAGTGTCAATCAATAATGAGTTAGTGGTTGAGGTTGAAGAGTTTGTAAAAAAACTTGAAGGAGAAGAGTCTATTCAAGTTGATGAGTCTGCAGTTCATAATGATTCAATTTCAGCAATTAAAATTGAAGCAAAATCTACCGAGTCTGAAAAAGAAGAAGTGGTCAGTGTTGAGGATGGTCTTAAGGCCTTAGCTGAAAAACATGTGGAATCGGCTTCTAATGAAAGTGTTCAAGACGCTGATAAAGACCAGCCTCAAGGCGAACCTATTGTGCAGGTAAAAGTGCCCCCTAAGCGTCGTAATTCAAAAAAGAAAGACGAAGCAGCAAACTCACTACCTACTTCACAGAAAAAACAATAAATTTAGTTATGAATGGTTGATCAAATCATTCTGAAAATTTCGTTGTAAGCACACAATGGTCAATATTTGATGTCATGTTGAATGTTGACCATTTTTACTTCTTGGCTTACAATTGCATGCCCTCAAAAAGTAGTATTTTTTGGGGCTTTTTATTAACGGGAGAATTGCCACATGGCAACAACAAATCAGTTGATCCGTAAGGGTCGTACGACTTTGATTGAAAAATCAAAAGTTCCTGCGTTGAAGGCTTGTCCACAACGTCGTGGTGTTTGTACACGTGTTTACACAACTACACCTAAAAAACCTAACTCAGCAATGCGTAAAGTTTGCCGTGTTCGCTTAACTTCAGGTTTTGAAGTATCTAGCTATATCGGTGGTGAAGGCCATAACCTACAAGAGCACAGTGTTGTTCTTATCCGTGGTGGTCGTGTTAAAGACTTACCAGGTGTACGTTACCATACCGTTCGTGGTTCTTTAGACTGTGCTGGTGTTAAAGATCGTAACCAGTCTCGTTCTAAATACGGTACTAAGCGTCCTAAGAAATAATCTAACTAGATCATTTTCTTAAACGTATAGAACTGCAATCCTTTATCGTCTCGCTTGTCTGATTTCTGCATTTAATTTTGTGAAATTCAAGCGACGTGTAGTAAGGCCAGCGAATAGTACATGACACTTTGTACTGCTGCTGGATAAACCTGAAGTGTCATATTTATAGGTAGTATTAAAATGCCAAGACGTCGCGTAGTCGCTGCTCGTGAAATCCTTCCGGATCCTAAGTTCGGCAGCCAAACAATCGCTAAGTTCATGAACCACGTAATGCAAGATGGTAAAAAATCTATTGCTGAAAGTATCGTTTACGGTGCTTTAGACCGCGTTCAAGAAAAATCTAAAGTAGACCCAGTTGAATTTTTCGAGACTACTCTTGAAAAAGTTCGTCCTATGGTCGAAGTAAAAGCACGCCGTGTTGGTGGTGCTACATACCAAGTTCCTATGGAAGTACGCCCATCCCGTCGTACTGCTTTAGCGATGCGTTGGTTAGTAGATGCTGCTGCTAAGCGTTCTGAAAAAACTATGGCGTTACGCCTTGCTGGTGAGTTGCTTGACGCAGCTGAAGGTAAAGGTTCAGCGATCAAGAAACGTGAAGATGTGCATCGTATGGCTGAAGCCAACAAAGCCTTCTCTCACTACCGTTTCTAAGCGGATAAAACAGCCCCTATTCAGGAGGGTGGTAAGTCGGGTTTCACTGATTTGTCATCGAATCGCTTTAAGCTGCTCAGCAGCTTAAAGCGTCCTGTTTTAAACAACAAAATTTAGGAATGCAAGAAATCATGGCTCGTCAAACCCCAATTTCTCGTTACCGTAACATTGGTATCTCAGCACACATTGATGCTGGTAAAACAACGACTTCTGAACGTATTTTGTTCTACACAGGTGAGAGCCACAAACTAGGTGAAACTCACGAAGGTTCAGCAACAACTGACTGGATGGAACAAGAGCAAGAACGTGGTATTACTATTACTTCAGCAGCAGTAACTTGCTTCTGGAAAGGTATGGGTAACCAGTTCGAACAACACCGTATTAACGTAATTGACACACCGGGACACGTTGACTTCACGATCGAAGTTGAGCGTTCTATGCGTGTTCTTGACGGCGCGTGCATGGTTTACTGTGCTGTAGGTGGTGTACAACCTCAGTCAGAAACTGTATGGCGTCAAGCAAATAAATATAAAGTACCTCGTATTGCGTTCGTTAACAAAATGGACCGTACTGGTGCAAACTTCTTCCGTGCTGTTGAACAAGTAAAAACACGTCTTGGTGGTAATCCAGTGCCAATCGTGATTCCTGTTGGCGCAGAAGAAAACTTCCAAGGTGTAGTAGACCTTATCGAAATGAAAGCGATTATCTGGGATGAAGCATCTCAAGGTATGAAGTTTGAATACGGTGAAATTCCTGCTGACCTTGTTGAGCTTGCTCAAGAATGGCGTACGAACATGGTTGAAGCTGCTGCAGAAGCATCAGAAGAACTCATGGATAAGTACCTAGAAGAAGGTGATTTGACTAAAGAAGAAATCATCGGTGGTCTTCGTGCACGTACATTGTTGAATGAAATTCAACCAATGCTTTGTGGTTCAGCGTTCAAAAACAAAGGTGTTCAACGTATGTTGGATGCTGTTATTGAATTCTTACCAGCACCTACTGACGTTGAAGCAATTAAAGGTATCTTAGACGACAAAGATGAGACAGAAGGTTCTCGTGAAGCGTCTGATGAAGCACCGTTTGCTGCGCTTGCGTTCAAAATTATGAACGACAAATTCGTTGGTAACTTGACATTCGTTCGTGTTTACTCAGGTGTTCTAAAAGCTGGTAGTGCAGTTTATAACCCTGTTAAATCTAAACGTGAACGTGTTGGTCGTATTGTACAGATGCACGCTAATGACCGTCATGACATCGAAGAAATTCGTGCGGGCGATATCGCGGCATGTGTAGGTCTTAAAGATACGACTACAGGTGATACACTTTGTGATGAAAACAACGTGATCACATTGGAGCGTATGGAATTCCCAGAGCCAGTAATTGCACTTGCAGTTGAACCTAAAACTAAAGCTGACCAAGAAAAAATGTCAGTTGCTTTGGGCCGCTTGGCGAAAGAAGATCCATCATTCCGCGTTCGTACTGATGAAGAATCTGGTCAGACTATTATTGCTGGTATGGGTGAGCTTCACCTTGACATCATCGTTGACCGTATGAAGCGTGAATTCGGTGTTGAAGCGAACATTGGTAAACCAATGGTTGCTTACCGCGAAACGATTAAAAAATCTGTTGAGCAAGAAGGTAAGTTTGTTCGTCAAACTGGTGGTAAAGGTAAATTCGGTCACGTATATGTACGTTTAGAGCCAATGGATCCTGAAGCTGGTAAAGACTACGAGTTCGCTGAAGAAGTTGTTGGTGGTGTTGTACCTAAAGAATTCTTTGGTGCTGTAGACAAAGGTATTCAAGAACGTATGAAGAATGGTGTCCTAGCTGGTTACCCAGTTGTTGGCATCAAAGCGACATTGTTCGATGGTTCTTACCATGATGTCGACTCTGACGAATTATCGTTCAAAATGGCGGGTTCTTACGCATTCCGTGATGGTTTCATGAAAGCAGATCCTGTTCTTCTTGAACCTATCATGAAAGTTGAAGTAGAAACTCCAGAAGACTACATGGGCGATATCATGGGTGACTTAAACCGTCGTCGTGGTATGGTTCAAGGTATGGACGATTTACCTGGCGGTACTAAAGCAATCCGTGCTGAAGTTCCACTTTCTGAGATGTTCGGTTACGCAACACACATGCGTTCTATGTCTCAAGGTCGTGCGACTTACTCTATGGAATTTGCTAAATATGCTGAAACTCCACGTAACGTGGCTGAAGGCATCATTGCTAAGTTCCAAGCTGGTGGTAAAAAAGGTGACGACGAGTAATCTTTCGATTACTATAAGCCCAACTAATTCATAGTTTAAAACCAAGTGCTCATGGAGTGATCCTCCATGAGTAGTTTAAAAAGGAAGATCTCATGGCTAAGGCTAAGTTTGAACGTAATAAGCCACACGTTAACGTGGGCACAATCGGTCACGTTGACCATGGTAAAACAAC
>NZ_JBWYIJ010000019.1:0-46828 GCF_056779695.1 Acinetobacter sp. 25-47-122
CACACAAGTTGTTCTTCATAATCTCTTAATGATCTTTCTAACATCTCGTCAATGATAGAAGCTGGACTCGAAACACTTAACAACTCAGCAACATGCTTCGTTCGTTTCCGTGTATCTCGTCGGTATGGGGTGCATTCTAGAGCATTTCGAAATCATTGCAAGTGCTTTTAACCCCATGTTTTAATGAGTGTTCTATTTTTATGCACCATTATGATTCATTAATAATCACATTTACACTTAACCCTATAATATTGAAGCAAAAATATTAATTTAATATTTCTGCTTCTTTTTTTAATCACTATTTCGCTTTTGAAGGTTTTATATTCACACTTAAAATTTTAATAGGATTTTTTGGCACATCTTGATACATACCAAATCTACCAGTAGGCACTTTTGCAATTTTATCGACAACATCCATGCCCTTAGTTACCTGACCAAACACAGCATAACCAGGATTCATTGGCGCTTTATTTAGAAAATCATTATCCGCAATATTGATAAAAAATTGGCTTGTTGCTGAATCAGGCTGGTTTGTACGTGCCATGGCTAAAGTGCCACGGTTATTCTTTAAGCCATTATAAGACTCGTTCTTGATTGGAGGTCGATTCGCTTTTTCTTTCATCGATACATCTAATCCTCCACCTTGGATCATGAACCCTGGAATAACCCGATGGAAAATTGTGCCGTTATAAAAATTAGCTTTCGCATAAGTTTCAAAGTTCTTTGCTGAAATCGGAGCTTTATCATTAAACAACTCGATTTCGATATCTCCTGCTGATGTTTTGATTTGCATATGCGTATTTGCTGCCAAAGACAAAGTACTCATCGCCGCAACAGAAGCACCTAACATCATTTTTTTTAACATACGCTATCCTCTTATTGATGTTTTATCTTATCTATTATTCACGAATCAATCGCCAGAAAAGATTCAATTTTTTGTTAAGCATCAAAGTATTTTTATTCGATTGCTGTATATAAAGAAAAAATCCTGAGTTTCGTTTGAAACTCAGGATTTGAAAGTAAGCATCTATTAACTATTTTTATCCCAAAATTTTCTAAACTCTTTACTCATTTCAATCAACAACTTTTTAGAACGCCCTGAGACTAGCGTTAGATTAATAAATCCGTGTGTTTGATCTTCAAAATCTTGATACAACACTTTAGTGCCATTTTGACGTAATTTGTGGGCGTAAATTTTGCCTTCATCATGCAATACATCATGTCCCGCTGTAACAACATAAGCTGGTGCCAATTTTTTTAGATTGCCGTATGTTGGGGAGATTAGTGGATTATCCAAAGCAACTTTATGTCTTGTCGCGTAGTATTCTGTCACATAGTCAATATCGCTGTTGGTTAATACTAAACCATCTTTATACGCAAAGAATGATGGATGACGACTTTTGAAATCAACCGCAGGATATATTAAAAATTGAGCTTGAGGCGCATAACTAGCATTCAATGCACGTTGAGCAACGACAGCACTAATATTACCGCCAGCACTATCTCCTGCCACAGCAATACGGTTTTTTAAGATTTTAAAGTGACGGCGATTTTGATATACCCATGCCAATGCATCTTCACATGATTGAATCAATGATTGTGGAGAAACTTCTGGCGCTAAAGGATAATCAATACTGATCACTTGTACTTTTGCATAATTCGCAATGATTCGGCACGCTTCATCATGTGTATTCACACTTCCGACAACAAACCCACCACCATGATAAAACACAATCATTGGTAATTTTTTATTCGGGGCAGGATGATAATGTCTGGCAAATACAGTACCACTTTGTAGAGGAAGACGAATATCTTCTACATATTGAACATGAGATGATTTATGTGTGATGGATTGGATTTGATTTTCAAATTCTTTTCTTGATTTATCAATATCAGCGCCAATAAAGCCTGATTTTCCTTGTTTCAACTGTGCAGCCATCAAGCATTTTGTAAAACTATCGAGTTGAGGATAGTCATAGGGATAGCCAAGTAACTTCACTAGAGATTCTTGAACGATCTTTGGGAGTCGATCTAATGCACGTCCTGCAGAACCCTGACCATTTTCAAGTAATTGTTGTATTTTTTGATTCACGATTCCGATCCTTTTAAAAAATCCGTATTCTTCATAATTTCTACACGATCAGCCATTTCATGACTATTTTGTTAACTAAGTCTACTGATCAATATACAAACTTCAATTCCATTTACGCTAATCTGACTATAGCAGTCTTGTCATTGACTATTTAATCCAACATCAGGAATTTTTTGGTTGTTCTGATTCAACATATAAAGGTGAAAGCTATGGCAATAAAAGTAATGATAATGTCATTGGCCACAGCAGTTCTTGCAGTCGGTTGTGTGGCCTTCCCTGACGATGGCCATTATTATAATGGTAATTATGACCATCGTTATGATCGTGATTATGATCGCAACTATGACCGTCAACGTTGGGAGAGAGAACGCGCACAACGTTTACATCAACAGCGCCTTGAACAAGAAAAGCGCAAACGTGAATATGAACGTCAACGCCAACAACGTGAATTAGCAGATCGACGTAATAAAGAACGTGCTGAGCATGATCGTCGTAAACAGATTGAACAACGTCAAAAGGAAATTCTAAAACAACGTCAAGCTGAACGTAATCGTTGGAATCAAGATAATCGTAAAAAAGCGATTGAAGAACAACGTAAGCGCTTAGAACAGGACCGCAAGAAGCGAGAACAGGAACGTCAACACGATCGCCGAGATCGTTAAGCTTTCTTGGACTCAAGACAATTGATTTAAAGTTACCTCACAAACCTAACATTCACATTTGAATGTTAGGTTTTTTTAAGTGCTGTGATTCTAAAAATAGACAGTAAAGGCATCCTATTTACTCTCTATTCTCTGCTTTTTCATAAAATTTAATCCATTATAAGCAGTTTAAATGAATTAAATTTCATTGCATTTTACTCAACAACTTGAGGGGCTTCTGCACCTTCAGCTGGGACAGCTTGAATCGGTTCAGCAGACTCTACACTTGGGTCAGCTTGTACAGCCACACCATTTTGGGTATCCATTTCAGTAGTTGCCGCTTGCGCTATTGAAGCATCTGTTTGTGTGGTCGGTTGAATCGCTTGAGCAGTTTCATCAGATTGGTTTGAAGTACAACCTACAGTAGCAAAACCAATAGCTGCAAATGCCAGGGAAATGAGACCTAATTTTTTCATTGTTTAATTCCTTACTTGAAACATTCAAAGTCAGAGTTAACTTTGAAGGCTTATCATTCCTGACTTTTTTATTTCATGCGTCAGTTCTTGGTTCAAGTTTCGATGACTTCAGGTTGAACTTATGAAAAAAGTGTAAAGAAAATGCAATTCAACTTTTATAGTTGAATATATTTCCTAAGCCATTTATTTAATTTATTTTTTAGTGAATATGTGGTGCGATATAAGCCCTTTTTGAAGGTGACTGAATCACAGTGTGGCTACACGGTATATCGGTTGCTTAACATTGTTACTCAGATCTCGACAAGCAAAAAAAAACTCATCCAAGGAGGTTGGATGAGCTATTAAAAAGCAAAAACAAAATAAATAGAAACTACAGCGTTAGTATCTGGTTAAAGATAATACAGTTTTGATTATTTAAAAGGAAAGACTTGTTTTATCTGAATCTATATTTTTTATATATAAAATATACACTAAATCATATTTTTATAATCTTTCTTCAGCTCATCTCCTCTTCTTATTCTAGACTTTAGATTTCTCTAAATGGATCGAAAAATTTTCATTCCTTGTTGTAAAGATGAATTTAGTAGAAATAAACATCGTTTAAGCTTGAATTATTTATAGTCGCCCACATTACCTTTGTATTGATGAATTACACACGCATGGCAGTTCAGATTAACGCAGTTAACACTGATGCCAAAGGACTGTACATGTTTAAAAACCCATTTAAGCGGAGATCTTCCATGGCAAATGAGCAAAACGAACAAACTCAGGACGTTCAAACGGAACAAACTGAACAGCAAGTTGAAAATCAACAAGCTGAAGTCGAAGTTTCTGTAGAAGACCTTCAAGCGCAAATCGCAACGCTGACTGAAAACTTAAAATATGAAAAAGCAGTTGCTGCAAATGCGAAGTATGAAGCAGAAAAAACTAAAGAACGTTTAGAGCGTGAAGCGGATACTGCGAAAAAATTTGCTTTAGAGAAATTTGCAAAAGAATTATTGGATTCAGTTGACAACCTTGAACGTGCAATTGCTGCTGCAGGTGATGAAAAAACGCCTTTATCAGAAGGTGTAGAACTCACACTGAAGTCATTATTAGCAACATTAGAAAAATTTGGTGTTGTGGCAGTTGACACTGAAAATGGTTTTAATGCTGATTTGCATCAAGCAGTAGGTATTGCTCCAGATGCAAAAGCGGGTGAGATTGGTACGGTACTTCAAAAAGGTTACACCCTTTCTGGCCGTTTACTTCGTCCTGCAATGGTCATGGTAGGCCAATAAGTCAAGAAATACGGGAGTTTGTAAAAATTTTTTTAAGTTTTTAACTTGAAAAATAATGAATGGCTCTCATATCGGATAACAAGTGAAAGATCACAACAAAATTTTCGAGGAACACATCAATGGCTAAAATTATTGGTATTGACTTAGGTACTACAAACTCATGTGTTGCAGTACTTGAAGGCGATAAAGTTAAAGTAATCGACAACGCTGAAGGCGCTCGTACAACTCCGTCTATTATTGCGTATAAAGATGGCGAGATCCTTGTTGGTCAATCAGCTAAACGTCAAGCGGTAACAAACCCGAAAAATACATTATTCGCGATCAAACGTTTGATCGGTCGTCGTTACGAAGATCAAGCAGTTCAAAAAGA
Source organism: Acinetobacter sp. 25-47-122 (assembly GCF_056779695.1). Lineage (NCBI taxonomy): Bacteria > Pseudomonadati > Pseudomonadota > Gammaproteobacteria > Moraxellales > Moraxellaceae > Acinetobacter > Acinetobacter sp. 25-47-122. The sequence continues at coordinate 4,860 of NZ_JBWYIJ010000019.1, forward strand.
TATTGGTCTTGTACCTTACAAAATCATCAAAGCTGACAATGGCGATGCTTGGGTTGATGTAAACGACAAGAAACTAGCACCACAACAAATCTCTGCAGAAGTTCTTAAGAAAATGAAGAAAACTGCGGAAGATTACTTAGGTGAAACAGTTACTGAAGCGGTAGTTACTGTTCCTGCATACTTCAACGATGCTCAACGTCAAGCAACGAAAGATGCTGGTAAAATTGCTGGTTTAGATGTTAAACGTATCATCAACGAACCAACAGCTGCAGCGCTTGCGTTCGGTATGGATAAGAAAGAAGGCGATCGTAAAATCGCGGTTTACGACTTAGGTGGTGGTACTTTCGACGTATCAATCATTGAAATCGCTGACCTTGATGGCGACCAACAAATCGAAGTGTTGTCTACAAATGGTGACACATTCCTAGGTGGTGAAGACTTTGATAACGCGTTAATCGACTTCTTGGTTGAAGAATTCAAGAAAGAACAAAATGTAAACTTGAAAAACGATCCACTTGCTTTACAACGTTTGAAAGAAGCTGCTGAGAAAGCGAAGATTGAATTGTCTTCTTCGAATGCAACTGAAATTAACCTTCCATATATCACTGCTGATGCGACTGGTCCTAAACACTTAGTGATCAACGTAACACGTGCGAAATTAGAAGGTCTTGTTGCTGACTTAGTTGCTCGTACAATCGAGCCATGTAAGATTGCACTTAAAGATGCTGGTTTATCAACTTCTGATATCTCTGACGTGATCTTGGTTGGTGGTCAGTCTCGTATGCCGCTTGTACAACAAAAAGTACAAGAGTTCTTCGGTAAAGAGCCACGTAAAGACGTGAACCCTGACGAAGCTGTAGCAATGGGTGCTGCGATCCAAGGTGCTGTACTTTCAGGTGATAAAAACGACGTTCTATTACTTGACGTTACACCATTGACACTTGGTATTGAAACAATGGGTGGCGTGTTAACTCCAATCATCGAGAAAAACACAACAATCCCTGCGAAAAAATCACAAGTGTTCTCTACAGCTGCTGATAACCAGCCTGCAGTAGACATTTCGGTTTACCAAGGTGAACGTAAAATGGCTCAACAAAACAAATTGTTGGGTAACTTCCAATTGGGCGATATCCCACCTGCTCCACGTGGTGTGCCGCAAATTGAAGTATCGTTCGACATCAACGCTGATGGTATCTTGAAAGTATCTGCGAAAGACAAGAGCACGGGTAAAGAGCAATCAATTCAAATTAAAGCAAACTCAGGTTTGAGCGATGCTGAAATTGAAGCGATGATCAAAGATGCTGAAGCGAATGCGGAAGAAGACCGTAAGTTTGAAGAATTAGCAAAAGCGCGTAACGAAGCTGATGCATTAGTTTCTTCTGCTCAAAAAGCAGTAAAAGACCTTGGCGAACAAGTAACTGCTGATGAAAAAACTGCGGTTGAAACTGCTATTTCAGAACTTGAAGCTGCAACAAAAGAAAATGATGTTGATGCGATCAAAGCGAAAACTGAAGCACTTCAAAACATCATCATGCCGATCACTCAACGTGCTTATGAAGCTGCGCAGGGTGCTCAAGGTGGTGCGCAAGGTTTTGATCCAAATGCATTCCAAGGTGATGCTGCTGGTCAACAACAAAAAGCGGACGACGGCGTTGTAGATGCTGAGTTCACTGAAGTAAAAGATGACAAAAAATAATTTGTCTCTTTAAATAAAAGACCGCGCGAAAGCGCGGTTTTTTTATTTACATCTTTGAATTTTTAAATGATTATCAGATATTTGTATCTTGCATTGCAGGCATCATAATTTCTTTCACACAAGATGCTCTAGACGTATTAAGCACAAAATGAACGGCAGCAACTACATCAGACACAGGAATTAAAGATTCGTCTGTTTCTTCTAGGACAGATTCTATTGTTGTATCTAGATCAAAATCAGGTGCTAAATATCCAAGATTTAACACCGTAACGCCTATTCGATCCTTTCGTATCAACTCTCTTAAGGCATGGGAAATTCCACGTATTGCAAATTTGGTAGCTGAAAATACTATTTCTTTTCCATTGTGATTGTCTAAACCCCATGTTGAACCAATGAGGATCACTTTGGCATGATCTGATTTCTTTAAATTTTCCAAAATGGATTGTATAGATAAAATACAACTGGTGATATTTGTATTGATGATCGTTTGAATTTCTAATGCTGAGATTGATGAAAAATCATAGTCATGCGTAAAAGCATCTTGCTCCCAAACACCTACATTATAAATAAATACATCTAATGCTTTATCTCCAATTACGTCTTTAATTTTCTTGCATGCTTGGACAGGATAAGCTAAATCAGTTTGAATCCACTCAATCTGGCGTGGTAGTTGTGGGGTTGAGCGTGATATTCCATAGATTAAATCATCATCATTTGGAACTAAAGTAGCTAACGCTTTTCCTAGACCATAACTGATTCCATGAATTAAAAAAGTTTTATTGATTGATGATGGCACTGTCGTTTTTCCAATTTTGTTATTAGATTTCTTATGATCAAAACTCAAGTTAGCTTGAGGTCAAGTTGAATTAAAAACACAAATAAAATAAAAAAATTAAAATGACAGTTTTTATGACGATGACCAAAATAACGCCTATTTTAATAAAAAAGCCCAATCTACATTGGGCTTTTTATCACAAATTACTCATCAAACGAACTTTCTAACTCTTCAAGTTCCATCATCAGTTCAAGCATTTTTTCTTCTGCTTGTGCTAATTTTCCTTTAAGCTCAGTTTGTTCATTCATCAATTTTAAAAGATCATCTTTCCGAGACGCATCATAAAGTGATGCCTCCCCTAAAGCATCCTCAATTTGAACTAAACGTGGTTGAATCTTTGCAATCTCAGCTTCCAATTTTTCGATATTTTTACGAATTGGGCGGCTCATTTCACGGCGACGCGCAGCTTCTTTACGCTGTGCTTCTTTATCTACTTTAGAAACTACAGGCTTATCGATCACTTGAGATTTTACTGGCTCAGGTGCTTGCTGCCCTTGCTTCATCAACTCTGCACGTGCTTGACGTAACCAGTCTGCATAAGCGACCAGATCACCTTCAAACTCACGACATTTACCGTTATGCACTAGGAGTAATTCATCACAGACACTTGCAATTAATTGGCGTTCATGTGAGACCAACACCACTGCCCCTTCAAAGTCTTGTAGTGCCATAGTTAATGCATGACGCATATCCAAGTCTAAATGGTTGGTCGGTTCATCTAGAATTAAAACATTTGGACGCTGCCAGACAATCAAAGCCAATGCTAAACGTGCACGCTCCCCCCCAGAAAAGCTTTCACACTGTGTATCCATACGCTCACCAGAGAAGCCAAAACTTCCTAAGAATGCGCGTAAAGTCGCTTCACTGATCTTCTTATCTGCGATACGAGATAACTGCAACATTGGACTCGCATTACCATCTAATGCATCCATTTGATGTTGGGCGAAATAACCAATATTAAGTAATTCGGATGCTTTACGTTGACCTTGGATTAAAGGTAAATCACCCACCAAAGATTTAATTAATGTGGACTTACCTGCACCATTCATACCCAGCAGACCGATACGGCTGGTTGGCGTGATTTGTAGCTTCACATTGGTCACAATCAGTTTGTCGCCATAACCAATATCAGCACTATCCAGTTGTAACAACGGAGAACTCATTTTGGTCGGTTCACGGAAGCTAAAGGTAAAAGGCGTATCGACATGCGCAGCAGAAAGCTCTTTCATTCGTTCAAGCTGTTTAATACGACTTTGTGCCTGTTTCGCTTTGGTTGCCTTAGCTTTAAAACGATCAATATATTTTTGCAGATGTGCACGTAGCTCGAGCTGTTTCTCATAGGCTTGTTGTTGCTGAGCTAAACGTTCACTTCGGGTACGTTCAAATGTTGAATAGTTGCCGGTATAAAGCGTTAATTCTTGGTTTTCGATATGCAAAATATGGTCGGTAATGGCATCCAAGAAATCACGGTCATGCGAAATCAGTACCAATGTGCCTTCATATGCTTTTAACCAATCTTCTAACCATAAAATAGCGTCTAAATCTAAATGGTTCGTCGGTTCATCAAGTAAGAGTAAATCTGAACGACTCATCAAAGTACGTGCAAGATTTAAACGCATACGCCATCCACCAGAGAAACTTTTTACACTAAGTTCTGACTGATGTTCAAAGAAGCCTAGCCCAGCCATCAGTTGTGATGCTTTAGACGGCGCTGAGTAGCCACTAATTTCATCAAAACGACCATATAGATTTGCCAAATCTTGATCAGATAATCCCTCAGGATGCTCAAGTTTGTGTTGGATATCCCAATACTCTTCATCACCGGATAGAACGAAATCAATCGCTTTCATATCCAGCGCTTTAATCTCTTGCGCCATATGCGCCACTGTCCAAACCGATGGTCGTGTTAATGAGCCACCATCTGATTCCATGCCTCCAAGTAATGCTGAAAACAACGTCGATTTTCCTGCACCATTGACACCTGTTAAACCAATCTTCCAACCAGGGTGAAGTTGCATAGACGCTTTTTCAAATAAAATGCGACCGCCGCGGCGAATGGTAAGTTGGTCTAACTGAATCATAGATATTCAAACAAATAAGTATTGGATGGCGCATTTTAATGGATTTCAACCAGAACAACCAAAAATTAATCCATCTTTCATCTTCATTTCATTCTTGACATAAACAAGCCATCACTCAGGATGGCTTTTGAATCATTCAAAACTTAACGATTTAGTCAGTAAAAGTTACTTTAGCAATGGCCTTTTTACCTGCTTGAACAATCACTGTTTTGTTTTCGTTAATTGAGAATGATGCATCCACCACTTCCCAATCAACTTTTACGGCTCCACGTGAAACAGCATCTTTGGCTTGCGCTGCATTTTTGGTTAAGCCCGCTGCACGAACAATAGAAGCAATAAACATTTCACCACCGAATTCACCACGTGAAATCGTCACTTCTGGCGTTCCTTCAGGAAGCTCACCTTCTGTGATGATATTCCCTGCACCTTTATGTGCATTCGCAGCAGCTTCGCTTCCATGGAAACGTTCCACTAACTCGAGCGCTAAGATACGTTTAATTTCTTGAGGGTTACGACCTTCAGCCATTTCTTTCAATAAGCCTTCGATCTCTTCCATTGACTTGAAGCTCAGCAGTTCGAAATATCGCTCAATTAAGCTGTCTGGCATCGAAAGTACTTTTTGGTACATCGCACCAGGTGCATCGAATACACCAATGTAGTTACCTAAAGATTTAGACATTTTGTTGACGCCATCTAAACCTTCAAGAATTGGTACAGTGATACACACTTGTGGCTCTTGATTATAACGACCTTGTAAAGTACGCCCCATCAGCAAGTTAAAGGTCTGATCCGTACCACCTAACTCAACATCTGCCTCGAGCGCGATAGAGTCATAGCCTTGCACCAATGGATATAAAAACTCGTGAATCGCAATCGGCTGTTGGTTGTTATAGCGTTTAGTAAAGTCATCACGTTCAAGCATACGTGCAACCGTTTGCTGTGAAGCCAATTGAATCAGGTCAGCAGCAGTTTTTTGAGCAAACCATTCTGAGTTAAACACCACCTTAGTTTTATTTGGATCAAGAATTTTGAACACTTGTTCCTGATAGGTTTTCGCGTTTTCTAAGACTTGCTCACGTGACAATGGTGGACGAGTTGCACTTTTACCTGTTGGGTCACCAATCATCGCAGTGTAATCACCAATCAAGAAGAATACTTCATGACCTAAGTCTTGAAACACTTTAAGCTTGTTAATTAATACCGTATGACCTAAGTGTAAGTCTGGTGCTGTAGGATCAAAACCCGCCTTAATTTTCAAAGGACGATTCAATTTTAATTTCTTCAGAAGATCTTCTTCTGAAATAATTTCATGTGTGCCTCGTTGAATGAGGGCAAGTTGTTCTTCAGCAGGCAGGAAATTTGACATCACAAAACCCAAATACATCTGTTGTTCAATTTGTGCGATATACTAACACTTTTTCAGCACAATGCAGGCTTAAGAATAATCATGACCACAATCTACATTGGTGTAATGACTGGCACGAGTATGGACGGCGTCGATTTTGTAGCCGCTTCTTTTGATCCATTACAGATCCATGCAACGCTGACATTAGCCTTTGATCCAGATTTACGTGATGAACTGATGGCACTTACTTTGCCAGACGATAATGAAATTGACCGCATGGGTAAAGCTGATGTCGCTTTAGCACAGATGATCGGTCATGGAATCAATCAACTTATACAAGAAAATAATCTCGATAGAACTCAAATAAAAGCCATTGGATCTCATGGTCAAACGATTCGTCATCGTCCCGAACATGGATTTACCCTGCAAATTGGTGATCCCAACATTATTACTGAAATCACTCAAATTCCTGTGGTATCAGATTTTAGACGCCGTGATATGGCTGCTGGTGGTCAAGGTGCTCCTCTAGTGCCAGCATTCCATCAAGCCTTATTTCAGCATCCGACGATACACCGTGTGATCTTAAATCTCGGTGGAATTGCCAATGTCAGTATGTTACCTGCGGGTAATCCTAAAGGCGTATATGGCTTCGATACTGGACCAGCCAATATTTTGATGGATGCTTGGTGTGAACGTTACACAGGTCAGCCTTATGATGAAAATGGCAATTGGGCTGCTTATGGTACGCCTATTCGCGCTTTGCTTGATCGTTTGCAATCACATGACTTTTTCTCCAAAGAACCGCCAAAAAGTACTGGTCGTGAAGACTTTAATTTGGAATGGTTGGATGAACAAATTGCCGATTGGCGTAGCGATGTTGAATACGATGAACTTGAAGATACGCCTGAAAATATTCAAGCAACGCTGATGAAACTCACGACACGTGCCATTAAGAAAGCCATTTATCGCTCCCCTATGGACACAGGTGAAGTTTATGTCTGTGGGGGTGGTGCGTATAACTCACAATTATTAGAACAATTACGTTGGCGTTTACGTAAACATGAGTGGAGTGTTCAAACCACAGCAGATTTGGGATTAGCACCGACTTGGGTGGAGGCGACTGCTTTTGCGTGGTTGGCTATGCGATTTGTAAACCAGCTTGCTGGTAATTTACCTGAAGTGACAGGAGCTCAAGGAGATCGAGTTTTAGGAACGATCACTGCGGTTTAAATGAAGAATCGATGTATCCACTATCCTGAGTTGATACATCGATTAACTTAAACAGGTGCAAAATTCAATTTTGAAAGTGGCGAGTTTACAGCAAAGATTCGATGTCTACATTCAGTAAAGCCATTTTCCCTTAAACGCTGAAGATGCATATTTAGATAGTCCTCTGCATCTGCTTGGCTTTCAAATAAGTAAATTCCACCTGCTTCTTTGGATACTTCATTTTCAGTCCAAATTTTCCAAATCAAGCCTTTCTCATTTGCTATTGAATCCGCGAGTGTTTTGAAACTTTCAAACATTTCATGACCCCAAGGTCCATCATAGGGAAAATCAATTTGTAGAATAATTGCCATTCAACTTTTCCTTATATACGCGCATCTTTGATTAAGTCATCAATAGCTTGTGTTAATTTTTCCAATGCCACATGACCAGAGCCTATGATTTTGACATTGTCTCCATGACGTATCACAAAACTTGGGAACCCTTTTATGCCCCAACTTCGGTTAAGCTTGAACTCTTCATAGGTCGCTGTTTGGGTCTCAGGTAATTCAAACAAAGTTGAGAATACGTCGAAATCCAGCTCAAACGTTTCACATATACTTCGATAATATTCAAGCTCGTTCGGATCTTCACCATCCACATAAAATTTATATTGGATTGCTGAAAAAAATGCCAAAAGTTTTTCATCGTGATGATCATGGTCTTGCCAAAGTTGTCGAGCAACGTAAATAGCACGTGCTGAAGGCTCGGTATCATAGTTAAAATGTGCTCTTTCTAACAATTTTTCAGTGAAAGGCTGTTGAGTCAGTCTCTGAATATTTTTCCATTCGGTGCGTAAAAAATTTTTGAAAGTATCGGTCCAAGCATCACCTCCACCAGGTCTTAAACCACCGCTAATCACTTGAAAGCCAACACCATGCTGAATTGCATATTCACGCGCTTGTTTAATGATATTTGAACTTCCCCAACACCATGAGCACATTGGGTCACCCACATAAATCAGGCTGAGGTCAGATGCTACATTGACCACTGCATTTTGGCCTTTTTCCAATTCGGCTACTGAACAAGTACCAGTTTCTAAATCACAATTCATTGTCATTGCTATGTCCTCAATTTGCTAAATCAGATCATTTGCTACATCTGATCGATTGACTTAACTTAGCGGTTCTATAATGATGTGAATAGACAATAAAAATGAAAGGTGGTGTTCGATTTTATGAACAGATTACCCTACTCAATCGATGACCTATATTGGTTCGTACTGATTGCAGATGCTGGAAGTTTATCTGCGGCAGCAAGACGTTATGATATTGCTAAATCCACGTTATCCAATCGACTTTCAAGACTTGAAGAATCCTTAAATATTAGATTATTAAATCGAAATACTAATTCAAGCTCACTGACTGATGCTGGGAAGATTTTCTTAAAAGAAATCTCCCCCCTATTTCATCAGATTGAATCTCTGACGAATGATCTCACACAATTAGAAATACAACCCAAAGGTCGAATTCGAATAGCTGCTTCGGGAACTTTTGGAAAATTGGTGGTATTGCCTTTAATCTCTCAATTTTTAATTGAATATCCACACATTGATATTGAAATTGATTTGAATGACACTAAAGTTGATTTGATTTCTGGAGGATATGACTTAGCCATCAGACTTGGTGATTTAGCAGACTCTACACTCCATGCTCAAAAGGTTGGACAAGTTCGAAGAATTTTATGTGCCAGTCCGACCTATCAAATGCATTGTGGCATTCCTGAAAACCCAGAGCAACTGTGTGATCATCATTTTATCTCGCATAACCGCGAGCTGTCCAAAATCACACTTTTCAAAAACGGTACGATAAAAAAATTTCAAATTTATACCCATTTGATGGTGACACCATCCGAACATGCACTTGCTGCTGTAGAAGCACATTTAGGTATTGCCGCCGTTGCAGAAATCCAAGTGGCCCATCAATTAGTCAACTCAACGTTAATTCATATTTTACCTGAATGGTCTCTAATCCCTGAAGATGTCCACTTGGTTACTCCGAGCTTAAGCTATCGGACCTTAGCTTTGAGACTTTGCTTAACGTTCTTACAAAAACAAATACCAATACAAATACACCGTTTAATCAACCCATAATATTGTCAGACAATGAACGACCTTCTTTCACCTAGAACTGACCCGTTCAGCCCTAGTTCTATCATCCAAATTTGATAAAGATATGTAAAGGAAAGAGGATATAGATCATGGAAAAACAACAACGACTCACTGAGTTTCAAAAAGGTAATCTTATTTTTGATGTAATAGACAGCGGTCCAATCGATGGCACTCCAATTGTGCTATTACATGGTTTTCCTGAAACATCAAAAATTTGGCAGCATAGTGCCGAAATACTAAACCAACATGGTTTTCGCACCTACGCGTTAAACCAACGTGGATATAGCTTAAGGGCTCAACCAAAGAAACGTGCAGATTATGCCATTCAACATTTAGCAGATGATGTAAATGTTTTACTCGACTTAATTGGAGAGCCTTCATATATCGTAGGACACGACTGGGGCGCAGTCGTTGCTTGGGAAGTTGCTCTACGTTATCCTAATAAAATTAAACATTTGACCGCGATCTCCGTCCCTCACAAAGCAGCATTTATGCGGGCTTTTTACAGCAGTACACAACTTTTTAAATCCTATTATATGGGACTATTTCAGCTTCCATGGATACCTGAGTTGCTCTTTAATAAAACACCTCAAATTGGCGAGGCTTTATTAAAAAATTCTGGAATGACAGTTGAACAATTAAATGACTTTAAACAAGAAATGATTATAGAAAAACGGCTCAGCCCATCACTCAATTGGTATCGAGGTTTACCTTTTAGCTCTAATAAAACGCTATTCAATAAAGTCAAAGTTCCCACTTTATTTATTTGGGGCAAAGATGACGTTGCAATTGATGCTAAAGGTGTTCAGTTCAATCAAAATTATGTTGAAGGTCCGTATACGGAAATTCATTTAGAGGCGAATCATTGGATTCCAGTTCAAAATTATCATGAGCTGACTGATTTAATTCTGAAAGAACAGCAAAAATTATCATAAAAAAAGCCCGCTTAGCGGGCTTTTTTTTTGCTGCATATTAAATTGAGAATGAAGATCCACAACCACATGTCGTTGTCGCATTAGGATTTTGCACGATAAAGCGTGATCCTTCCAAACCTTCGACATAATCAACAACTGAACCAACGAGATATTGATAACTCAGTGAGTCAACAAGCATCTTCACATCACCATTCACAAATTCAGCATCGTCTTCATTTTGAGATTCAGCAAAATTGAATCCGTAAGAAAAACCAGAGCAACCACCACCTGTCACATATACACGTAACATCAAATCTTGATTTCCTTCGCTCTCACGAAGTTGACGAACTTTATTCGCAGCATTGTCAGTCAGCTCAAGTGCTTGGGCAGTCATGATGGATTCCTCAAAAAATTAAATAGGCTTTGAAATTAAAAGACCATATATCAAGTATAACATACTCGATATATGGTCATAACTCGAACTTTAAAGTTTATTCAGAGTAAATTTATCGGATTTAAATGTAACGTCCTATGAACTTATTTGTAGTTCTCATCCTGCAAGCTACATTCAAAGTTTGTCGGTTCATTCTTACAACGGAACTGCCAAAGTAGTTTCATCATTTGTTTGTTGTAAACACCTTGTTTAGTAAGTGCAATACGAGATTCACGCATCAATTTTTGATAACCAGGTTTATCTCCAGCTGGCACATTCATCCAATATTTAGCCGGAATATCCGCTTTCATTTTGCCTAAAATTTGATTCGCACGTGGTAATTGTGTTTTCACCCAATCACGCGATTTCTGTCCGAAACCTTCAGGGAATTTATCATGACGAATGATGATGTTACCGGTCACTTGAAGAATTGGATAATTCACAATTGCACCTTTCGTTCCTAGCCCTTTATGAAGTTCTAAAGGACGGAATACCGCTGCTGGTGCACCAATAATATCAACTTGGCCGTTATTGAATTTACTACCAAAATTAGTGACATCAGAACTCACTGCCTGCGCACCAATTTGCTGTACCATAATTTTTTGTGCCTGATCATAATCAAGTACGGCGATCTTTTTACCCGCAGCTTTAGCAACCGTATTAATACTACGATCACGCACCATTAAATAAGCATCGCCAACAGGAATCACACCTGCAACTTCATAGTTGCCATTTTTCATATGCTTTGCAAAGGTTGGACTTGCTAAACCTTGCATAACTTTGACAGCTAAATTGAGATTAGTAATCGCACCAATGGCATCTAAAGAGCCAGTGAAATTATTAAACTGACGACCGCGCATCCCTGTGATACTTACACCGTCACATTTACCTGCTTTGAAATCTTCAGCAATTACGCCTTCATTTTGTCCGACTTTAAGCTCAATATCAGCTCCCCACTGCTTAGCAGCAAGTTGATAATCTTTCATTAACGCATAGACATCGCCGTTTTTCCCGACGAGATCAAACACGCAGACGACTTGCTTTGCTTGTGAAGCCGTTGCAGCAGTCATTAAACCTGCTGATAGCAATAATGTTTTGGTTAAATTCATTTTATTGTTTCCTATTCCTTCTTTCTTATAGTCTCGAATATCCCATATCAAACACCTTAAACTTCAGTGTCAGTGTGTTGAACTAAAATGAGATTACACGATCCAATTGTGTAGATACTGATCCTGAGATGCTGTATGTATATGGTTTTTAGATACAGATCATTTAAATAGTACTTATTGTGATTAAAGCATACTTTTTTCTTATAAATGTGCATTGGCGAAAATGACATAAAATGAATAAAAAAAACCCTAGACCAGGTCTAGGATTTTTTCTTTAGAAATCAGAATTATTCACCACCAAGAGAACATTCGAAGTTGGATTTATCGACAGAGCAACGTGCTTTCTTAAGAACAGACATCATCTCTTTGTCATAAATACCTTGTTTAGTGAGATCCATACGACCATCACGAAGTAGTTTTTGATATTTCAGCTTTTCTTCAGCTGAGAATTGCATTTTGTACTTAGCAGGAATTTCACCCTCTAAACGCTTGATCATTGCGTAGCTTTTCGGTAAGTTTTTAACAAACCAATCACGTGATTTTTGACCAAACCCTTCAGGGAATTTTTCAGGCTTCATCACAAAGTTTGCTGTAATGTGTACTACAGGGAAATCAAACATTGCCCCTGTATTGCCTAAACCTTTATAAATTTCAAGAGGCTTATAGGCATATGCTGGTGCACCCACCATATCCACTTGACCATTATTGAACTTCGCAACAAAGTTCGAAACATCAGAGCCGACTGCTTGAGCACCGACACGTTGCACCATAATTTTTTGTGCTGGATCATAGCTTAATACTGCGAATTTCTTACCAGCGGCTTTTTCAATAGAATCAATTTTTTTATCACGCACGAAAATATATGCCGCGCCTAGTGGTGCAATACCAGCAACTTCATATTTTTTCCCGCCGAGATTTGTGACCATCTTTGCAGCATTACGTTTGTCTAAAGCAAAAGTAATCGCACGTTGTGCAATTGCATTTGATGGTGCGCCACCTAAAGAGTCAATCGAACCCACAAACTTGTTATATTGACGAGAACGCATCGCTGTTAAGAAAACAGCATCACACTTACCTGCTTTAAAATCATTATCGGCTACAGCCTCATCTTGACGTGGAATCAGATTGATATCTGCACCCCAGCCCTTTGCTGCCAATGCCCATTCTTGAGCCATTTGGAAAGATTCACCAGACTTACCGAGTAAATCAAATACACACACATCAACCTTTGCTTGAGCAGTTGAAACCATACCCATGGTTGAAGCCGCCAATAAAGCCAGAGTTGTTTTTTTCATTCTTAGTTCCTTTTAAGCATTTAAATGGATTCTTTTCCATGACAAAAATTTTAATCACTCTCTATTTAAAAAAATAGAGCTATTGCTCTATTTTTTATTATTCAATTATAAATTATTGAATTCTATAGTTTTAATTATTTATTAATTTCGTAAATGCTTATTTAATTATCTTTATATTTCATATAATAAATAGAATATGTGACTTCAAGCACATCATTTTATTCAAATTAATTACCAAAAAATGACTTAAGATTTTAGATTGATACAAAAAAAGCACTCCTAAGAGTGCTTTTTTTAACTTATAGCATTAAGCATCAATATCTGCATTCAATGCATTCTCTTCAATAAATGCACGACGTGGTTCAACATCATCACCCATGAGACAAGAGAACATGCGATCTGCTTCAATTGCATCATCAATCGTCACTTGAAGCATATTACGATTTTCAGGATCCATCGTGGTTTCCCAAAGCTGCTCTGCATTCATCTCGCCCAAGCCTTTATAGCGTTGGATCATCATGCCACGGCGTGAATCTGCCAATACTTGTTGCCATACTTGATGGAAGTTAGCAACATTGACTTTACGCTCACCTTTTTGCAAATAAGCCCCGTCTTCAAGTAACGTAAACCAACTCTTTGAGTTTTGAAGTAAACGTTTATATTCACCTGAACCCAATAAACCAGCATCTAATAAATAGTGATGAGGAAGGTTGTGTACATACACTGTTAAACGTGGCCAATAATGTGTTTCACGTGAACCATCTGCGAGTTCTTTTTCGAATGCTTCGAGCGTGAATTCAGGTCTTAAGCTTGGCTGTTGTGTTTCAATTGCTTGACGCAATTGCTCAGCCCAAGACGTCACATAAGCTTCATCTTGATTTTGATCTAATTTAAATGCATCTAAACCAAGTAAAGCATCTAACAAAGTTGCAGGATAACGAATCGTTAATCGCTGTAAGCTTTTTTGTGATGTCTGATAATCAGCAATGACTTTTGCAAGCGCTTCACCACGAATCGCAGGTGCGTCAGCACTGATATGTAATGCCAACTCATCAATTGCATTCGAAATTAAATATGTTTCAAGCGCATCATTATCTTTAATATACTGCTCTTGCTTACCTTTCTTTAATTTATAAAGTGGTGGCTGAGCAATATAAATATGACCACGTTCCACTAATTCCGGCATTTGACGGAAGAAGAAAGTTAATAACAGCGTACGAATATGTGAACCATCCACGTCCGCATCGGTCATAATAATAATTTTGTGGTAACGTAATTTGTCTGGATTATATTCTTCACGACCGATACCACAACCTAATGCTGTAATCAGTGTTCCGACTTCAGCAGAAGAAATCATCTTGTCAAAACGAGCACGTTCCACGTTTAAGATTTTACCTTTGAGCGGTAAAATCGCTTGCATTTTACGGTTACGACCTTGTTTCGCTGAACCACCTGCTGAATCACCCTCGACAAGATATAGTTCAGATAAAGCTGGATCTTTTTCTTGGCAGTCCGCCAATTTACCAGGAAGACCTGCTATATCAAGCGCACTCTTACGACGAGTCATTTCACGTGCTTTACGCGCCGCATCGCGTGCACGTGCTGCATCAATAATTTTACCCGCAATTGATTTAGCTGCAGCTGGATTTTCAAGAAGATATTCTGAAAAAGCTTTATTCATTGCTTGTTCAACAGCAGGTTTTACCTCGCTCGATACCAATTTTTCTTTGGTTTGAGAAGAGAATTTTGGATCAGGAACTTTCACTGAAACAATTGCTGTTAAACCTTCACGTGCATCATCACCAGAAACCGCAACCTTCTCTTTTTTGAGTAAGTTTTCGTTTTCCATGTAGTTATTTAGGCCACGAGTTAAAGCAGCTCGGAAACCAGCTAAGTGAGTACCACCATCTTTTTGAGGAATGTTATTGGTAAAGCAACGTACGTTTTCTTGGTACGTATCATTCCATTGCAATGCAACTTCAACACCAATGCCATTATCAGCTTGCGTGGTAAAGTGAAAAATATCGTTAAGATGCGTTTTGCCTTCGTTAATGTATTTAACGAATTCTGATAAACCACCCTCATAATCAAATACATGTTCTAAACCAACACGTTCGTCACGTAGAACAATTCGAACGCCCGCATTTAAAAATGACAGTTCACGTAAACGACGAGCTAAAATATCGACATTGAAAATGGTCTGACTGAATGTTTCAGCACTTGGATAAAAACGTACACGTGTACCCGAACGATCTGTATCGCCCACCACCTTTAAAGGGTATTGAGGGTCACCATGGCGGTATTCTTGTTCATGAATTTTACCAGCACGATGAATTGTGAGTTCCAGTTTACTAGACAAAGCGTTTACAACTGAAACACCCACACCGTGTAAGCCACCAGAAACTTTATAGCTGTTGTCATCAAACTTACCACCCGCATGAAGAATCGTTAAGATCACTTCAGCAGCAGATACACCTTCTTCAGGGTGAATATCTGTGGGAATACCACGACCGTTATCTGCGACAGAAACAGATTCGTCTTCGTGAATGGTAACCAGAATTTCATCACAGTGACCAGCAAGGGCTTCATCAATCGAGTTGTCCACCACTTCAAACACCATATGGTGTAAACCAGTACCATCATCCGTATCACCAATATACATGCCTGGACGCTTACGTACTGCGTCTAAACCACGTAATACCTTGATGCTAGAGGAATCATAAGCCTTTTCAATGGTTTGTTCTGTTTGAGAAGCAGCTTGATCTTCTGAACTCATGGTTACTCCCTAGTGAAAAAAAGGTCTATCCAAAGATGGAGAAAACTTCAAAAAATTATTGCACAACAACTTGAACAGAACCGTTTTCAACATTGAATAATTGATAGGAAATAGACAAATCATGTAAATGCTTTTGTACAGATTCATGGTCTAAAGTGGTAATGAAAACTTGACTACCAAGTTGGCTCAATCGCTCAATTAAACGTTGTTGTGCGGTTATATCTAATTCTGCTGTCACATCATCTAATAATACCACAGTTTCCTTATTAGACGCATGCAACATTGCGATCTGTGACAATTTTAAAGCCATGATTAATAATTTTTTTTGCCCCCGTGACAGTACGGCATCTGCATCTCCTGTTGGGGTTTTTAACTTTAAATCTGCACGGTGTGGACCATATTCTGTATAGCGTCTTTCGCAGTCTTTTTGATGATACAAAATCAAGTCTTCAGCCAAGCCATGTTCCACATGAAAGCCTGCTGCATACTCCATATGGATCTCGATATCTGGTAATAGTGTTTTAAGATCTTGCTGAAAAAATATCTGCCACTGTTCAACAATAGCCTGACGTTGTAAATGCAATATTTCACCGTACTCACTCAGCATTTTGTTCCATGCTTCTAAATCTTGCAGCATCAGATTACGTTTTGATTTTAATAAGCTGTTTCGTTGTTTTAAAGCTCTAGAATAAAATTGCCATGCATAATAAAAATCTGGTTCCACGTGAAACATTAACCAATCAAGCAATTGTCGTCTTGGTTTAGCTCCGTGATCAATAATATCTGTACTCAGAGGGTCAATAAGCTGTAATGGTAAGATCTTGGCTAGCTGTCCCTGCGTAGCAATACTGTCCCCATTCACTTTGATGTTTTGCTCACCCGTAATGAGCTTTTGCATACCTATCTTTTCAGTAGCAGACTGTGCAAATACAATCGCATCTTGCATTTGATTTTGAATGTAATGTTTAGGAATATGTGTACGAAAAGATCGACCAGTGGCCAATAAGTGAATTGCTTCTAATATAGACGTTTTTCCTGAACCATTTTGTCCATAAAAAACATTAAACGGTTGCAACTCTTGGAGTGCAACCGCTTTTAAATTTCTCACACGCTGGATATTTAAACGCGTAATGAACATGACCAGATCAAACTAAATCAAAAACAACATTAAACACGCATCGGCATGACGACATAAGTTTGATCTTGATGAGCAGGATCTTGAACCAATACAGATTGGTTTGCCTCAGTCATCGTCATTAACACATCATCACCGTCCAGCACATTCAATACATCCAAAATGTATTGTGCGTTGAATGACATTTCCATAGGTGCATTATTGTATTGAATCGCAAGATCTTCAACTGCCTCATCTTGCTCTGGATTATTGGCACGAAGTTGCAGTGAATCTGGATTGAAGTTTAAAAATACACCACGTAATTTTTCATTACTCAGAATAGCAACTCGCTGTAATGATTGTTTGAAAATATCATGTGCAATCGTAACTGTTTTATCACCGCCACGAGGAATAACACGTCGATAATCAGGGAATTTACCATCAATTAATTTTGTAGTAATACGAACAGTAATATCACCCTGCTCTTTATCACGGCTTGGAATTGTCAAAGTAACATTCAGCAGTTCACGACCAATTAACAACGAGAGTTGATTATCTTCGATACTCAATAGACGCTGTAATTCACCGACCGCTTTACGAGGCACAATTGCTTGCACTAACTGCGAAGCATTCGAACTGGCCAATGTTTCACAAAGAGCAAGACGATGTCCATCTGTCGTCACTGCACGAAGCTGATTTTCATCAATTTCCAGTAAAGTGCCTGTAAGATAAAAACGGACATCCTGAACAGCCATCGCAAAAGAGGTTTTTTCAAATAATCGTTTTAGTTCACGTTCAGTCACCTGAACTTGAGTCCCTTGGCTATTTTCAGTCGTTAATAAAGGGTAATCCTCAGCAGATAATGTTCCTAATACAAAGCGGCTATTACCAGATTTCAAAATACAACGCTGGTCTTCTGTGATTTGTAAATCAATAAGTGCTGCTGTCGGCAAAGATTTACAGATATCCATCAATTTACGTGCGGGTACTGTGGTTTGACCTGCTTGTAAACAGGCTCCCTCTACAAGCGTTGTACTCGCCACAAGTTCAACTTCAAGATCGGAACCTGTAATCGTCAGTGCATCTTGAGTAACCTGAACTTTGACGTTTGAAAGAATATTTAACGTATGGCGACGTTCTACAGCACCTACAACATGAGACAAAACATTGAGTAAGCTTTCTTTCGCGATCTTCAAACGCACGATGGATTTCCTCTAAAACAGTATATCGACGACAGACTAAAACACTTTAATCATGTACTATGCGGCAGAATATGCCGCATTGCAAGAATAGAATTTAAACAGATTTAGCTTTGTAATAAGCGCATTAAATTTTTGTAATCTTCATTAAAGATAGGATCTTCAGCACACAAACTCTGCACTTTTTCACAGGCATGCATGACTGTACTGTGATCACGACCACCAAATGCCATGCCAATTTCAGGAAAACTGTCGCCCGTTAATTCACGCGCAAGCCCCATTGCTAACTGACGTGGTCGAGCATAAATACGAGTTCGTTTAGGTCCAACCAGCTCTTTCAATGGAATACGAAAATATTCACTGACTACACGCTGAATATTTTCGGTGCTAATCGTACGAGCACGAATCGCAAGAACATCTTTCAGTGATTCACGCACCACATCTAAGTCGATTGGTGTCCCTTTAAAACGAGAAATCGCGACGACTTTATTTAATGCACCTTCAAGTTCACGTACGTTTGCCACAACCTGCTGTGCAATAAAGAGCGCACAGTTACGAGGCAAATCGATACCATTACTTTCAGCTTTTTTAAGTAAAATCTCAATTCGAGTTTCAATATCAGGCGGTTCTACCCCTACCGATAATCCCCATGAAAAGCGAGATACCAAACGAGGATCTAACTCGGTCAACTCTTTAGGATAGCGATCTGAGGTTAAAATAATTTGTTTAGATTCATCTAATAAGGCATTAAACGTGTAAAAAAACTCAACCAAGCTGGCTTCTTTACCTGCAAGTAAATGGATATCATCAACTAAAAGTAGATCTAGTGAACGGCAATTCTTTTTAAATTCTTCGACTTTACCTTGTTGAAGTGAGCTCACAAAATCCTGAACAAAACTTTCAGCAGTCATGTACATCACACGAGCATTTGGTTTAGCTTGTAATAAAGCATTACCCACTGCTTGCATCAAATGTGTTTTACCTAAACCGGTCGGACCGTATAAAAATAACGGGTTATGTTGAGGTTCGCCTAACTGAGTTAACACTTTACGGCAGGTTTCTGCCGCCATCTGATTTGAACGCCCTTCGACGAACAATGCAAAATTAAACAGAGGATTTAATAATCGTTTTTTTGATGTTTTTGCATTTTGCTGCTCATTGCTTTCTTTTTTTGCTCTGACTACAGGTGCTGCTGCTGAAGACTCAAGCGCTGCAGTTGTTGTCGCTGGTTGCTCTGAAGCAGATAAAATCGCGCCTGGTCGTGAGTCGACTAAAATTTCAACTTTACAAACACGTCCTTCAGACATTTGTTCTGCAAGAATGCTAATTAATTCTAAATGATGTTCTTGAATATAGCGTGTCCAGTAAGGATTAGGTGCATAAAGCTTTAAAACACCATCTACCTCTTCGGCAACCAATGGACGTATCCACATTGCAAAGACATTATCTGAGAGCTCTTGTCGCAAGCGATTTAAGCAGTCTGTCCACAGCATGTGAAACCCCTCATTCCATTTAAATTTAAAAACAACCCCATGAGATTGGGGAGGCAATCATACCCAAGTTATCCACATATGTCATGAGTAATTTTGAACTTTAACCACAAATAATCAAATTTAAAAGTCTAAATTTAAATTTAAAACAGGGTGTGGATAAGGTTTTCCACAAACTGTGGATAAATAAAAACAATAACTTATCCACAATCTATAAAAAATATGGAAACATAGTTATCAACAACCTAAGTATATATATTTTAAAAAAAATAATGCCTTATCCATAGAAAATTACAACCCTAATAATAATAAATTTAAATTTATAAATTTGAATTTATTTAATAAGATTCTGTTTTCTGTGGACAATCACTCCTTGTGTTTAAATTTAAATTCAAATTTAAAAATCAGCCATAATTGAATTTCATCTTGTGTATAAGTTTATGGATATTTCTGTGGTTAACTCAAATACTATAATAAAAACATATATTTATTTTGTGTATAAATAGATTATTTAACAAATTTGTATCTTTCTCAGAGTCAAGCAACTTTCATCAAAAGTGTTACACAATACTGTTTAATATTGACAGAACAAACAATGCACAATACAATCGCGAACCTTTATAGAACACCAACTTTGGAGTTTCGATATGAAACGTACTTTCCAACCATCTGAATTAAAGCGTAAACGCGTTCATGGTTTCCGTGCTCGTATGGCGACTAAAGCTGGCCGTCAAGTATTAGCTCGTCGTCGTGCAAAAGGTCGTCACAGCTTAACTGTTTAATACCAGTTTAGTTTATCGACGATTTGGGTGTTATGACACTTTATAGTTTCAGTCCAGAGGTGAGAATCCGCTGTGCTGCAGATTACAAAGGTGTATTTGATGGTGCGCTTTTTAAAGTGCATCAACCCCATTTCTTATTTTTAGCTACACCAACTAAACAGCCTAAAAGCCGTTTAGGTATTGTTGTTGCTAAAAAGAAAGTGCGCCGTGCACATGAAAGAAATCGAATAAAACGTATTGCTCGCGAAAGTTTTCGCTTAAATCAGCAAGATATAGATTTATTGGATATTGTGGTCATGCCTAAGGTAGGTATTGAGTCGATTCCGAATGCTGAATTGCATAAGCAATTACAATTTGCATGGCAGAAGCTACAGCGTCTTGTAAAAAAACATCATAAAATATCAGTTCCCTCTCCTCAAAGTTAGAGGTGGCCAATGGTCCGTATATTGCATTGGTTGATTCGTTTCTATCAAATTGCGATTAGTCCGCTCCTTGGACCTCGTTGCCGTTATTTCCCAACTTGTTCTCAATACTCGTTAGAAGCTATTCATATACATGGCCCGATTAAAGGTGTCTGGTATGCAACGCGACGGATTTGTCGTTGCCATCCGTGGGGTGGAAGTGGATATGATCCTGTTCCCAAAAAAGCAATTCGTTTTATTTCATTTCAGCAAATAGATTCTCAAATGACTCACGTTACTGTACCCTTGCGTGAGCGTTTATTGAACCAAAAATCACTCTAACCAATTGGGGTAATCGATATGCAACAATGGGCCAGGTTTGCAATTCTCGGGGCCATGTTTGTCACCGCATATTTGCTTATTCTTGCTTGGCAAAAAGACTATGGTCAAACTGAAACAACTGCTGCGACAGCACCTGCTGCCGTCGTTGCCCAAGATGTTTCTGCTGATCTGCCAACGAGCCAAACGACAGCGGGTTTAACTGATATTCCGCAAGCAAATATTGCAGCTGAACAACAAGACACAACTACACCTGCAACAGCAAATCAACAATTAGTTGCTGTTCAAACTGATTTATATCATCTTTGGATTAACCCTAAAGGTGGTGACATTGTCCGTGTTGAACTACTCAATCATGATAAAAGTAAAAATAGCGAACAACCGTTCGTTATGCTTGAAAATGATGAGAAACGTACTTATGTCGCTCAATCAGGTTTAATTGGTTTAAATGGACCTGACAGTAGCCGTAGTGGACGTCCAACATTTGAGTTTGAAAAGTCGACTTATACTTTAGCTGATGCTCAAGCAACCACCAATAAAGATGGTGAAGCTGAGAAAGTGTTAAAAGTACCAATGGTATTAAAAACGGCTGATGGTGTTGAAATCATCAAAACGTTCACTTTCCAAGAAGGTGCATATCCAGTTAACGTAAGTTACCAAGTGATTAACCGTAGTCAGCAAAACTGGCAAGGTCAAATGTTTGGTCAAATCAAACGTGATAACTCTGAAGATCCAGGTAAAACTGATCAAGGAATCTTTACACTGGGCACTTATTTAGGTGGTGCTTGGGGTACACCTGATGAGCACTATAACAAATTAAAATTTGATAATTTTAATGAAGAAAAGTTAAGTGTTGAGGCTCAAGGTGGTTGGGTTGCAATGGTTCAGCATTACTTTGTAAGTGCTTGGGTACCTGGTAACTTTGGTAACCAGCCGTATCCTGCAAAAATGGAGTCACGTAAATCTGCTGATGGTATGAATATCATTGGCTTTACTTCGCCTACCATTAATGTGCCAGCTGGCAAAACAATGACTGTTGATGCAACATTCTACTCAGGTCCAAAAATTCAATCTGAATTAAAAGACTTGGCAACTGGTTTAAATCAAACGGTTGATTATGGTTGGTTATGGCCAATTGCGAAATTGCTATTCTTAGGTTTGCAATTCTTCCATGGCATTGTTGGAAACTGGGGTTGGTCAATTATTCTGTTGACAATTCTTGTGAAACTTATTCTTTGGCCTCTTTCATCTAAGAGCTATCGCTCTATGGCGAAAATGCGTGTGATTGCACCAGAAATGCAACGCATGAAAGAAGAGTTTGGTGAAGACCGTATGCGTTTCTCACAAGAAATGATGGCACTTTATAAGCGTGAACAAGTCAATCCATTATCTGGTTGTTTACCTTTACTTCTTCAAATGCCAATTTTCTTGGCTTTGTATTGGGTGCTCATGGAGTCTGTTGAGTTACGCCACGCTCCTTGGTTAGGTTGGATTCAAGATTTATCTGCAATGGACCCATGGTTTATCCTACCATTGTTGATGGGTGTGACGATGTATGTTCAACAAATGTTGAACCCACAGCCGACAGATCCAATGCAAGCAAAAGTCTTTAAGTTTATGCCGATTATTTTCACGGTGTTCTTATTGTTCTTCCCTGCTGGTCTTGTGCTTTACTGGATTGTCAACAACTTGATCACGATTCTTCAGCAAGGTCTGATCAATAAGAGTGTTGAGAAAGCTCGCTTAGCAAAAGAAGATACAGCATCTATGAACTAAGTTTTGTTAGTAGCTGAATCGATCCGCTTAAGGTGATATCCTTAGGCGGATTTTTTTTGCCTTGCTTTGAGATCATTTCAATGACGAACCTACAACATCAAACCACTATTGCTGCGATTGCAACACCGCCAGGTCGTGGAGGTGTAGGTGTAATTCGACTGTCTGGTCCTAAGGCATATGCCATAGCAGAGGCTTTAACTGGTAAGGCACTCGGTCCTGCTCGTTATGCTGCATTTCGTCAATTTCTTGATGCGAATGGGCAAGTCATGGATGAGGGTTTGGTCATTTGTTTTCCAAATCCGAATTCTTTTACGGGTGAAGATGTAGTTGAGTTGCAAGGTCATGGTGGACCAGTGATTCAAAATACATTATTGGGCCGACTGTTAGAGCTAGGCGCAATTGCAGCAAAAGCGGGTGAGTTTTCAATGCGCGCTTTTGAAAATGGAAAAATGGATTTAGTCCAAGCCGAAGCAATTGCTGATTTAATCGATGCTACTTCACAAGCAGCTGCTCGTTCTGCAGTACGATCATTACAAGGTGCATTTTCGTCCAAAGTAAATACGGTATTAGAAAAACTCATTCACTTACGATTGCATGTTGAGGCGGCGATTGATTTTCCGGAAGAGGAAATTGATTTTCTTGCAGATGGAAAAATTTTAGCGTTATTGGAAGATGTGCAAGCATCAGTGGGTGCAGTACAACAATCAGCACGCCAAGGTCAACTTCTGCGTGAAGGTTTACAAGTGGTGATTGCAGGGAAACCCAATGCAGGTAAATCGAGTTTATTAAATGCATTGGCTGGTGTTGAACGTGCGATTGTAACGGATATTGCAGGTACAACGCGTGATGTACTACACGAGAAAATAAGCCTAAATGGTTTGCCAATTACCCTGACGGATACCGCAGGTCTGCGTGAAACGGGAGATATTGTTGAGAAAGAAGGTATTCGTCGAGCGATTAAAGAAATAGAAAATGCTGATCTCCTACTCTTGGTTTACGATTTGAGTCAAGGTGAAGATCCGATGCATTTGGCAGATACCTACTTTGCTAATTATATCGATCCTAAACGCTTAATTTTAATCGCTAACAAATGTGATTTAGTAGATAGTGAAGCTAAAGTTGCTGATCTCCAAGGCTTTAGACACATTACGGTCTCAGCCAAGCAAGAAATGGGTGTTCAATCGCTTGTAGATGCGATTACAGCACATGCAGGCTTTCAGCCTGAAGAAGATACCTTTATTGCAAGAACACGCCACCTAGACGCAATGAAGCGCACTCAATCTTATCTTGCGGAAGCTCGTGAACAACTTGTTGTTTACCATGCAGGCGAGCTTGTCGCAGAATCGTTACGTCTCGCACAGAATGCATTAGGTGAAATTACTGGTGATTTTAGTGCGGATGATTTACTCGGAAAAATCTTTGGCTCTTTCTGTATCGGGAAGTAAACGAGTTTTTATCTGTGGTTTAAAAAGCCCAGTAATGGGCTTTTTTGTTAATTGGCTAAAGGTAACTTGCTTGACTTAACCCTCATCTGCTTTATGAATAAAACAATCAATAAAATTGAAATTGCAATACAGAACCAAATCACTGCATTTGTAAGCCCAAAATGGTCAGCTAAATATCCTACTGCTAGGATGGGTAGAATTGTTCCGAGATAGCCGATAAAGAGATAAGTAGACATGACGGCGGCTCGATTGTGAGGTGTGGTCATGTGATGAATAAGCCCGAAAGCCCCAAGTAAAGCTAAGCCATGTCCAATCCCAAACAGACCATCGCTTAGGAAGAATAACCAGCTGATTTTAAACTCCATACAGAGGAATAAAGCGATCACACTAATGAAGCAAGTCATGATACCGAGTAATAGGCTGGATTGCGGTTTGATTGATCTTGAAAAAAATTGTGTCGCAGCTGAAATCAGTAAAATGACAGTAATGGCAGAACCACTAATCAGTGGACCGTGCCAAGGCAAAATGTCTTTAACAAATGAAGGAGATAGTGAGGCGTATAAACTAAATCCTGCAAAAACAGCAAATGCAGTCAAGCTCAGTATAAAAAATTGAGTGCGATCATGTGATTGTGGTGTTAATAATTTGGGAGCAAAATTAAATTTTTGCACATCAAAAGGTATAGGTTTGAGTGTAAGTAGACTAAAGAAGCAAAATATTGAACCTATCACAATGGGTACATAAGGTATTACCAAAGGATATGCAAAAAATTCAGCAAAGAATCCCCCAAATAAAGGACCTAAACCAAATCCAACAGCAGTAATGATTGAGCTTAATTGTGGTGCAATTTGTTTGTGGGAAGTTGGAACAGTTTGAATAAGCCCAATAAGAGCAGATGTCGTCATCAATCCAGATGCAATACCAATGATAAATCTTCCCCATGAGAGAGACATGACATCGCTCGAAAAGATAGACATTAACAAGCCAATGGTGATAAAAATAAGCCCAAGTTGCATAGTTTTTACATAACCAATGGTATTACTGGTTCTGCCCAAAAACAGTAAAGTGGTCAGGCACCCTAGCATGTAGGAAACGAAAATAAAGGTGATATCGCTCGGGTTTAACCCCCATAATTCTTGGTAAATTGGATAAAGTGGGCTAGCAAGCGCTGTTCCAATGGTGCCGATACAGAGTGCGATACTTACGAGAATAAAATCTCGCCACGATTGGTTTTCATTCATTATTTGTCTTATAGAACAGCAGTGCTGATACGATGATTCATTAGTCTATGTCGACTGTTAAGCATGAGTCAATTATCTTCAATCAGTTAAAATTCAACTGTCATATTTGGTTTCACGTGAAACAATTTTTGAGGTTTAAAATTACATAAAAACTGATCTTTGTAGAAAGTAGAAGATTAGAATAAGCAATAATATCCATCAAACATATGCTCAACTTATGTATAAAAAATTTTTAATCAGTGCTTTACTTGCACTGTCTACAAGTTCTAGCTTTGCGAATATTGAATTGCTTCAGCAGAAAATTAAAACGCAACATCCAAAATTGAATATTCAAAATTTACAAAAAACTGACATGAAAGGTTTCTATAGCGGATCTTTAGACAATCAGATTATTTATATTGATGAAGAAGCTAAGCATTTATTCTTTGGATCAATGATTCGTATCGAAGATCAAAAAAATCTAACACGTGATTTGGTGCTGAAACATAATTCAGTAGACTTTAAACAACTTCCACTTCAAGATGCCATTAAGACTGTAAGGGGGAATGGTAAGCGTCAGCTCGCGATCTTTTCTGACCCAAATTGCCCATATTGTAAGACGCTTGAAAATAATTTAAGCCAGTTAAAAGATGTGACAATTTATACGTTTATGTATCCAATTAAATCTCAATCGATCCAGCCCTCTAAACAAGTTTGGTGCTCCGCAAACCGTGAGTTTGCATGGAATGCCCTTTTACAAAAGAATCAACAACCAACAGCCCAAGCTGATTGTTCAAACCCTATTGAACGAAATTTGGAACTTGGACGTCGTCTAGGTGTTCAAGGAACGCCAGCAATTATTTTTGAAAATGGATTTAAGGTAACAGGCGCTTATCCAGCTTCAGAAATTGAAAAAATTTGGAAAGAGCTGAACTTATAAAATCTAGTTCATAGAAATGAAAAAAAGCACCTTAACAAGGTGCTTTTTTTGATTAAGATTTTTTTGTAACGAGGTTATAAATAAACAGAACGATAATTGCACCTATGACTGAAGCAATAAAACCTGCCGATGAACCTTCGGGATAAATATTAAGAAGGCGTCCACCATATGTAGCAAGTAATGAACCAGCAATACCTAATAACGTCGTGACGATGAAGCCTGCTTTATCGTCACCAGGATGAATTGCGCGAGCAATTAAACCTGCTATAAAACCGATAAGAATAGCTCCAATAAGTGAAAACATACTTGTTCTCCTTTTTATCATGAATTTTTATTGTGTCGCTCAAATATAGTTGATTATGTATTGATGTTTGAAAAGAAGAATCACGCTACATGTTGTTGTTATTTTGTTGTTTATAAAAAAAGTGGCATATGCCACTTTCTTAAAAAAACATTACAGACCGATTTCACCAATGAATGGAATATGACGGTATTTTTGATCGTAATCTAGTCCATAACCTACGATAAATTTATCTTCAACTTCAAATCCTAGAAACTCTACTTCCAAGTCGATTTCTCTTCGAGAAGGCTTACTGATCAGCGTGCAAAGTTTGATAGAGTTTGGCTCACGAGTTTCAAGGATTTCTACCACTTTACTCAGCGTATTGCCTGAATCGATGATGTCCTCTACGACAAGAACATCTTTACCACGAATTTCACCATCAAGGTCTTTTAGAATTCTAACATCACGACTAGAAGTCGTTCCACTGCCGTAACTTGAAACTGTCATAAAGTCGAGTTCGTGTGGTTTTTCAATGGTGCGGCATAGGTCTGCCATGAAAATCACTGAACCGCGAAGTAAGCCTACAAGAACCAATTCTCGATCACTATTTGCATAGTGAGCATTAATTTGATTACCAAGTTCATTAACTTTCGCTTGAATTTCTTCAGCGGAAATCAACACTTTCATGTCAATGGTCATGGGTAGATACCTAAAACAACAATTCTAAAATTAAAAAAGGTGTTGACCTGCAACACCTGAAATATGCTTCGATTTTAAAACATATCCCAGAATGTTGCACCCTTTTTAAAAAAACGAAATGTAAACTAATGGTTTATTAATGCGCATCGCGTTTTAGTACGACAGCACAAACTAAGAATACAGCACCAATCAACACATATTTTTTAATTGGGTGTTGTGGTTGAGTCTGAGCATTAGGATGCTGATTGTTGATATGCTTTTTGTCCATAAATATAAGTCGCCTCAATATTTCGATCATCACCCATGGTAAACAATGCGAAAAGTGCATCTTCAATATTTTTAGCGCGTTGTTGTCTTAATGTTTGTAATGCAGTGGCATTCAAATTTAATACAACAAAATCCGCTTCTTTTCCAATATTAAAGTTACCAAGTTTATCCTCGAGCGCTAATGCTTTTGCTCCACCTAGGGTCGCATGATAAAGCGATTCAAATGCAGATAATTTGTCGCCTTGGAGTTGTTGAACTTTATAGGCTTCATTCAACGTTTGAAGCTGATTAAATGAAGTCCCCGCACCGATGTCAGTGCCAAGACCGACTTTGACTTGTTTATCCCAGGTTTTTTTCAATGGAAACAATCCACTTCCTAGAAAGAGGTTTGAAGTCGGGCAGAAGGCGATTGCAGAGTTTGTTTGATGCATACAATCCCATTCATGCTCTTCTAAATGAACGCAGTGAGCGAAAACAGATTTATTGCCTGTTAATCCATAGTGGTGATACACATCTAAATAGCCATTTTGCTCAGGAAAAAGCTCTTTCACCCAAGCGATTTCATTGGTGTTTTCACTCAAATGAGTATGAATATATACATCAGGATATTCAGTTTTTAACTGCCCTGCTCTTTTTAATTGTTCTGGTGTAGAGGTAGGCGCAAAGCGAGGCGTAATGGCATAAAGGTTTCGACCTTTACCATGCCATTTCTCAATCAATTCTTTGCTATCTGTATAAGCATTTTCAGCGGTGTCTATCAGTGTTTCAGGTGCATGACGATCCATCAATACTTTGCCTGCAATCAAACGCATCTGGTATTGTTCTGCCGCTTCAAATAGTGCATCAACAGATTCTTTATGAACTGTACAAAAAACCAATGCAGTCGTTGTGCCATTTTTCAGCAGCTCATTGACAAAAAAGTGTGCAATTTGGTCTGCATAAGCTTTGTCTTGAAATTGGATTTCTGTAGGAAAGGTATAAGTGTTCAGCCATTCGAGTAATTGTTCGCCATACGCACCTACCATTTCAGTTTGAGGAAAGTGAATATGCGTATCGATAAAACCAGGAACAATCAGTTGATCTGGGTAATGCTCAACTTCGATAGAGGATTCAAGCTGACGGAGCTGTTGTTGCGCATCTTCCCAACGACCAAACCATTGAATTTTACCCGCTTGAGTAATCAATAAACCATCTTCTACGTAACGCACTTGGTCGTGAATTTCACGCGCTTGGGCAACCGTATTCTGAATATCTAGGAAGCGACCGCGAATCGCCGTCGATGCAACTACAGAAGACATTTAAAACCTACACTTTTAATTTTTTCGATTGATTGTAACTGATCTATCTTAATTAAACTGTATATCGTTTGCTGAGCCCCCATTCTGCGAGAATACGACGATAAGTAGTCGAAGATCGATCAGCCTCAAAATGCGCTTCCATCATTAAATCAAGTGGTAACTCTTCAGGTTTTTGCGATTCTACGATGTCTTGGTCTTCGGCAAAAATTTGGGCATTAAAATCATAGACTGCTTGTAAATCTCCAGTCTGATCAAAATTACGCGTCAAAGGAACAAATAATCTGGTTTGATTGACAGATACAGGACAACACGCATTCAAGATTTTTAAAATCCCATTGTCTGGAAAATCTACAGTTAATATTGCTGAAAATGGTGGGTAAATATCAAAAGTCCTTTTCCATTCAAAACCTTCTGGTTCTAGGTGTTTCAAAGTATGAGGGTAATTACTGACACCACTAATATAAATTGTTTTTAAACCATAGTCTGTTCTCTCAGTATGGTATTTCGGTACAACTGGGTTGTTTCGATCTGCAAAAGCTTCGTGATGCACCCATGCAAAGTGAGCTACATCAATGAATCCTTCGAGTTGACGACCTGCTGAGCCTGCAATATCAACATATGGAGGTAAAATAGACTGATGATCAGGATGATCCCAAGTGTCAAGTTGAGGAATATTATTGTGTTGAAAATCACGTCCATGCAAGCTAGTCCAGACCAGTCCATATCTCAAAATTACTGGAAACTGGGTTAAACTAAAACGGTCAGATATCTTAGTTAAATCAGGTTGAGCAGGAATTTTTGTACACTTCCCTGCAAGGTCGAATCTTAGACCGTGATATCGGCAAATAATTTCTTCACCCTCTACCCATCCTTTACTTAGAGGTACACCACGATGAGGGCAGATATCACGCACTAATCGAATTTCCCCATTGTCAGTTTGGTAAATCGCCATTTTTACATCAAGTAAAGTGACCTGATGTGGTGTGGTTGAAACATCTTGAATACGAGCCACTGGATACCAATATTGCGCGAGAATTTCCCAATCTTGTAAGTCGAAACTACATTGGCAAGGTGCACTGAGTGGATTTAATGCGGGAATCATATTCATCGTCATTTCCTAAAAAAAGAGCTCCGAAGAGCTGCGCTAAATTTACTGAGCTTTT
Organism: Acinetobacter sp. 25-47-122; assembly: GCF_056779695.1. Classification (NCBI taxonomy): domain Bacteria; kingdom Pseudomonadati; phylum Pseudomonadota; class Gammaproteobacteria; order Moraxellales; family Moraxellaceae; genus Acinetobacter; species Acinetobacter sp. 25-47-122. The sequence goes on from NZ_JBWYIJ010000019.1 coordinate 35,136, forward strand.
TTCTTTGGAGATGATGCAATATCTTTGCCAACCGTCTCTTAACATTTAAAATTGGAGAGCTGAGTGGAAATATTAAATTCTAATCAAAATATATAAAGTGAATTCACCCATGGACTTATATGAGAAGTTAAGCCATTTAATACGATCTAATGCAGATATCTATGAACTTTTACAGTGTTTACGGCAGATTGATAGTGCGGCCTATTTTAGTGCGGGCTTGATTCGAAATTGGATCTGGTCTTATTTACATAATCAAAATTATTCCATTTTTGAAACTGAAATTGATGTCATTTATTTTGATCCTTCAGAAAAAATGGATGAGAGACGAAATTATTTAAAAGGTGCACTTCAACATAGATATCCTAATATTCATTGGGACATTACAAATCAAGCTCTGGTACATCATTGGTACAGAACTGATGAAGGTGCTCAAATTGATCCATATACTTCAGTACATCATGCTATGAGTTTTTGGCCAGAAACGGCAACCGCAATCGCTATCAAATTAATGGAGAATAATCATATTGAAATCCTCGCCCCTTTGGGGCTTGAAGATTTATTTACTTTAAAATTAAGGTGGAATAATCGTTTGGTTTCACGTGGAGTCTTTGAACATAGGGTTAAGTCAAAATGTTTTTTGGAACGATGGCCTAAGTTAAGCATTGTGAATTAGATGGCTCATCTAATGATATAAATAAAGCCTTCAGATGAAGGCTTTATTGAATCCAACAAAGTTTGACCTTATAAGGTCGTTTGATGATGTTTTTTACTATAACGAATTGAAAGCCATGCTGTAATTGAAAGGGCAATCACGATAAAACTTAATGAGATCCAAATTGGCATATGGAATACGTCAAGCATAAGCATTTTGAAACCGATAAAAATTAAAATAGCCCCAAGTCCATAAGGCAAATAATGCATTTTTGAAGCGGCTCCAGACAGTAAGAAAAACATAGCCCGTAGACCGAGGATAGCCATCAAGTTAGCTGTAAGGACGATAAAAGGATCTGTGGTGACCGCAAAAATCGCTGGAATAGAATCGACTGCAAAAATAACATCAGATGCCTCGACTAAAATTAGCACTAAAAATAATGGGGTTGCCCATAGAACGCCATTTTGCCTTACGAAAAACTTATTTCCTTCCAACTGTGGAGTAATTCGCATGTGTTTACGTAGCCATTTCAGAATGGCCATATCTTCAATATTTGGATCATCCTCTTGTCCTTTAAGGAATTTAAATCCAGTGTATACAAGGAAAGCACCGAAGATATAGAGGATCCACGAAAATTCCTGAACGAACCACGCACCGATAAAAATAAAAATTGTTCTGAGAATAATAGCGCCCAATACGCCATAAAGGAGTAATTGACGTTGAAGTGCAGGAGGTATAGCGAATGCAGCAAAAATCATTAACCACACAAAGACGTTATCAATTGCGAGTGACTTTTCCAGTAAATAGCCGGCAAAATATTCCATAACTTTCGTATTGGCTACGTTTATACCAGCGGTATTTTCTAGATATAGCCATAGTCCACCACCAAAAAGTGTTGCGACAGTGACCCATGCAATACTCCAATAAGCAGCAGTTTTAACTTTAACTTCTTGACCTTCTTTTTGTTTAAAACCTAGAAAGTCAATTAAGAGCATAATCGTGACGATGCCAAAAAAAATGACATACAGCCAAATATTGCCTATGGTTTCCATAGTAATCTCCAATACTGGCAATTGATTTTGGCATAAAAAAACCTCGATCAGTTGCCAGATAATAATTCTGAAACAACATGATCAAGGTCTTGCCTACACCATTTTGATTATGCATTTTTTAGATAATCGAAATGATGCTCAGATACCGACTTTTTTCAAAGTGTAATGACGATATTCTGACACAGTATTTAAGTACTGTTGGAGGAGGCTACTCCCCTTGTTCAAATTTGATAATAAATTACGTTGAAATCATTTTATTTGATTTCGAGTGCACGAAGGATGACACACTTATAAGTTGTGTGCAAATTATTTAAATGGGTTATTAAATTTGTCTTTAAAAATTGAAATTAATAAGATCATTGCAATGATGATCAATACTGCAATTGATATTAAATAGATATCCATACTCATTTACTCATTAATTTTTTAACAATAATAATACATTTATATGGTAAAAAAATAACATTTAACTATTGTGACTGACAATATATATTTTTGTTTTTTATAATATTTCTTTTTTTAAAATAAATTAAAGTTTTGAATTTGTAATTGATAGACAAGTTTGTCCCATTTTTTCATAGTGTTATGTAAATATGTCGTTCTAATCTATATTTAATAACGAATGATAGGATAATGATAATGTTAGAAATTAAACATCAAGAAAATGGATCAAAAGGTGAGTTTTTTATTGGTGAAGATGGCCATCATTTAGCTGAAATGACTTATTCATGGGCAGGTGAAGATAAATTTATTATTGATCATACTTGGGTTGATGATTCATTAAGAGGGCAAAACGTGGGACGTCAACTTGTTGACCGTGCGGTGGAATTAGCTCGTCTAAAGAATGTTAAAATCTTACCGCTTTGTCCATTTGCTAAATCTGTTTTCAACAAAGATGAAGCAATCCACGATGTTCTGTTTAAATAAAATCATATAGTGAGCGGTCATATGCAGTTTGAACATATCGATAGTGTGAAAGGCGGTGAGTTTTATCTCACGGACGCAGATCAATCAAGAATTGCAGAAATCAGCTATCGTTACCAAACTCCACAGATCATTATAGCGGATCATACTTGGGTCGATGATCGTTTACGTGGACAAGGAACTGCAAAGTTATTGTTAGATCGACTTGTAGAATTTGCTCGTACAGAAAAATTAAAAATTGTTCCAACTTGCTCTTATGTGGTTGTCATGTTTAAGCGTTTTCATAATGAGTATCATGACGTTATCGCTTAAATATAAAAAAGCCCGCAGAGCGGGCTTTTTTATTTATTCTTTTGCTTTGAGTGCTTGAATGAGTTTTTGATGCAAACCACCAAAACCACCATTTGACATGATCACAACGGCATCCCCCTCGCCTGCATCATTCACGACAGTTTGAATGATCTCTTCTAAAGTACGCGCTACCACAGCTTTATTCGGAGCAGCTTCAACAACAGGTTGTAAATCCCAATCTAAACCCTCAGGTTGATACCAAATCACCTCATCTGCCAATCGAGCAGAATATGCTAAACCATCTTTGTGGCTTCCCATTCGCATCGTATTTGAGCGAGGCTCAATAATCGCCCATAGTTTACGTTCGCCTAGTCGTTTACGAGCACCATCCAGTGTTGTGTCAATTGCTGTTGGGTGATGAGCAAAATCATCGAAAACTTCAATACCTCGAATGGTATCGAGGAGCTCCATACGGCGTTTTACACCACCAAAATTCGATAATGCTTCGCATGCAGTTTCAATGGAAACACCTACATGCTCTGCAGCCGCAATGGTTGCTAAAGCATTTGCAACGGAGTGTTGACCTGTCATCGACCATTGGACTGTACCTTTTACTTCGCCGTCTTTTAAGACTTGGAAGTGAGTACCATCTGCAGAAAGTTGGTTTGCAGAGATAGTTGCTTGATCATGAGATTCAAGCGATGTACGGACGATCGGTGTCCAACAGCCTTGTGCCAAAACTTCATCAATATTTGATTCAGTGATTGGTGCGATGATACGGCCTTCACTTGGAATAGTACGAACCAAATGATGAAATTGTTTTTGAATGGCAGCGAGATCATCAAAGATATCTGCATGATCAAATTCAAGATTATTTAGAATAGCTGTCTTTGGATGGTAATGAACAAATTTAGATCGTTTATCAAAGAAGGCAGAGTCGTATTCATCTGCTTCTACACAGAAATATTGACCTCCGCCTAGACGAGCACTTTCTTTAAATCCAAGTGGTACACCACCAATTAAAAAGCCCGGTTCTAAGCCCGCTTGATCTAATACCCAAGCTAACATCGTGGTAGTGGTTGTTTTTCCGTGCGTACCAGCAACCCCTAATACATGTTTACCTTGTAACACATGCTCGGCAAGAAACTGTGGTCCAGAGATATAGGGTAACCCCTGATTTAGCATGTATTCAACGGCATCAATTCCACGTTTCATGGCATTACCAACGATCACTAAATCTGGGTGTGGTTGCAAATGACTACGGTCATAACCTTGCATTAAGGTAATACCCGCATTTTCGAGTTGTGTCGACATAGGTGGATACACATTTTGGTCCGAGCCTGTCACTGTGTGCCCTAGATCTCGAGCTAACAGTGCTAAAGATCCCATAAAGGTGCCACAGATTCCCAAAATATGCAGATGCATGATGATTTACTCCACTACTCTTTTCGACACAAACATCTTTTTGGTGCTTTTGTCATGTGTTATTTGATTTGATGTCAACGATAACAAGGCTCTTGGTGAAAAGATAGTGATTATTAGAAGGCCTTCCGTAAAATTTTGCAGAAATAAATTTTTAAATTTATGAACTAAAATATATGAATATTTTTAATCTAGTATGATGAAACGAAATGATTTAATCGTAGAATAACGCGGACGATTTAACTTGAGATTTAAATGATTTATTTACCTTTATTGCTTCTGATTTTAGCAAATTGCTTTATGACTTTGGCGTGGTATGGTCATTTAAAATTTTTGCCGCATGATGCCCCTTTATGGCAAGCCATTCTATTTAGTTGGATCATTGCATTATTCGAATACAGTTTGATGATTCCTGCAACCAAGATGCTGGCTCAAAATGGCTGGGCTGTGGGACAAATGAAAATCACTCAGGAAGTCGTTACGCTATTGGTATTTGTTCCTTTCATGATTTTCATGTTTAAACAGCCTTTCAAATTGGATTATGTATGGGCTGCACTTTGCTTATGTGGTTGTGTGTATTTTGTATTTAGAACACCATGATTCATAAGGTTAAAGATTAACTAAAGTTATTTTCATATTCCCGAACTAATCTTTGACGATCAGGCTCAAATTCAAAATGCTTTAAGCAGCGTGCCAAGATTTCATGTGCCATTTCATGAGCAGCTTCCCGTAGTTCTGGTTCAGATACATTTTTTTCAATCATGGATAAGCATTTAATTATTCTTTGATTTAATTCGATATTACTTATACAGTCCCGTGCCATAGGTGCAAAGCTACTGTTAATATACTCACGAATATCAAACATATCGACACTGATATTCGAGAAATTAAAAGTTTTCTGTTCTGGATCTGGCTGACTATCAATAATAATCCGAGTTAAGGCATTGATCGCACTAATTGCTGAACCCACATCATTAATTGCAGCTGACATCGCTTTTTGTCCAACCTCACTCATGACCAATAAACCAAATCTTGGGTCTTGTAAAAAGCTACGGTTCATTTCGATAATCACGTATTCATGAATTTGTTGTTCTAAATTTTTTAATTCTTCATCATCTATTAGATTTTCTGCAAAGACTTCAATCAGAACCAGTGATGGGTCTACAAATTTCCCAGGAAGAAAAGCAAGATGAATATGTGCATTGTGAGTTTGAGCAAGAAGATTTAAGGACTCAATATCAAAATGAGTAAAATAACCTGTCTGTTTTGGGTGTATTTTGAGTTGGCTTTCGCCCAATGGTTTTTGTCCAGAAGCGCCAAAGTTGGGGTGTGTACGGAATGTACTTAAAGCTTGAGATGCTGCTGTTTCAATTTTAGAAATAGCATTGGTTAATGTGCCAAGCTGAGACAATGTTTGTACCCAGCGAATTAATGTCACAATCAAATAAATGAGAACCAAAATGGTACTTACGAATAAGACAAATCGACCCGAAACGCCATAATATTGTAAACCTAAAGCGATTTTTGCGATGACGGCATAGATAAATGCGGAAATAAAACTGGTAATTGCGAGACGAGTATTATCATCATTCATCATCAGCTTATAAGCACGTGGCGTACCACTCGATGAAGCTGAAGCAAATGCGGCAACCATAATCGAAAGTGAAAATGTAGTGACCGCCAGCATACTCGAAGCAATGATATCCAGTAGGCTACTTAGTGTTTCAATACTGATATTTGGAACCGCGTGTGATGGAATAAAATAACGACTTGCAGTTGCAAATAAAGAGAAAAAAATCGCTAATAAAGCTCCAAGTGCTGGTGTAAACCATAAATTTTCTGCAGGGTTATTCCACCATAATTTCAGTTTAAACCACATTCTATATTCTCCTTTTTATTTTTTAATTTGAATGGCTTAGTTCAGTTTAATCCAAATTCAATTTCAATTTATCTTGAATGAGCCAGATGTTTAAGGTGGATGAGGCAGAACAATGACCAATCATAAAATTCATTTTTATGTCTATTAACAAGTATATATTTTTAATCCTTATTTTATCAGCTTAACTTTAGACCTATTCATTTTCAGTCTATAATAGTGAGTTCTTATTAAAGCTTGGCTCTCGTCGAGATTTATCTCTCTTACTTTAATCTCTGGAAACATTGCAATGAATGCGGCCGCTTCACAAGACACTCCTCTCGTTGGAATTATCATGGGCTCTCAGTCAGACTGGGCGACACTCGAACACACTGCCAATATGTTGAATCAGCTTGGTGTACCCTTTGAAGCGGAAGTTGTGTCAGCACACCGTACGCCAGATCGTTTGTTTGAATATGCTGAGCAAGCTCGTGATCGTGGTATCCAAGTGATTATTGCGGGTGCTGGTGGTGCAGCGCATTTACCGGGTATGTGCGCAGCGAAGACTGATCTTCCTGTTCTAGGTGTGCCGGTTAAATCTTCGATCTTGAATGGTGTTGATTCATTGCTTTCCATTGTACAAATGCCAGCAGGTATTGCTGTCGGTACATTGGCAATTGGTCCTGCAGGTGCGACCAATGCTGCGATTATGGCGGCACAAATTTTAGGTTTAACTCGCCCAGATATTGCAAAGAATGTAGCCGATTTTCGTTTAGCGCAAACTGAGAAAGTTGCGAGTAAAAATATTCCTGGTCAAGCTTAATTCGAGAGAAATCTTATGGATAAAACCATCGGTATTTTTGGTGGCGGTCAATTGGGTCGAATGATGGCGCAGGCGGCACTTCCATTAAATATTCAATGTACTTTTTTTGAAGCAAGTACAGACTGCCCTTCTGCTGCTTTGGGTCCAGTGATCTCAACTCAAGCTAAAAATGGCTTACAGGATTTCATTAATAGTGCAGAAGTCTTTTCTTTAGAATTTGAAAATACGCCATTGTCAGATGTAGATGTATTAACTGAAACCAAGCAACTGCATCCCCCGCGTCAGGCTTTAGCGATTGCTCAGCATCGCTTGTCTGAAAAAGCGTTATTTGATGAGTTAGATATTCCAGTAGCACCTTACAAAGCGGTGACATCACTAGAAAGTTTACAAAACGCGGTCGCTGAACTTGGTCTTCCAATCGTACTAAAAACTTCACGTGGTGGTTATGATGGTAAAGGTCAGTTTGTCTTACGCACTGCGGATCAAATTGATCAAGCATGGGCGGAACTTGGTCCTGCGGGTGAATTGATTGCTGAAAGTTTTGTGACTTTCTCGCGTGAAGTGTCAATCATTGCAGTACGTGGTCAGAATGGTGATGTGAAAACATGGCCATTGGCTGAGAACCACCATCACAATGGTATCTTATCGCACTCGATTGTCCCTGCACCGAACAGTGTAGATCTACAACCTGTAGCACAAGATTACATCACTCGCTTGCTTAACCATTTGAACTATGTCGGTGTGCTGACGCTTGAGCTATTTGTGACGGACAAAGGCTTATATGCTAATGAGATGGCGCCACGTGTACATAACTCAGGTCATTGGTCGATTGAAGGTGCTGTGTGCTCTCAGTTTGAAAACCATATCCGTGCTGTTGCAGGCTTACCTTTGGGTTCAACTGAGATGATTCGTCCAACGGTATTGGTGAACATTATTGGTCAGCATCCAAAGACTGAAGATGTGTTGGCTTTAGAGGGTGCACATTTGCACCTTTATAACAAGTCAGAACGTGAAGGTCGTAAAATTGGTCATATTACCTTAATGCCAATCGATAGCTCAGAATTGACTACACTCTGTCGCCAATTGTCGAAAATTTTACCAAACCCATTAGCATTAAGTGAAGATATGACCATCTAGACTTTAAGTTGCTGATAAAAAAAGCGATCACACGAGTGGTCGCTTTTTTATTTATCTTGTTTAAGGCATGATTGCGCCTCTTTAAAAATCACTTGCCATTGGTCGGATGAAATTTTAAAAAAAATTGCATAATAATTATACTATTAGTTCTGATTAGAATACATATTTTGAACTGTGTATAAGTTTGATTATGGCTATGTGAGCCATCTTAACTTTGAATTCAAAGTGGGTTTAAATTCAAAATAATAGGCTTGCAGGATATTTTGAATTCAAAGTTACTATTGAGGTTTGAATTCAAAAATGTATTTAAAGATTTATATCTAAATTCTTATCTATTGAGTAAATTAAATTATTTTAATATTTATAATTTTCAATTATTTAGGTTGATTTGTAGTATTGGGTGACTGTGGATAAGTTTTTTGAATTTAAATGTTGTGTGGCGGTTTAAATTTAAATTCAATAACAAATGAATTTAAAACCAGGTTGTGGATAAGTTTTTAAATTTAAATTTTCAAAATAAATTTAAAAAAGTAGAAAGTATGAATTTAAATTTACGATTCGATGCTTTAATTTTTAGAGTGAGCTGTTAAGGTAAAGACATAATTCCAACATTTTAGAATTACAGGGTCTTATGCAACGGCTTGCACTCACGATAGGTTCATTTATTTTAGCGATGTCTCAAACTCATGCTGAGTTGATTATTAATGGTCAGTCTGTGACAGCCTCGCCATCCATGACGGCAACTGTGTCATCCGCTCCTAATTTTCAGCAATGCATCTCGAATTTAAAATCACAAGCGATCACTAGAGGGGTTAGCTCGGCGACGTATGATCGTTACACGCAGAATTTAACTCCTGACTATTCTGTGATTGAACGTTTAAATTATCAGCCTGAATTTTCGACGCCAATTTGGGATTATTTGTCAGGTTTAGTTGATGATGAACGTGTTCAATTGGGGCAACAGAAACTTCAACAGCATCGAGAAACACTTGACCGTGTAAGTGTGGCTTATGGCATTCCAGCTGAAATGGTGGTTGCAGTTTGGGGAGTTGAGAGTAACTATGGTGATATTTCTGGACGCTATCCATTGCTTCAAGCTTTGGGAACTTTAAGCTGTGAGGGGCGCCGTCAATCGTATTTTAGAGGTGAATTTTTTACCACCATGAAACTTTTACAGCGTGGTGATGTTCGGGAAGAACAATTGAGAGGATCGTGGGCAGGGGCTTTTGGTCATACTCAGTTTATGCCTTCAACCTATGATGAGCTTGCTGTAGATTTTGATGGTGATGGACGACGTGATCTAGTCTCGAGTATTCCAGATGCTTTGGCTTCAACAGCAAATTTTTTGAAGAAAAGAGGATGGCAAACTGGTCAACCTTGGGGATTTGAAGTGCAGATTCCTGCAGGAATGTCAGTTGTAGGTGAGGGGCGACGTAATAAGAAAGCATTGTCTTATTGGGTCAATCAAGGATTGAATAGAGTGGATGGCTCCCCTTTAATTCAGGGTAATCTTTCTGCATCTTCTCAAGCTGGGTTGCTTGCGCCTGCTGGCAGTGCTGGGCCGGTCTTTCTAGTATTTAAAAATTTTGATGCTATATATAGTTATAACGCAGCAGAAAGTTATGCGTTGGCAATCGCACATTTATCAGATCGATTGCAAGGAAAAGCTAAAATTGCAAAAGCTTGGCCGACTGATGATCCTGGTACATCAAGAGCAGAACGCCGAGAAATTCAACGCTATTTAATCTGGCGCGGTTACGATATTGGTGCGATTGATGGTTTAATTGGGGATAAAACTCGACAGGCAATTCGTCAAGAGCAAACCCGATTGGGCTTAAATCCTACAGGTCGAGCGGGACAGCAGATATTGAGTGCATTTAGAAATGAGCAGGCTCAGCTGATGATGCAATAAATAGGTTCTCGGATTAAAAAAGGTCAACATAGGTTGACCTTTTTTTGTGATGATGTTTCTAAATAATAGAGCGATCGATTTTAACAGCATCGAGTAAGTCAAAAATGACTAAGGTTACATCTTGACTTAATTCTCGATCGTTAAAAATTTCATAAGCTGTAATGGTGACATCTGTATCGCTTGGAAGCTGGCGTTGTTCCTCTTCAATTAAATCTTGAATAGGTAATAGTGTTTGCTTAATTTGAATATGTAAGACGTCTTCGAATTTAATGTTCTCATCATCGAGTTCGATGAGTTGTTTATTGAAATATGGCAGTAAAATTGAGTAGAGATAAGGTTGAAGCTCGACAATATCAAATATTTCAATATCACGAGTTTCCTCGATCGTGCTGATATGATCATTTACCTCAAGAATAATATGATAATAACTCACGTCTCTCTCCTCTGATTAATTTTAAAATACCTTAACACGAATTCAAAACTATTCAATTAAATCCGTAATTTAATTATGGGATTGAGCTGTGGTGCTGATTTTATCGACTTTTTAGTAGTTCGAGGTCGGCAGCAGTCAATTTAAAATTGGAGAAATTCTGCTTTTCTAGAATTGGATACATTAAGGCATTAGGGTCGTTAGTATGCTGGAGACCTAATGCATGACCTAATTCGTGAGCCAATGTGATTCGAAGTTCATCTATAGATTGAAATTCATAAATATTGATTTCACGACCATTAAACTCGCCTTTATGGAACATTTTGGCTTGAAAAACTTGGTTGAATTCATCAATGGCTTTACGTTGTTGGTGTTGGGATTGATTGAATTTTTCAACTTTATCGTTGAGTTCTGTTCGTAAGGTGTTAAATCGTTCAATATTGCTTTCAATCTCAAGCTTTTGTTGTGTGAGTCGTGTCTTAGAGGTATTGATCTGTTGAAATTGTGAATCTGTAATAGATGTGTTTAAGCCATTAATGTGGTGGACGAAATTATTATGTTGATCTAGATCATTACTATAGTTGTGTTGCTGCTGTTCAATTTGCTGTTTTAAAAATTCAAGTTGTTGTGATTCTTGTTCTAGCTGTAATCGCATTTGGTCGGCTAATAATTTGTTATTTTCAAATTGCTTTAGCGTATGCTTTCTATAATTGGATTCATTTTGACGTTCATCGAAAATGAGATTAATTGTAAGACGAGCATTAGGGTCGTAAACAAAATACTTTTGTTGAGTTTGATTTTCCCAGATATTCGCTGCCTCTTGAGTTATTTGGCGTAATGCCTCTGCATCAAGTTGAAATCTTGGGTCAATAAAACCAATACGATATCTTAGGCGTTGATCAATGGGGTATTGAAGCCGATCTAAAGTTGAATTGTGATTTAATTGAGGATGAATAAAACGTTGTACAGCAAAATATGCAATGCATAAAAAGGAAAAGATCAAAATAATGGAGCGCATCATGCGAGCAATTCAACTTAATTTTTATTCAATGTAGCGTAAAAAAACATTTTGGAAAATAAAACATCAAAATATATGAGCTCCAGTAGATCTCTTTCATAAATCAAAAAACGATCTATTTCTTGCTGATTATTTGTACCGAAGAATTTTAAATATTCATGCATAATCTGCGGATGA
>NZ_JBWYIJ010000020.1:0-11641 GCF_056779695.1 Acinetobacter sp. 25-47-122
ATCCGCAGATTATGCATGAATATTTAAAATTCTTCGGTACAAATAATCAGCAAGAAATAGATCGTTTTTTGATTTATGAAAGAGATCTACTTATATGTTTGAAAAATTTGCTGAACAGAGTTTAAATGCATTAGGTTGGGAAATTGATAACCATTGGCCCTTAGATTTAGACCAATGTGTCATGATTGCTGCACCACACACCAGTAACTGGGATGCTTTATACGCGCGATTAGCGCTCAAAGCTTTAGGTGTAAATGTCAGAATTACAATTAAAGACAGCTATATGAAGTTTCCATTTGGTCCTTTTGTCCGGGCTATGGGAGGGATCGGAATTAATCGCCGACCGAAGAAAGAGGGAGAGGAAAGACCAAGCATGGTGCAATTAATGGCAGATCTTTTTAAAGATCATCCAAAATTGGTCATGTTGGTGACGCCAGAGGGAACAAGGTCAAAACAAGAAAAATGGAAAACGGGTTTTTACCATGTAGCAATTACAGCGAATGTCCCAATCGCTTTAGCATATATGGATTACAGTCAAAAAAAATGCGGTGTAGGTAAAATTATTTATCCTACTGGAGATATAGAAGTGGATATGGCAGAAATTATGGAATTTTATTCAAAGATTTCAGCTAAATTCCCCGAAAAATTTAGTGTTGACCAACGATATTCACACAACAGTTAATATATGGAGAAGGCAGAACAATCTGCCTTTTTTAATACAAGAAAATTGCGTTTAGGGTTAAAATAAAGCCTGAAAAAAACAATAAAGTTAAGACAATCGATTTAAATTTTTGCTCAGATATTTGATAAAAAATTTTTGCACCAATGATCGTAGGTAGGCTAACTGCAAAGATCAAAATCCACAAATAAGACAAGTGATTCACGTTAATGGTCTGGTTAAATAAATAGATGATCAAAGTAAACAGTTGGATGGCAAAATTAAAATGTCGAAGAATGTTGCGTTGCTCATGTTTAGGAAGTTGTTTAAGCATCACCCAAGCCGAGGGAATTGCACCACAGAATCCACCGAGCCCACCTAAAATTCCACCCAAAAAACCAATCAAGCCGTCCATCCTGAGTCTGGTATCTTTTAAACAATGTAGTTGCGGATTAAAGAACATGAGTGGGCACCAAATTAATAAAAATATCCCAAGTAGTAATTTGAACGTGTCTGCATTGATATAATGAAGCAAAAAAGTACCCAAAGGTACTCCAATTAAGCCAGCGATAATATAGACCCAAACGATAGAAGGCTTTATAAAGGTTCTTGGTTCTTTATACATTGAAATGATATGACACCATAGTGATGCACAAACGACCAAGGGGGCGGTGATCTGAGGCGGTAGAATCCATACCCAAAAAGACATCGCAATAAGAGCGAAGGCAAAACCTGTGAGTCCTTGAATAAATCCAGCAAAAATTGCGCCTAGAATAAAGATACATAATGTCATAAGGTGACTGCATCAATTGCTAAAGCAGGAGTAAAAGAAAAATGCATGAGATCGTCGGATAAGGAAAACTGATCAATCCTAAAATAATATTTGTTATCTTAAAAATAATAAGAACAGCAATAGCTAGCAGTAAAGCGAATAAAAGCCCTGAAAATCAGGGCTTTTATTATTAATTGGAGTTAGGTTTTAGGTTTTGTGTTAGACCGTTGATGTCCCCACCCTGAATACCAAGTTCACTCATTAAGCTGTCAATAAGAGGTGCTTGCGAACGATATCTAAGTGCGCTATTCACCACTTGATCTGAAAGTGCAACGGATTGTGATTGATCTGCTTGATCAGCTGAAGTTGTGGCGCCAGTAATGCCACCAAGACCATTCACTTGTAATATCTTGATATCATCAATATTTTCCATTGGTTTAACACTTTCACGGATGATTTCAGGCAAATACTTCAAAAGTGCCAAACGAATTTGCATCTCAACTTGTTCACTTGACAAAATATTATTTGCTTCATTGACTGCGCGTGTCCCTTCAGCATCGACTTGGTATTGTTTTTCTAAAGCTTGAGCCAAAAGAATTTTAGCATCAGCTTCACCTTTAGCTTTCAAGCGGACTTTTTCAGCTTCTGCTTCAGCCGCAGTACGAACAGCTTCAGCCTCATCTACAGCAGCTTGTTTTGATGCCTCGGCAGCCACAGTAATTGAAATAGCATCAGTTTCTGCAGCCTGTTTTGCAGCAACAAGTTCAACCGCTTTAATACGCTCAGCTCGCTGTGTTTCACGAACAGTCACAACTTCTTCCTCAGCTTTCACTGCTTGCGCACGAGCTTGGTCAGCAAGTGCTTTGGCTTCAGATTCAGCACGAGATTTCTCGGCAATCGCGATTGCGCGATCTTGTTCCGCAAGTTCAATGGTTTTCTTTTGTTCTACTTGCGCTTGTTCAATAATTTGTGCTTTTTGAATATTTTGATTTTCGACATCACGTGCAGCTGAAATACGTTTTAATTCAATTTCACGTTCTGCAGCGATTTGGGCTTCTTCTGCCTCACGCTTTTTGGCAGCTTCTTGTGTTGCAATTTCAGCAAGTTGTTCAGCTTTTCGAATCGAAATTTCACGCTCTTGTTGCATCTTTGCGTATTCTTCTTCACGCAGGATTTGAAGGCGTGCTTGTTCAGCCTCTAAATTTTTCGCTTTAATGGCTAAGTCAGCATCTTGTTCAATATCGTTACGTTTTTTTCGACGATCTTCAATAGTTTCTGTTAATTTTGTTAAACCTTCTGCATCAAATGCATTTTGTGGATTAAAAAATTTAAAGCTGGTCTGATCAAGACCTGTTAAAGATACAGTTTCGAGTTCTAAACCATTTTTGAACAGATCTTCTGAAACAACTTGTTGAACTTTCTGAACGAAGTCGACACGTTTTTCATGTAACTCTTCCATAGCCATTTCTGCTGCTACTGCACGCAGGGAATCTACAAATTTACCTTCAACCAAATCTTTTAATTCATTTGGTGACATGGTTTTTTGACCCAAAGTTTGTGCCGCGGTAGCAATCGATTCAGCTGTTGGCTTAACACGAACATAGAACTCAGCCATCACATCTACACGCATTCGATCACGCGTAATCAAGGCTTGATCAGCTGCACGTTTAACTTCTAAGCGAAGGGTATTCATATTGACAGGAATGACTTCATGTAAAACAGGGAGTACAATTGCACCGCCCCCTAATATAACTTTTTCCCCACCAAAACCAGTTCTGACAAATGAAACTTCCTTGCTAGAGCGTTTATATAGTCTTGCAATAATGGTTCCGATTACAACCAGCGCAATGAGAATAAGTCCTGCAATTATAATAATTTGATAAAAATTTGAACTAAACATTTTTTTCTCTAAGTTGATTTATTGTGAAATTGCTTGAAAGCCTTTGAGACTACGTTGTGTAAGTAAGACTTGCTGACCTTGTACGAATATTTCGTCAGCTTCAGGTTCGACTAAAATGTAATGTGTTTGACCAAAGCGATCTTTGAGTTTTGCTTGCGCAGGATAGTGCAGTCGAGCAGTGCCTAAAATGATTTCTGCTCGAAGTCCAATTAGATCGTCGCTATGAATTGCTGTGGTTTCATCTTTAGGGATGATCTGTGCTATCCATCTTGAGAATAGACGTACGAATGGCATACAGACCACAAGAACCAGTGAAGTAATGAGCCAGACTGTTAAAAATGATCCAAATACATGATGGATGATAGATTGGGCTAAGAAGCCAACAATTGAAAAGGTCGTGAGAAAGATGATCAGCCAAATTAATACAGGAATACGTCCAAGATAAAGCCAATCTAAAAATTGAATCCAAATACTAGATTGATGGTCAACGATCATTTCAGGAGAAGAATCTAATGAACTAGGTAGAAATTGCTCTAAAAATCCTTGACTACTGAGACCTGTTATTAATAGAAAGACTTCAAGAATGCCTATAAAAAACATCAAGCAGATACTAATACTGAAGAATAGGTTCGACGGATGTATAAACATGTCCCACATGGGTAGTCTCTTATAGATATTAGAATTTTTATCAAATTTTAATCAAAATAATAAAATAAAGTGACGTAATTATCAATTATATAATATTGATTTCATTTTGAATGGATTCAACATAAAAAAATACGCAGTGATTGGGGTGATCACTGCGCAGAACAACGAATCTGCTTACACAGTTTCGGTTAAGGAGAAATGTTATGAATTTTGGGGGTATTCATAACAGTAATTAAATGATATTCAATTTCATTTAGCAACTCATTGGTAGTCGGGTTAAAACGTGTAAGATTACGTTAATAAGTTTGATTGAAGGTTAATTTTAAATAGGCTAATAAATAGCCATAAAAAAAGCCGCAATGTGATGCGGCTTTAAGTGTGCTTATTTTTTAGGGATTAAAATTTAAAAACACCTAATCCAGCTTTAACTTCATCTAATGTTGCTTGCGTAATATCACGACATTTGTCAGTACCAGTTTTTAAGATATCCATAATATAATCAGGATCCTTAGCAAGCTCCATACGACGTTCACGAATAGGCGTGATCAACTCTTTTAGAACACCTTCAAGGCGTTTTTTGACTGTACCATCACCTAAACCACCACGACGATAGTGATCTTTAAGCTCTGCTACTTCTTCTGGTTTTGGATCGAAAGCATCTAAATAAGTAAATACAACATTACCTTCCACCTGACCTGGATCTTCAATACGAAGATGGTTAGGATCTGTATACATAGCATTTACCGCTTTTTTAATGTCTTTATCAGAAGCATCTAAAACAATTGTATTGCCCAATGATTTAGACATTTTAGCTTTACCATCAAATCCTGGTAATCGACCAACATTCGATAGCAAAGCTTTACATTCAGGCAAAAGCTCTTGCCCAATCTGACGATTTAAACGACGAACAATTTCATTTGTTTGTTCAATCATTGGAATTTGGTCTTCACCTACGGGCACAATCGATGCTTTAAAAGCAGTGATATCAGCTGCTTGAGCAACTGGATAGCATAAGAATCCAGCTGGGATGTCACGCTCGAACCCACGCATTTGTATTTCAGACTTAATCGTAGGATTTCGTTCTAGTCTTGAAACTGTGACAAAGTTTAAATAAAGCATGGTCAGCTCATTCAAAGCTGGCAAGCTTGATTGAACGCAAATTGTTGTTTTTGTCGGGTCGATCCCAACAGCGAGATAGTCAGTTGCAACTTCAATAATATTACGTCTAACTTTTTCGAAGTTATCAGCATTGTCTGTAAAAGCTTGTGCATCAGCCAATAATAGATGTTGGTGATGGGAATCTTGCAAACCTACTCGTGAACGTAAAGAACCGACAAAGTGGCCTAAATGAAGTTGTCCAGTTGGACGGTCACCTGTCAAAATAACAGGGCGATTATCTTGATTACTCATTTTCTATACCAAAGTCATCAACACTAGGGCTGAATTTTTAAAATTTCGCAATATTGTACGGCATTATTTTTTTTTATGTCAGCATAAAGCATCGAAAGAATCGAATTAAAAACGCCTTATTTGAGATAGTATTAATAATGTTGATACAGAATAAATTGAAATAGAAGAATAAAATTCCAAAAAACAAAGAAGGATAACAATAATGGCAAATAGTTTATTGGTGCTATTAGATGATATAGCCACCATTCTTGATGATGTTGCGCTGATGAGTAAAATGGCTGCAAAAAAAACGGCCGGTGTATTGGGTGATGACTTGGCACTCAATGCTCAACAAGTTAGTGGTGTGAAAGCCGACCGTGAATTGCCTGTCGTTTGGTCTGTTGCAAAAGGCTCATTTGTTAATAAATTAATTTTGGTTCCATTAGCATTATTAATTAGTGTGATTGCACCTTGGCTTATAAATCCTTTATTGATGTTAGGTGGATTATTTTTATGTTATGAAGGTGTAGAAAAAGTAATTCACTCATTACACCATAAAAAAGCTAAAACATCTGAACAGGCCGAAAAAGAACTCGAAAACTTAAATGTAGATCTAGCAACTTTTGAGAAAGATAAAATCAAAGGCGCGATACGAACAGACTTTATTTTATCTGCTGAAATTATCGTGATTTCATTGGGTACAGTTGCAGCAGCTACTTTTGGAATAAAGGTTGCAGTCTTGTCAGTCATCGCAATTTTAATGACGATTGGTGTTTATGGTTTAGTTGCTATGATTGTTAAAATTGATGATTTGGGATTTTATCTCGTCAAACAAACGTCTACATTGAAACAAAGAATTGGTCAGGGCTTACTTGCTTTTGCACCTAAACTTATGAAGACACTAACCATTGTCGGAACAATCGCGATGTTCTTGGTCGGTGGTGGTATTATTAATCATACCATCCCATTATTTCATCACTTTACTGAAGATTCAGTCGATTATATTGAACATATTCCAAATGTAGGCAGTATCATCGGTGCTTTAACCCCGACGTTCTTAAACTTTGTCATAGGTTTTATTGCAGGACTTATTGTTTTGGTCGTTGTTTCAGGAATACAAAAACTTTGGAACGCTAGAAAAGTTTAGAGTTTGGTGAAATAACGTATTATAAGAAGTTATATGATTAAAAAAGGGCTGAGATTATGCGTTGGAAAGGCCGGAGAGTAAGTAGTAATTTAGAAGATCGCCGTGGAGGTGGTGGGGCTAAAGCTGGTGGAATTAGTATTCTCGGTTTAGTTGTTGCATTTGTTGCTTGGAAATTTTTTGGGGTTGATCCACAACAAGCCTATCAGGCAACTAAACAAGTGACTTCTAATAATCAGCAACAAGCGATAGGGATTGAAAACCCAACACCCGAGCAACAAGAAACAGCGGCATTTGTTGGTACGGTACTCGCTGATACTGAAGATACATGGACCACCGTTTTTCAAAAACAGGGAATGCAATACCAAGCACCGAAACTTGTGATGTTTAGTGGTGTAGTCAATTCAGGCTGTGGAACAGCTCAGTCAGCGATGGGGCCATTTTATTGTCCTGCAGACCAAAAAATCTATATTGATACTGATTTTTTTAAAGATATGCGTCAGCAAATGGGTATATCGGGTGAAAGAAATCAATCAGAATTATCTACACAAAATGCTGCTGGTGACTTTGCACAAGCTTATGTGATTGCGCATGAAGTCGGACATCATATTCAAAATCTCTTAGGTATTTCAACTCAAGTCCAACAAGCTAGACAACGAGCTACTGAAGCTCAAGGGAACCAATTATCAGTTCGTTTGGAACTGCAAGCTGATTGTCTAGCTGGTGTGTGGGCAAAAGATACACATCAACGAACTCAATTCTTGGAGCAAGGTGATGTTGAAGAGGCAATGGATGCCGCACATAAGATTGGTGATGATTATCTTCAGAAAAAGGCTAGAGGACATGTGGTTCCTGATAGCTTTACCCACGGCACAAGCCAACAAAGAATGTATTGGTTCGATCGTGGCATGAAAACAGGTGATGTGAATCAATGTGATACATTCAATGCCTCAATCTAAATCTACCAAGCAGAATCGATTGATTTTTTTGCAAAGTTAAAACATGTAGCCTGCTAATGGAATAATTTATTAGGAAGGCTACACATCTTTAAAAAAAAAGGGATTGCGAGTAATCATTCTTTATATAAAATAAATAAATGGCTATAGTTTTTTCATTTAAAATTTAAATGATCTCATTTAAATAAAACATATCATAGAGTGCAAAATGGGCAACTTTTTTTTTCTCCAAGTATTTACAGTGGTTTTTGCCCTCTCAATTGCCACCACCATATTCAATAAACGAATTCTAGGTTTTCCCCAAGCGATAGGGGTGCCAATTGTTTCAGCAATTTTTGTCTTTATTCTACAATGGGCCGCCAATTTATTAGGGGATAATCGTTTTATCACCATTAATTTGGCGAATATTGAAGAAGCAGTACGTCATATTGATTTTTATGATTTTCTCGTAAATGGTGTTATTTGCTTCATTCTTACATCGTCGGCATTGAAATTTAAAGTGTCTGATTTAAAAGTATATTGGAAGCCAATTAGTATTCTTGCCACTATTGCTTTGGTTTTGTGTGCAGCATTGTTTGGTGGATTATTATTTGGATTTCAATATTTGATTGGTAACCCTGTACCAATACTCGTACTTTTATTACTCGGTTCTGCTTTAGGTGCTACAGATCCAATCGGAATCAAAGGGGTACTCAGTTCTGTACGTGCACCACATCATCTAATGGTGAAATTGGAGGGTGAATCACTTTTCAATGATGCAATGTGTATTGCTGTATTTATGACGTTGTTGAATGTGCTTGAAGGCGAGCATTTTAGTCTGTTGCTGACACTACAAACACTCCTTTATGAAATTGTGGTAGCTGTAATTATTGGTTTGGTATTTGGTTGGGGGATTTTACGATTGCTTCGCGGGAAGCATGAAATGGAATCATTAATCCTAACGACAGCTTTACTGGCTTGTGGTTCATATTTGGTTGCTTTATTTGCTCATGCATCAGCACCAATCGCATGTGTGATTGGTGGACTTATTGTTGGTAATAAATGGAAAGAAATTTTACAAAATCGTGAAATCCAAGAAGTAAATCACTTTTGGCATACAGTTGAAGGTATCATTAATTCTTTTTTATTTACTTTAATTGGTTTAGAGCTGTTTATTCTTGATCTTAATGCCAGCATGATACTTGGCGGTATTATCGCATTTGTAATTTTACATATTTCACGTTTTGCTGCGAACTTTCTGGCTTTTGCATTCTTCCCATCGTTTCGTAAGAAAAGCTATAACGGTAGCCTAGCAATTTTATCATGGGGGGGGGTAAGAGGAGGGATTTCATTGGCTCTAATTCTTGCGGTTGCTAATGTCCCAGAGTTAAGGCAATACAGTAGTATCTTGATTGGTTATACCTTTATTGTTGTTTTATTATCGGGCGTAGTATGTGGTTTAGGTTTGCCAGCAGTTATGAATGCTTTCTATTACAATCCTAATGAGGAAAAAGAGGGCTTAAAGGGACTATATCAGCGATTATGTAATAAGCTTAATCGTAAAGGATTTAAATATATTGTTGGTGAAGATAGTAAAGGTAATGAGATTATTACGATTTATAATCCTGAAGTGATATTAGATCGGACTTCTGATGATGGTGTGGCAATCGTCCATCATCCAGCTAAAGCTGAAGAGGTGAAAAAATTAGAAAATCCAGAAAATTTCTAAAAAATTATATTTAATTGAAGCAAGCATGATAGTGCTTGCTCTTTTTTTTATGCATTAAGCATGATCAATGCAGAAGATAACAGTGATATTGTTTAAATATTTTATTCAGTTACGCAGAATTTTATCGATGAAATATAAAATTAAAATGTGAAAATTACATCATATTTAAAGCAAAATTTATTTCTTAACTTACTAAAAAGTAAGTATTAATTTTCAATATAAAATGAAAAGTATACTAGTTTACTAACATTAAAATGCTAGGTGGACAAGTTACCGTATGTAGTTAAACTAAATATAGCAGAAATTATGATAAGTAAGCCTTTGAAATTTGGTGACCTGAAATATCCTAAAAGTAAGAAAAATATTAATTCTTTTGTCATAAGTGTTTGTAAATAAAGTATATATTTTGATTGTGGATGAGCGGTTACAAAAAGCTGATAAAAGACGCAAAATCTATTCGCATTAAATCTTAAAAATGTGATATAAATCTCACTTATAGATAATAGTGTCTATCTTTTTTGTATCTTAGATGTAGAAAGATCGATAAAAATAAAATTTATAAGTGAGAATTTACCATGGCTAATATCTCCGTAATATCTAAAGAGAGTCATCAGGTATTAGAGAATGTCAACTCTAGTCAAGTGGGGCTTAACGAAAACTCTGTAGTTGTCGTTCAAGTATCTAAAGATGATGTAGCTTCAATCACTCGTGATAATAATAATGCTCTAATCAATTTGCGTAATGGTGAAGTGATTGTGATTGAAAACTATTTCAATCCTTCATTTGCTGATAACAGCCTCGTATTCCAAGATGAAAGTGGTCAACTTTATTGGGTTAAATTTACCAATGAAGATGGCTCAATTGCAGAAACAATTCTGTATTACCCAATCGAAGAAATCGAACCTCTTCTTTATTCCGATGATTTTATCGGTGGTATTCTCCCTTGGTTAATTGGTGCTGGTGCAGCTGGTGCAATTGCAGCAGTCGCAGATAATGGTTCTGACTCTAATCCTACACCTAACCCTCAGCCAAAGCCAAATGCATTATTAAATGCACCAATCGTCATTGATGATGTGCCAGAGCATATTGGTGAAGTTGCTGATGGTGGTGTAACAAATGATGCTCGTCCAGAAATCAAAGGTTCTGGAGCTCAACCTGGTGCAATCATCAAAATCTATAATGGCGATGAACTAATTGGTGAGACTGTTGCATTGTCTAATGGTGATTGGAGTTTTACACCTGATCAAGATTTAAAAGATGGTATCTATGAGCTTTCTGTCACACAAACTGTAAGTGGTCAAGAAAGTGATAAATCACCAATTAAGACAATCACGCTTGATACTGTCCCACCATCAGACATCACTATTGATGAAATTGGAAATAAGGGTGAAACAAACTCAGAAACACCTAAATTATCAGGTGAAGGTGAGCCAGAATCTAATGTCGAAATAGAAATTAAAGATAAAGATGGGAACGTGGTTGATAAAGATACTGTTCCTGTTGATAAAGATGGTAAATGGGAATATACACCTGAGAAAAACCTGGATGAAGGTAAATACGAAGTTATCGTAACGCCTATTGATAAATCAGGAAATAAAGGTGAAGAAGAAAAACAAGAATTCAATGTTGACTTAACTCCTCCAGACATAGACATCGATCCAATCCCTACTGATCCTGAACCTGAGGGTTGGGATACAGCAACGAATCAATCAACTTTTGCAATTGCTGCAATCGCAAATACTCTTTCGGAATCGGAGAATAATCCAGTGACTACAACTAAAAATCAAACTCCTACATTTACGGGAACCACTAAAGATAGTGAGAGCGTAAAAGTAGTGATTCGCGATAGTTCAGGTAAGATTATCGCAGAAGGTCCTGCTACAGTGACCAACGGTAAATGGCAGTTTAAATCACCTGTAACATTAGCTGAAGGTGACTATAAACTAGAAGCAACAGCATATGACGCGGCTGGTAATAGTAAAGTCGCTACTTCAAGCTTTACTGTGGATATTACTCCACCTAAAGTAACGATTGAAGAGTTACCACTTACGAACATTGATGCGCCTACCTTTAAAGGTAAAACTGAAGATGGTGCAACACAAGTACGTGTTGAAATCAAGGATGCGGCTGGCAAGGTTGTTCAATCTGCAGTTGTGAATGTTGCAGCTGATGGTAGCTGGACATATAAGCCATCTAAAGCGTTACCAGATGGTACATATAGTGTCGAGGCTTCAGCTCGTGATGCGGTAGGAAATGTAAGTCAACCTGCTAAAACTGCGGTTGAAGTTGATACGATCGATCCAGAAATTACAATCGATCCTCTAGAAGATACTAGTGATACAACTCCTGAAATTAATGGTAAGACTGAACCAGGCGCAACAGTAAAAGTTGAAATCTTAGACAAAGATGGCAACCCTGTAGCAACAGGTGATGCGACTGTAGATCCTGAAGGTAACTGGACGTTCA
>NZ_JBWYIJ010000021.1:0-8908 GCF_056779695.1 Acinetobacter sp. 25-47-122
ATTTTAATGAGGACTAAGGTTTGAGTTTGCATCGTTGCGACCGCCATCTTGTGTGGGCGGATCGTCGGGATTTCAACGAGCAAGGTTTCAACTGATGTAATCATTTCCACTCTACGCATTCTTGCATTGTGTATTTCATGTGGTATACCTTAAAAGAATGCAAAAATAGAGTCGAAGATCATTTTTGCATTTTAATATATTTTAAAGGTATGGAAGTCATGGAGCTTAGACATCTACGATATTTTGTCGCAGTGGTAGAAGAACAAAGTTTTACAAAAGCAGCCGAAAAGTTATTTATCGCGCAGCCACCATTAAGTAGACAAATTCAAAATTTGGAATCAGAGCTTGGTATTGCTTTATTTGAGCGAGGTAGCCGTCCATTAAAAACAACACAAGCCGGTTATTTCTTTTATCAGCACGCAGTGAAATTACTTGCCAATGCTGAAGAAGTTAAGTCTATGACAAAGCGTATAGGTCTAGTTGAACGTACAGTAACAATGGGGTTTGTCGGGTCACTGCTTTATGGGTTGCTTTCTAAAATTGTATATTTATATAGGCAGCAGCAACCCCACTTAAAGATTGAACTTGTTGAAATGACCACGTTAGAACAAGTTAAAGCACTCAAAGAGGGGAAGATTGATGTGGGATTTGGGCGGCTTAGAATTTCAGATCCAGCATTGAAGCGAATTTTACTTCGTGAAGAGCGCTTAATGATGGCAGTGCATGCGAGTCATCCTTTAAGTTTAAAAAAAGAAGGTGTTTATCTATCTGATATTTCTGATGAAAATATTTTTTTATACCCTAGCCATACAACCCCTAGCTTTGCAACTCAAGTCCAAGCCTTGTTTGCAGAATATAATTTAGAACCTAAAAATATTCGTTTGGTGCGAGAAATTCAGCTATCTCTTGGTTTGGTTGCAGCTGGTGAAGGTATTTGTATTGTCCCAGAAAGTGCGAAATCAATTCAGCTATCCCATTTGCTTTACATCCCAATTTTAGATGAAACTGCAGTAAGTCCAGTATTTATGACGATACGTAATCTAGATGAGAGCGAGGACATCATGTCTCTAATAGATTGTATTTACCAAGTGTATGATTTAGAAGCAATTAAGTATGATAGAAATTTAATTTAGATAGGGTCTAATACAATAATTAGACTTAGGTCTAAAGCTATTGGATAAAAAATAGCAATCAAAAATCTTAAATACTCAAAATAACTACGACTTTAGCTTATGCCCCGAAAAGGGGCTTAATTTTTTTTGATAAATTTCAAACAAATAATTTTAACTTTAAAGAAAAAGTAGGTTGCAATAAAAAATTCAAATTAGAAATTCTCAAAGAATTTTTTTTTAAAGTAATTATTCGTCTAATTTTCATTCAATCATACTAGAAATAAGCCCTCGAGATTATTTAGACCTTGAAGGTATATATATAGATATATTCGGTTTTGGACATTTTTTCAGCTTTAAGTCAATGTTGCGTCATATTTTTGGAGAGTTTATTTGCAGGAGGCGCAACCTTGGAAGCAAACAAATTAAATATCAATCGTGTGATTGATGATGCTAAGTTCACACCATTTCATTGGGGTGTATTGTTTTGGTGCTTATTGATTATTATCTTTGATGGTTATGATCTTGTCATTTACGGAGTTGCATTACCTTTATTAATGCAGGAATGGGCATTAACTTCAGTACAAGCTGGATTGTTAGCAAGTACAGCTTTATTTGGGATGATGTTCGGTGCTATGTCATTTGGTACATTATCAGATAAGCTTGGTCGTAAAAAAACCATCATGATTTGTGTGGCAATCTTCAGTGGATTTACATTTTTGGGGGCATTTGCATCAAATCCGACTGAATTTGGTATTTTACGCTTTCTTGCTGGTCTGGGTATTGGCGGTGTGATGCCTAACGTTGTTGCTTTAATGACTGAATATGCACCTAAGCGAATTAGAAGTACTTTAGTTGCTCTTATGTTCAGTGGATATGCAATTGGTGGTATGACGTCAGCATTATTAGGTGCTTGGTTAGTTCCACAATATGGCTGGAAAATTATGTTCTATATCGCTGCATTGCCTTTAATCGCATTGCCGTTGATTTGGAAATTCCTACCAGAATCTTTGATGTACCTGACCAACAAAAACCAAACCGAGCAAGTGCGAATTAATGTTAAGAAAATCGCACCTGAAAAAAATATTACTGCTGACACTCAATTTGTATTAGATGAAGTCACAGCAGGTGATGAAGCTCCTTTAAAAGCATTATTCCAGCAAGGTCGTACCTTCAGTACTTTCATGTTCTGGGTTGCATTCTTTATGTGTTTACTCATGGTTTATGCTTTAGGAAGCTGGTTGCCAAAACTGATGATTCAAGCGGGTTACTCGCTTGGTGCAAGTATGATCTTCCTATTTGCATTAAATATCGGTGGTATGGTGGGTGCAATCGGTGGTGGATATCTTGCAGATCGTTTCCACATCAAAAAAGTACTTACAATTATGTTCGTGTGCGGTGCACTTGCACTTATCCTTCTCGGCTTTAATAGTCCACAAATCGTGTTGTATACGCTAATTGCAATCGCGGGCGCTGCAACGATTGGCTCACAAATTCTACTTTATACATTCGTCGCACAATATTATCCGTCAACAGTTCGTTCAACTGGTATGGGGTGGGCATCTGGTATTGGTCGAATAGGTGCAATCGTAGGTCCAGTACTCACCGGTGCTTTGTTAACCATGGAACTTCCGCACCAAATGAATTTCTTGGTCATCGCAATTCCTGGTGTGATTGCAGCCTTAGCAATTTTCATGGTGAATCTGAAAAATTCAGTAGATGGTAAAATTGCTCAGGAAGAATCTGTACACTCTTCTAAAGTCGTAGAACAAACTCAGTAAAAATTCTTTATAAATAAGACAGCTGCCAGAAGGTGGCTGTTACTTAGACTTTTAAACCATTTTATTGGATAAGAGAGATTAGGATGATCTTTTCAAACAAACCTTTTACTTTAAGTTTAATCTCATTAGCTGTTTTAACATCTACTGCAGCATACGCGAATAGTCCACAACAGTCTGAAATAGAGCAACTACGTCAAGAAATTGAAGCACTTAAATCAATGATGGAACAACAACAGAAGAATGCTGTTGTACAGACAAAATCGATTGAGACATTAAAAACTGAATCTGTTAAACCCCAACCAAAACTAAATGTTGGTAAAGATACCACTTTTAATTTTTATGGAAATGTTCGTCTAGATGCTTCATATCAAGCTGAAGGTAGTGGGTTAGATCGCCTATATAATAATATTAATAAGGTTCCTTTAACCGGTAATAATGAGGCGAGTGATCAGCTTAAGTCGACTCTATCAGCAACACGTTTAGGTTTGGATATTCATAGTCAAATTAATGATAAAAAAGTTTCAGGTAAAGTTGAAGTCGACTTTTTGGGTGGAGCTGGATTAGATAATCTTCGTATACGTCATGCTTATATGAATTACGATAAATGGTTAATTGGTCAAACTTGGTCTAACTTTGCTGTGCCAGACTATATGCCTGAAACGATTGATGCCTTAGGTTATGTGGGTGGTGCTGTAAAACGTACACCTCAAGTTCGTTATAGTATGAGTTTAGCACCTGCAACAGGCTTGGTCCTTGCAGCAGAAGATCCAAAAGATGGCTTATCTAAAATGCGTACACCTGCAGTCACAGCGCGATTGAATCATCAATTAAATGATGATGCTAAACTCAGTTTACGTACTATGGTCGATGAAAAGAAAACAGAAGTTGATGAAGTCGTTGCATGGGGCGTAGGACTTGGTATGCAATATAAGTTAGCTCCTTCAACTACACTGAAAGCTGACTACTATCATGTAAAAGGAGATAGCAGTTTCGTTTCATGGACGAATCCTGGTATCAGCCGTAGCTCATCTGGTGAAATTTTAGATGAGAATGAATTTGACTCGATTACAATAGGTCTAACGCAGCAATTTAATCCTCAATGGCGTGGAACTGTTGGTTTTGGTTATATGAATCAAGATGTGACAAATGCTTATCGAGGTGGTGCAGTAAATCTGACAGAGATCAATAAGGAGCTTTGGCAAGGTTGGGTCAATGCATTCTATAGTCCGATCAAACCGATTAGCCTTGGGTTGGAATATGTGTATGGTGAGCGTAAAGCTGTAGTATCTGCACCAAATGGTTCTAACACAGGTGAGGATAATCGTGTAAGTGCTGTAGCAATTTATAATTTCTAAATGATTCCAGCTTGAATGATGATAAAAAGAGCGATTTTTCGCTCTTTTTTTATGGGATGGTTTTAGAGAATGTCAGAATAGATCCTAGAAAAAATAAAAATATAAAAGTACTATGAGATCTTATTTGACTTTAGATTCTCATCTACTAGGAGAAGGCGCGTTTCGTGTACGAATTAGATTGCAAATTACTCAGTATTTTTTTTCATGTTTACAAATTTAAAAGTGTCTCGGTTGCTGCTGAACAATTGCAGATGAGTCAACCTGCTGTAAGTAATATTCTTAATAAAATTCGACAACATTATAACGATCCGCTTTTTTTAAGAATTGGGAATGAAATGATCCCGACGGAATTATCAAAGCAATTATTCCCATTGGTCAGTGAAGCATTAAGTAAAGTTGAAGCGATTAATAATTTTACGATCGATTTTGATGAAGCTATATCAGATCAACAATTCACCTTGGCGATGACTGATGTTTCGCATTTAGTATTACTGCCTAAGATTTCCCAATATCTAAAAGCAAAAGCATCTCATGTCAGATTAAATGTGCGTCCA
This sequence comes from Acinetobacter sp. 25-47-122, assembly GCF_056779695.1. Taxonomy (NCBI): domain Bacteria; kingdom Pseudomonadati; phylum Pseudomonadota; class Gammaproteobacteria; order Moraxellales; family Moraxellaceae; genus Acinetobacter; species Acinetobacter sp. 25-47-122. Next base: position 4,800 of record NZ_JBWYIJ010000021.1, read on the forward strand.
ATAACTTCTGAAACAAGTTATCAAATGGCAAATGGTGAAATTGATCTTGCATTAGGATTTCTGCCTCATTTGGAAAATGGCTTTTATCAACAAAAACTATTCGAGCAATATTATGTTGTAATTGCAGCAAAAGATCACCCGCGTTTAACGGGAGATTCAATCAGCAAAGAGCAGTATTTGGCAGAATCACACATTGATATTGATGCGGGAATGGGGCATTACCATATTGAAAATGAGCTGTTAAACCTTGAACTTAAAAGAAATATTTTAATGCGATTACCAAGTTATCTTGGTGTTGGTCTTGTTGTTCAAGAAACTGATGCGATTGCTACAGTGCCTTACTATCTAAGTGAAGTTTTATTATCACGAGGCAATTTAAAAATCTTTGATGCACCTATTGCTTTCCCGACATATGGTGTTAAACAATACTGGCATATGTCCTGTCATCATAAGACCAGCCATCAATGGCTTAGACATATGTTTCATGAAATCCTTGTAAAATAACACTCATAAATACTCTATGAGCAAGCGATTGGGGTTATATAGGTAGGCTATTCCTTAAATAAAAAATAGCCTAAGCTCTAAGCATCGTTATTAATTTTTAACTAAACCGCCATCCACTATTAAATTTTGACCAGTGACAGCTTTGGAGTACGGTGACAAAAACATTAAAATGGCTGAAGCAAACTCATCAGGAGTGACTACTTTACGCAAGGGGGTAGCGGAAGCAATATAATCAAAAACTTCCTGTGGCGTGCTTTTACTTGCATCAGTTTGTTGAAGTAATCCACCAGACAACATATTGACATTAATTCCAAACTCACCTAATTCATGAGCACATGTTCTCGTCAATGCGAGAAGGGCAGATTTTGCAGTAGTATAGTCATGATATGGCACAACAGGATTTTGCACCAAGTTTGTTCCTATATTCACAATTCGACCGAATTGATTAGCTTTCATGTCGGCTAAAGCAGCTTGAGTGGTATTGAGGGCAGCTTTAACAGCACCCTCAAACTGAGTGTGCATATCATTCCACTGTATTTGTGAAATATTTGGTCTTGCATCCCCGTTAAATTTAAAACTAACGAGTGCATTATTCACAACTGAATGAATAGCTTCACCAAAGTGCAGTTTGGCAGCGTTAAACATTTTTGAAACTTGCTCTGCATCAGTAATATCTGCTTGATAACTAAATACTTGATCAGGATGTGAAAGTTTTAATGTCTTAGCAGACTCATGACTACTATGATAATTGACAACGACACGAGCGCCTTCGCTCAATAATGCCTTGGTAATAGCCAAGCCAAGGCCTCGTGCCCCACCTGTAATGAGTACAATCTGTTCGTTTATTTTCATTTACACACAATCAATAAGACTTGGTGAAGATTGTATTTAAATAATAAGTAACTTCAACCTTTGATAAAGCAAAAATATTTATTTTTGAAATGAAATTTCTAATAGTTTGTGATGAATAAATCTGAGCTTGTCTAAGACTTTATCTGATAGCGTAAATGGGTATGCATCATCTAAACCCATACTGCGATTAAGTGCATTTAAGTTAAAAGTGATGGTTAACCAGTTTTGTAAAACAGTTTCAAAGTTTTTAGCACCAATCGGATTTTCTTCGATCGTCATACTTGGAAGATCAGCACGTTTAGATTGAACACTCAGACCCGCATAGTATGCTGTTTCTAAGGTATCCATCATATGTAAATAATGTGCCCAAGTCTCAGCCCAATCTTCCCATGGGTGAGCACTCGCATAGGAACTAATAAAATTTTTCTGCCAGTCTATGGGTGGACCTTCGTGATAATGTCGCTTTAAAGCCTCAGCATAATCTTGTCGTTCATCTCCAAACATTACTCTGAACGCATCAATCAGATCTGGTCGAAGCTGTTGAATGAGATCGAAATAGTAATGCCCGCTTTCGTGGCGAAAATGACCGAGTAGGGTTCGATAGTTTTCACCCATTTTTATTCGGGTTGTTTCGCGGTATACGACGTCTGCTTCGCTTGCATTTAATGTAATTGTACCTTGAGCATGACCAGTTAAAACAGGAAGATCTGGTTCGGGCATCAAAAAATTAAATCTAAGTCCAAATTGATCATGATCATTTTTTTTTGGTCTCGGCATGATATTTAGTTGTTGCATCATATAAAGGAAACGACGCTTCGCATGCTCTAATCTGCTCCAATAGATGGTGTGATCAGGATTATTTAAATTTGGAATAATAGAGGTTAGTTTGCAAGAGTCACAGTAAATATCAGAACTTTCTGCAGGAATCATCCAATTGCATACATGATGATGCAAATAATTAAAACAGGGTTTATAGAGTTTACTTTTGAATTTGGGATTAATAGATTTCCACAATTGACTAGTATGTTTATGGAAACTTCCCATTTCTCTTTCTTCTACAACATATCCTAAATTAATTCCACAATGAGTACATGTAGAATTCATAAAAAAGATTTGCCGATTGCACTGCGCGCAAGAAAAATATTTCATAAAAATTATTCATTTTTTTGAGATTATACCATTGCTTTTTTCAAAAAAAAATTTGTGTTTCTGATATTAAATAATGAAAATTAAAAGCAAGAATAATGATGAACAATAAGTAATCAATGTATTGAATTTGTAAATACCAGTATAATTAAGATCATTTAGTTACTGTATAAAATAAAATCAATTTTATTAAAAAATAGTGTGATGCAAATCACAATATATTGAAATATATGATTTTTAATCTAAAAAAATCTTGATTAGAAAACTAAATGATCGTTTAATGCTATCAAGTAAAATTTCTTTAAATCTATGGGTATTTTGTATATGCAAACTCAGATTATCTCAAAAAAAACCTTGAATAATACGATCACTTCAGAAAGCAATATAATTAAAATTGTTGAAGACTCAGTTGTAATGATCGACGTGGCTCCTGAAGATGTTCAAGAGCTGATTGTGAATGATAATCAGGTCATTATTAAACTTAATAATGGGGAAACAATAACCCTAGAAAACTTCAATTATGAAACATCTGATTTAGTTTTCCGTAACCAAAATAGTGAGATGTTTGTTCTTGATTTCAAAAATGTAGAATACAACCCTTTAGAAAGCATAGAAGCGTTACTAGAAGGTGGTGCTGGAACTGGCGCTACAATCTTAAATAATTGGTTAGCTGGTGGTGCACTTGCACTAGGTGCAGTTGGAGTTGGCGTTGCTGTATTTGATGCTGCTAATGGATCAAGTGACACAAAACAACCTTCCAAAGATCTCAGCAAATTAGTTGATGCAATCAATGATGCTAAAAATTCATTAAATCAATTGGATGGTGATGAAAAACAGCGAGTTGAAAATGCTATTAATGATGCAGAAGCTGTTTTAAAAGACCCAGAATCAAGTCAAGAATTACTTGACCAGACGGCTGATGATTTAATTTCTATTGTTGAAGATGCTTTAAAAGATCAAGAAGCTAAAGATGCTGCTAAATTAGAAGAAGCAATTAATAATCTTGAAGCTGATTTGGAAAATGCAAAGGATAAGTTGGAAAATGAAGATCCAAATGATCCATATACTGATGAAACTAGATCAGAATTAGAAAAAGAAATTGAAGAAGCTCAAAAGCTTGTAGATGACTTTAATAACAATATTGGTGACAAGCCAAGCATTGATGATGTAAATAATGCTCGTGATGAACTAAATAATGCTGTGGATAATCTTACTAATTTAGATTTTTCAGCAGCAACACAAGCGGTTCAAACTGCAGAAGCTAAGCATGATGAATTGGTAGAGGCAATTGCTGCTAAAAATGGTGTAATCAGTCCAGCAACGCAAGCTCAATTACAAGCGATCAAAGATCAATTAGATGCGTTGAAAGGTACAGCACAAGGCTTGGTTGATGCATTACCTGCATCAGCAGCTAAAGATGATCTAGATGCTCGTTTAGATGCTCTAGATACAGTTGTACCAGCAGTGAACGATACAGATAGCAATGGTATTGCTGATGATGTTGATGCCGCGATTGCAGCAGCAACACAAGCGGTTCAAACTGCAGAAGCTAAGCATGATGAATTGGTAGAGGCAATTGCTGCTAAAAATGGTGTAATCAGTCCAGC
>NZ_JBWYIJ010000022.1:0-5477 GCF_056779695.1 Acinetobacter sp. 25-47-122
ATAATTGGTAGAAATTTCTCGAAGTTTATTTGAGCAAATTTTTTGTCAGTAATTGATGAGCCAAGATTGGTACCCTTTAGGTACTATTGATTTTAAACTGAAGAGTTTGATCATGGCTCAGATTGAACGCTGGCGGCAGGCTTAACACATGCAAGTCGAGCGGGGGAAGGTAGCTTGCTACTGGACCTAGCGGCGGACGGGTGAGTAATGCTTAGGAATCTGCCTATTAGTGGGGGACAACATCTCGAAAGGGATGCTAATACCGCATACGTCCTACGGGAGAAAGCAGGGGACCTTCGGGCCTTGCGCTAATAGATGAGCCTAAGTCGGATTAGCTAGTTGGTGGGGTAAAGGCCTACCAAGGCGACGATCTGTAGCGGGTCTGAGAGGATGATCCGCCACACTGGGACTGAGACACGGCCCAGACTCCTACGGGAGGCAGCAGTGGGGAATATTGGACAATGGGGGGAACCCTGATCCAGCCATGCCGCGTGTGTGAAGAAGGCCTTTTGGTTGTAAAGCACTTTAAGCGAGGAGGAGGCTACTAAGATTAATACTCTTGGATAGTGGACGTTACTCGCAGAATAAGCACCGGCTAACTCTGTGCCAGCAGCCGCGGTAATACAGAGGGTGCGAGCGTTAATCGGATTTACTGGGCGTAAAGCGTGCGTAGGCGGCTTTTTAAGTCGGATGTGAAATCCCCGAGCTTAACTTGGGAATTGCATTCGATACTGGGAAGCTAGAGTATGGGAGAGGATGGTAGAATTCCAGGTGTAGCGGTGAAATGCGTAGAGATCTGGAGGAATACCGATGGCGAAGGCAGCCATCTGGCCTAATACTGACGCTGAGGTACGAAAGCATGGGGAGCAAACAGGATTAGATACCCTGGTAGTCCATGCCGTAAACGATGTCTACTAGCCGTTGGGGCCTTTGAGGCTTTAGTGGCGCAGCTAACGCGATAAGTAGACCGCCTGGGGAGTACGGTCGCAAGACTAAAACTCAAATGAATTGACGGGGGCCCGCACAAGCGGTGGAGCATGTGGTTTAATTCGATGCAACGCGAAGAACCTTACCTGGTCTTGACATAGTAAGAACTTTCCAGAGATGGATTGGTGCCTTCGGGAACTTACATACAGGTGCTGCATGGCTGTCGTCAGCTCGTGTCGTGAGATGTTGGGTTAAGTCCCGCAACGAGCGCAACCCTTTTCCTTATTTGCCAGCGGGTTAAGCCGGGAACTTTAAGGATACTGCCAGTGACAAACTGGAGGAAGGCGGGGACGACGTCAAGTCATCATGGCCCTTACGACCAGGGCTACACACGTGCTACAATGGTCGGTACAAAGGGTTGCTACCTAGCGATAGGATGCTAATCTCAAAAAGCCGATCGTAGTCCGGATTGGAGTCTGCAACTCGACTCCATGAAGTCGGAATCGCTAGTAATCGCGGATCAGAATGCCGCGGTGAATACGTTCCCGGGCCTTGTACACACCGCCCGTCACACCATGGGAGTTTGTTGCACCAGAAGTAGGTAGTCTAACCGCAAGGAGGACGCTTACCACGGTGTGGCCGATGACTGGGGTGAAGTCGTAACAAGGTAGCCGTAGGGGAACCTGCGGCTGGATCACCTCCTTAACGAAAGATTGACGATTGGTAAGAATCCACAACAAGTTGTTCTTCATGACGATGTATCTGAGGGTCTGTAGCTCAGTTGGTTAGAGCACACGCTTGATAAGCGTGGGGTCACAAGTTCAAGTCTTGTCAGACCCACCATGACATACTCATACGATACATTGATCTAAATGATAAGCTGGGGACTTAGCTTAGTTGGTAGAGCGCCTGCTTTGCACGCAGGAGGTCAGGAGTTCGACTCTCCTAGTCTCCACCACGTATTCATTCGAATACGTAGTAAGCAAACGAGTTGATAGCTTATAGAGCTTAGTAATAAAGCTGTGTATACTGCACGCCTTGATTATTAAGCTCTGTGATTTATCACAGTTGACTGCGATCTGACGAAGACGTAGTGAATCATTAACAGCATATATTTGAGTTGAAATAATTTGTTCATACTCATAGAAAGAGCGGAAACGAGATAACGTAAGTTATTAAGTTGAAGTGATTGAAATGAGAACTAGCGAAATTAACTGAATCAAGCGTTTTGGTATATGAATTTGAATTGAAGCTGTACAGTGTTTAGATACACAGTACTTCAAACTGTAATGTTGAACGATCTACTTGTAGGATCGAACGACTGTTTGGGGTTGTATAGTCAAGTAATTAAGTGCATGTGGTGGATGCCTTGGCAGTCAGAGGCGATGAAAGACGTGATAGCCTGCGAAAAGCTCCGGGGAGGCGGCAAATATCCTGTGATCCGGAGATTTCTGAATGGGGGAACCCACCTATCATAAGATAGGTATTGCAACATGAATACATAGTGTTGCAAGGCAAACGCGGGGAAGTGAAACATCTCAGTACCCGTAGGAAAAGAAATCAATTGAGATTCCCTCAGTAGCGGCGAGCGAAAGGGGAAAAGCCCATTAAGTTATGTAAGCTTTAGTGGAATGCTCTGGGAAGTGCAACCATAGTAGGTGATAGTCCTGTACACGAAAGGGCTTACATGATGATGTCGAGTAGGGCGGGGCACGTGAAACCTTGTCTGAATATGGGGGGACCATCCTCCAAGGCTAAATACTCCTGACTGACCGATAGTGAACCAGTACCGTGAGGGAAAGGCGAAAAGAACCCCTGTGAGGGGAGTGAAATAGATCCTGAAACCGCATGCATACAAGCAGTGGGAGCCACTTCGTGTGGTGACTGCGTACCTTTTGTATAATGGGTCAGCGACTTACATTCAGTAGCAAGGTTAACCGAATAGGGGAGCCGTAGAGAAATCGAGTCTTAATAGGGCGTTTAGTTGCTGGGTGTAGACCCGAAACCAGGCGATCTATCCATGAGCAGGTTGAAGGTGAGGTAACACTTACTGGAGGACCGAACCCACTGTCGTTGAAAAGCCAGGGGATGACTTGTGGATAGGGGTGAAAGGCTAATCAAGCCTGGTGATAGCTGGTTCTCCCCGAAAGCTATTTAGGTAGCGCCTCGGACGAATACCATTGGGGGTAGAGCACTGTTTCGGCTAGGGGGTCATCCCGACTTACCAAACCGATGCAAACTCCGAATACCAATGAGTACTATCCGGGAGACAGACTGCGGGTGCTAACGTCCGTAGTCAAGAGGAAAACAATCCAGACCGCCAGCTAAGGTCCCTAAATCATAGTTAAGTGGGAAACGATGTGGGAAGGCATAGACAGCTAGGAGGTTGGCTTAGAAGCAGCCACCCTTTAAAGAAAGCGTAATAGCTCACTAGTCGAGTCGGCCTGCGCGGAAGATGTAACGGGGCTAAAACTATGTACCGAAGCTGCGGATTTGCAATTTATTGCAAGTGGTAGGGGAGCGTTCTGTAAGCCGATGAAGGTGGATTGAGAAGTCTGCTGGAGGTATCAGAAGTGCGAATGCTGACGTGAGTAACGATAAAACGGGTGAAAAACCCGTTCGCTGAAAGACCAAGGGTTCCAGTCCAACGTTAATCGGGGCTGGGTGAGTCGACCCCTAAGGCGAGGCCGAGAGGCGTAGTCGATGGGAAATTGGTTAATATTCCAATACTTCTGTGTAATGCGATGAGAGGACGGAGAAGGTTAAGTCAGCCTGGCGTTGGTTGTCCAGGTGGAAGATTGTAGGCATGCATCTTAGGCAAATCCGGGGTGCTCTATGCTGAGAATCGATAGCAAGCTAGTTTACTAGCGAAGTGGCTGATACCATACTTCCAGGAAAAGTCTCTAAGCTTCAGTTACACAGGAATCGTACCCGAAACCGACACAGGTGGTCAGGTCGAGTAGACCAAAGCGCTTGAGAGAACTCTGCTGAAGGAACTAGGCAAAATGGTACCGTAACTTCGGGAGAAGGTACGCTGCCGGCGGTGATAGGACTTGCTCCTTGAGCTACTGGCAGCCTCAGAAACCAGGCCGCTGCAACTGTTTATTAAAAACATAGCACTCTGCAAACACGAAAGTGGACGTATAGGGTGTGATGCCTGCCCGGTGCTGGAAGGTTAATTGATGGGGTTAGCGTAAGCGAAGCTCTTGATCGAAGCCCCAGTAAACGGCGGCCGTAACTATAACGGTCCTAAGGTAGCGAAATTCCTTGTCGGGTAAGTTCCGACCTGCACGAATGGCATAATGATGGCGGCGCTGTCTCCAGCAGAGGCTCAGTGAAATCGAATTCGCCGTGAAGATGCGGTGTACCCGCGGCTAGACGGAAAGACCCCGTGAACCTTTACTGCAGCTTGACATTGAACTTTGATCTTACTTGTGTAGGATAGGTGGGAGGCTTTGAAGTAGAAACGCCAGTTTCTATGGAGCCGTCCTTGAAATACCACCCTGGTAATATTGAGGTTCTAACTCTGCTCCATTATCTGGAGCGAGGACCATGTCTGGTGGGTAGTTTGACTGGGGCGGTCTCCTCCTAAAGAGTAACGGAGGAGTACGAAGGTGCGCTCAGCGTGGTCGGAAATCACGCGTAGAGTATAAAGGCAAAAGCGCGCTTAACTGCGAGACCCACAAGTCGAGCAGGTACGAAAGTAGGTCTTAGTGATCCGGTGGTTCTGTATGGAAGGGCCATCGCTCAACGGATAAAAGGTACTCTGGGGATAACAGGCTGATACCGCCCAAGAGTTCATATCGACGGCGGTGTTTGGCACCTCGATGTCGGCTCATCTCATCCTGGGGCTGAAGCAGGTCCCAAGGGTATGGCTGTTCGCCATTTAAAGAGGTACGCGAGCTGGGTTTAGAACGTCGTGAGACAGTTCGGTCCCTATCTACCGTGGGCGTTGGAAATTTGAGAGGATCTGCTCCTAGTACGAGAGGACCAGAGTGGACGAACCTCTGGTGTACCGGTTGTGACGCCAGTCGCATCGCCGGGTAGCTATGTTCGGAAGGGATAACCGCTGAAAGCATCTAAGCGGGAAGCCTACCTCAAGATTAGATTTCCCAAGGACTTTATGTCCTCTAAAGAGCCGTTGAAGACTACAACGTTGATAGGTTGGATGTGGAAGTACGGTGACGTATGAAGCTGACCAATACTAATTACTCGTGAGGCTTGACTATACAACACCCAAACAGTTGGTGTTGTGGTTCAAATCATGACAAATAACTTGATTTAGTTAGATAAAACGCTAAACTGCACAAATTAAAGAAACTCAAATAGCTGTTAATAACTTCTTTGACCAAGCAAAGGCACGCAAACAATACATGCGAATAAGACCCAAGCAAAGTCACAACAGTTGTGCTGGCGACAATAGCAAGAGTGAACCACCTGATCCCTTCCCGAACTCAGAAGTGAAACCTCTTAGCGCTGATGGTAGTGTGGGGTTACCCATGTGAGAGTAAGTCATCGCCAGCTCATTATTCTAAACACCCCCTTCAATA
>NZ_JBWYIJ010000023.1:0-5405 GCF_056779695.1 Acinetobacter sp. 25-47-122
GTCGTGGTCTGAAAGGTGCGTTCAAACATATTCAATTTGACATTGAATTAGTGAAAGACGTTGAAGGTGCGCCTTCTACTGAAGTTGAACGTCGCCGCGCATCAGCTTAAATCAATTAGTCGGAATCGGGATAAGTCAATTATCCCGATGACTTCCCCTCAATTTGGAAAGTCGGAGAACGTCCATGCCACGTATTCCTGTAATTAATACCAGCCATCTAGATCGTCTTGATGAGTTACTTGTAGACAACTTTGAGACAGGTGAGTTTAAACTTCATCGTTCAGTTTTCACTGATCAAGCCCTTTTTGACCTTGAAATGAAATACATCTTTGAGGGTAATTGGGTTTACTTGGCACACGAAAGCCAAATTCCAAATAACAATGATTATTACACGACACACATCGGTCGTCAGCCAATCGTGATTGCTCGTAACCGTCAAGGCGAGCTAAATGCAATGATCAATGCGTGTTCACACCGTGGTGCACAACTTTGCCGTAACAAACGTGGTAATAAGGCTACTTATACTTGCCCATTCCATGGTTGGACGTTCAATAACTCAGGCAAACTTTTAAAAGTTAAAGACCCAACAGATGCAGGTTATTCTGACTGCTTTAACAAAGAAGGATCACATGATCTTAAGAAAGTTGCACGTTTTGAAAGTTATAAAGGCTTCTTATTCGGTAGCTTAAACCCAGACGTCTTGCCATTAGAAGAATTCTTAGGTGAAACGACTAAAATTATCGATATGATCGTGGGTCAGTCTGATCAAGGTTTAGAAGTTTTACGTGGTGCCTCAACTTATACATACGAAGGAAACTGGAAACTCACTGCTGAAAATGGTGCAGATGGTTACCATGTATCTGCAGTTCACTGGAATTATGCTGCGACTACGCAACAACGTAAAGAAAAACAAGCTGGCGACAATATCCGTGCAATGAGCGCAGGATCTTGGGGTAAACAAGGCGGTGGTTCTTACGGTTTTGAAAATGGTCACATGTTGCTTTGGACACAATGGGCTAACCCTGAAGACCGCCCTAACTTCCCTAAAGCAGATGAATACTCTGAGAAATTCGGTCCTGCTATGTCGAAGTGGATGATCGAGCGCTCACGTAACCTTTGCTTATATCCAAACGTTTATTTGATGGATCAGTTCGGTTCACAAATCCGTGTACTTCGCCCAATTGCTGTCGATAAAACTGAAGTAACAATTTACTGCATCGCACCTGTAGGTGAAGAGCCAGAAGCTCGCGCACGCCGTATTCGTCAATATGAAGATTTCTTCAATGCTTCAGGTATGGCGACACCAGATGACTTAGAAGAATTCCGTGCATGTCAAGCAGGTTATGCTGGTATCGAACTTGAGTGGAACGATATGTGCCGTGGCTCAAAGCATTGGATCAATGGCCCAGATGATGCAGCAAACGAAATTGGCCTAAAACCTAAACTTTCAGGCGTTAAAACTGAAGACGAAGGTTTATACCTTGCGCAACATCAACATTGGTTAGAAGAAATGAAACGTGCGATTAAAGCAGAACAAGCTTTAGCTGAACAAGGAGATAACGCATGAGTAACGCGAATCTTGAAGCAACTTTAGAATCAGTGAGCCAGTTCTTATTTAAAGAAGCGCGCCTACTTGATGATGAACAGTGGGATGAATGGTTAGAGTGCTATGCACCTACAGCATCGTTCTGGATGCCATCTTGGGATGACTACAATACATTAACTGAAGATCCTCAATCAGAAATCTCGTTAATTTATTATCCAGATCGTCAAGGTTTAGAGGACCGCGTGTTCCGTATCAAAACTGAACGCTCTTCTGCAACAATGCCTGATACACGTACAAGCCACAATATTAACAATATTGAAATTCTTGAACGTCATGAAGATAAGGTTGTTGTTCGTTTCAACTGGAATACTTTAAGTTACCGCTACCAAAAGTCGTACAGCTACTTCGGCATGTCACGCTACGAAATCAATTTGTCTGGTGAAAAACCACAAATTTTAAATAAATATGTGGTACTTAAAAATGATTACATCAACCAAGTAATCGACGTATATCACCTGTAATTAGTAAATAACAAGTTCAGTAACTACCAAATGGAATTTTGGTAGTTACACAAAAAAATTGTTCAAAAGATTCTTAAAGGATATTCAGCCATGTCAAACCATAATGTTGCACTTCAATTTGAAGATGGCGTAACCCGATTTATTTCAGTTGCACAAGGCGAAACGCTTTCTGACGCTGCATATCGTCAAAAGATTAATATTCCGCTGGATTGCCGTGATGGTGCATGTGGTACTTGTCGAGCTTTTTGTGAGTCTGGCAGCTATGACATGCCTGAAGAAACTTATATTGAAGATGCACTTACACCAGAAGAGGCTGAGCAAGGCTATATCTTAGCTTGCCAGTGCCGTCCTACTTCAGATGCAGTTTTCCAAATTCAAGCATCATCTGATGTATGTAAAACTCAAATTCATCAATATCAAGGTACACTTTCTCGTGTAGAAAACTTATCTGAATCTACAATTACCTTTGATATTCAACTAGACGAGGGTCAGCCAGATATCAATTTCCTTGCTGGTCAGTATGTAAATGTAGGTATTCCTGGATCAACTGAAACACGTTCATACTCTTTCAGCTCTAAGCCAGGTAACCGTTTGACCGGCTTTGTTGTTCGTAACGTTCCTAACGGTAAGATGAGTAGCTTCTTAAGCAGCGAAGCGAAAGTCGGCGACAAAATGACATTCACTGGTCCATTTGGTAGCTTCTACTTACGTAATGTAGTACGCCCTGTAGTAATGCTTGCTGGTGGTACAGGTATTGCTCCATTTATGTCGATGCTTCAAGTATTAGAAGAAAAAGGTTCTGAACATCCAGTACGTTTAGTTTTTGGTGTAACCAATGACTTTGACCTAGTTGCTATTGAAGAACTCAACAAACTTCAAGAAAAACTTGATTGGTTTGAATACCGTACCGTAGTTGCAAACCCAGAATCTGCACACGAACGTAAAGGTTATGTGACAGGCCACATTGAAACTGAATGGCTCAACGGTGGTGATGTAGACGTTTACCTCTGTGGTCCTGTTCCTATGGTAGATGCAGTTCGTGGTTGGTTAGATGCTGAAGGCGTTAAACCTGCAAACTTCTTATTCGAAAAATTCTCTGCGAATTAAAGTGGAGAGGAACATGAATCAAAGATTTGAAAATAAAATCGTAATCGTCACTGGTGCCGCTCAAGGCATCGGTCGCGGTGTTGCTCTTCAAGCAGCTAGCGAAGGTGCAAAAGTTGTACTGGCTGACCGTGCTGAATACGTGAAGACCACACTTGAAGAAATTACGACTCAAGGTGGCACAGGTGTTACTGTCTTAGCTGATCTTGAAACCTATGCTGGTGCACAATCCGTTGTAAATAAAGCGATCGAGATTTTTGGCCGAATTGATGTGCTGATCAACAATGTTGGTGGTGCGATTTGGATGAAACCTTTTGAAGAGTTTTCTGAAGAGGAAATTATTAAAGAGATCAATCGTTCTTTATTTCCAACTTTATGGAGTTGTCGTGCAGTTTTACCACACATGCAACACCAAAAATCTGGTGTGATCGTGAATGTATCATCTATCGCCACATGTGGAATTAACCGTCTTCCATATTCTGCAGCTAAAGGTGGTGTAAATAGTTTTACTCAATCAATGGCATTTGCACATGCTAAAGATGGTATCCGCATCAATGCAGTGGCTACAGGTGGTACTGAAGCTCCACCACGTGTAATTCCACGTAATACTTCACCACTATCTGAGCAAGATCAAGCTTGGATGCAAGAAGTGGTTGATCAAACAATTGACCGCAGCTACATGAAACGCTATGGCACTATTCAAGAACAAGTAAATGCTATTTTGTTCCTTGCTTCAGATGAGTCTTCATACATTACAGGCACAGTCGTACCTGTAGGTGGTGGTGATCAGGGTTAACCCTGATCACGGACTCTTTAAATTCACAGGATCATTGACGCAAGGAGGCAAATACAATGGCAACCCTGTTTAAAACACTAAAAGAAGATTGGTCTATTTCCGCCACTGTCGCTGGCTTTTTAGCTGTATTGATTTCATATGCCGGACCATTAATTATTTTCTTTCAAGCAGCACAACAAGCCCAAGTTTCACCAGACATGATGATTTCATGGATTTGGGGTATCTCAATTGGTGCTGCTGTAGCTGGAATTCTATTATCAATAAAATTTAAAGTTCCTGTCATTACCGCTTGGTCGGCACCTGGTACTGCTCTGCTAGTCACACTTTTTCCAGATATATCACTGAATGAAGCAGTTGCTGCATATATCACTACAGCTGTAGTGATTTTCATCATTGGTATTACTGGATATTTCGACAAACTATTGGCTTTGATACCGCAATCAGTGGCTGCAGGAATGATGGCTGGTATCTTATGTCAGTTCGGATTTGGTCTTTTTACCGCGACCAATACCATGCCATATATCGTGTTTGGAATGCTTATTTCGTATCTGATTGCTAAGCGTTTAACACCTCGATATGCCATGCTTTTTGTATTGGCAGCTGGTATTTTCATGAGTTTAGTCCTCGGAAAATTCAATGCTGTGAATATGGAGTTTTCACTTGCAATACCCCAATTCATTGCGCCCGAGTGGACGCTTAACTCTTTTCTAAATCTTGCAGTACCTCTTATTTTAGTCAGCCTTTCTGGTCAATTTTTACCTGGCATGGCAATTTTGAAATTAAGTGGCTATGACATTCAAGCAAAACCCATTATTACCACTACCAGTATCGCATCGTTAGCTGTTGCTTGTGTGGGCGGAATCACCATTGTCCTGGCATCAATAACAGCCGCACTCTGTACAGGAAAAGATGCACATGAGCTCAAAGAGAAACGTTATATCGCAGGTATTGCGAACGGTATTTTCTATATTTTAGGTGGTTTATTTGCAGGCAGCATTGTGATGCTTTTTAGCTTACTGCCTAAAGAACTTGTTGCTGCATTAGCAGGTTTAGCACTTTTAGGTGCTATTGCTACAAATTTACACGTTGCTATGTTCCAAGAAAAGGATCGTGACGCAGCTCTCCTTACTTTCTTGGCGACTGTTTCAGGTATGCAATTTTTAGGTTTAAGTTCAGTTTTTTGGGGAATCTGTATTGGTATTTTAGCGCACGTGATTTTAACGAAGCGTCAAAATACTACCCCATCATCGTCTACATCGACCTGATCATATTAAAGGTAAATGTAGATCGTTTGTTTAGGAAGTGATTATGATTGATAAAAGCTCAGCGTCTTTAACCGAAGCCCTCTCCCAAATTAAAGACGGTTCAACCATTATGATTGGTGGGTTTGGTACTGCAGGTCAGCCTGCTGAACTCATCGATGGCTTAATTGAACTCG
>NZ_JBWYIJ010000024.1:0-2254 GCF_056779695.1 Acinetobacter sp. 25-47-122
CGTTCAACTTCAGTAGAAGGCGCACCTTCAACGTCTTTCACTAATTCAATGTCAAATTGAATATGTTTGAACGCACCTTTCAGACCACGACGAGCAATTTCAGCTTCATCAGTTACGTCTACAGCAGTTGCCACTAAGCCATCACGCGTTGCAAATGCAAAGTCATCCCAAAGGTATTTATCACCTTCGATGTTGAACTGCGTAGTTAATTTACGGTAGCCAGGTGCAGTGACGAAGTAATGCACATGTGAAGGGCGGTTACCGTGACGACCAAGTTTGTCTAATACAAACTGAGTTGTACCTTCTGGTGGGCAGCCATAACCTACAGGCATTGTGGTTAATGCTGTATATTGACCTTGTGCATCGGTGAAGATCGTACGACGTAAGTTGAAGTCAGATTGAGACTTATCAAAGAACGAGTAGTTACCTAAGCTGTTTGCATGCCAAACTTCAACTTTAGCGCCTTCAATGATGTTACCTTCAGTATCTTTAACGATACCTTCAATAATTAAAGTTGGGATTTTGCCTTCTTCAGAACCATCATCCATACGTGCAAAACCAACTGATTCTGGTGCACCAGCGACATACAATGGACCTTCAATTGTACGTGGAGTACCACCTGTAATACCTGCTTCAGCATCTTTCTCATCTGCACGTAAATCAAGGAAATGCTCAAGACCTAAACCAGCAGCCAAAAGACCTAATTCGTTTGCTTGACCAGCATCAGTAAAGTACTCAAGACCCTTCCAAACTTCAGATTGGCTTAAATCTAAATCTTCAATCGCTTGGAATAAGTCAGATACTAAACGTACAACGATTTGTTGAACACGTTCATCAACAGGACCTGTTGCAGTATCAACGTTCATTTTTTTGACTAAAGCATTAATTTGTTCGCGGTTCATACTATTTCTCCTTAAGTATGCTTGCTGTGTGGTGGCTGACTTCTAATGTGTTTGAGCTCTCTGCCACAATCCTTGTTTAAAATGACGCTAAAAAACCTCTGGATGTATTGATGTCATGGCCTGAATCAATCAAGCCAAGACACTTAAAACTTAACGATCATCTTCACGGATAGAAGATGGGTGGCGATTTAACGCCATTACTTCGATATTCATATATGGGTAAAGCGGAAGACCTTGTAAAATTGAATGAAGCTCTTCATTGCTTTCCACATCAAAAATACTGATGTTTGAATACTGACCTGTGATTCGCCAGATATGACGCCACTTGCCTTGTTGCTGTAACTCTTGCGAATACGCCTTTTCAACAGCTTTGATCTCATTCGCTTTTTCAACTGGCATATCCAGTGGGATGTTCACATCCATTCGTACATGAAACAGCATGTCTCACTCCTGATGTATCACGTCGCTTATTTGCGGCGAAGGTTGTCAATCTTGTCTAAATCCAACTCAATACCTAAACCATTGCCTTGAGGCAGATGTAATTCGAAATCACGATATTGAAGCGGGGTCTTTAAAATTTCGTCAGTTAACAGCAATGGACCAAATAATTCAGTGCCATATGCCAAATTCTCAAAGGTCGAGAACAAATGTGCAGAAGCGATGGTGCCAACAGAACCTTCAAGCATCGTGCCACCATACAGATCTACACCAGCGAGGTTTGCAATGGTTGCTACATCACGACCTTCGAGTAGGCCACCAGACTGAGCAACTTTTACAGCAAACACAGAAGCAGCATTACGCTTCGCTAAACGATAAGCTGTACTTGGACCCATCAATGACTCATCCGCCATAATGGCAATATCAAAACGACGAGTTAAACGCTCCATGGCATCAATATTGTCAATCGCACATGGCTGTTCAATTAGATCCACACCGCCATCTTGCAGAAGCTGAATACCTTTGATCGCTTCTAACTCAGACCAAGCACGGTTCACATCGACACGGATAGAAATATCAGCACCTAACGCTTTTTTGATGGTGAGAACATGCTCAACATCTGCTTCTACAGCACGAGAACCAATTTTTAATTTAAAGAAGTTATGACGCTTAGCTTCGATCATCTTTTTCGCTTCAGCGATATCTTTATCCGTATCACCAGAAGCCAACACCCAAAGCACAGGGACGCTGTCACGCAGACGGCCACCTAACACTTCAGACAGAGGCAAGCCTAAACGTTGAGCTTGAATATCGAGTAAAGCAGTTTGAATGGCACATTTTGCAAAACGGTTGCCATTAATATTCTTCTTCAACACTTGCATAATTTGAGCAACGTTGAGATCAGTAAAAGTTTT
>NZ_JBWYIJ010000025.1:0-1067 GCF_056779695.1 Acinetobacter sp. 25-47-122
GCTTTTAATGGCACTGCACCTAAGTCATCCGCACGGACAGGGGCTAAACCACCGGCATAACGACCAAAAGGCGTACGGATGGCATCAATGATGTATGCGTTTTTCATAGTGTAAGATCCTAAAACCAGTCTTAAGCCTGAGTGGCATCAATGAGTTTGGCACCCGTCATCGATTGAAGCTCTTCAAAAGATAAGCCTTCAACTTTCTCAATGACTTTCATGCCATCTGCCGTCACATCAATCACACAAAGGTCCGTATAAATGCGGTCCACACATTTCAAACCTGTCGCAGGATAAGTCAGCTCAGCAACGATTTTAGGCTCGCCTTTTTTCGTCACATGATCGGTGGTAATAAAGACTTTTTTCGCACCCACGGCTAAGTCCATTGCACCACCCACAGCAGGGATGGCATCAGGTGCACCGGTATGCCAGTTTGCAAGATCACCATTTTCAGCGACTTGGAAAGCACCCAAGACTGCGATGTCTAAATGACCACCACGCATCATTGCAAATGAATCACCATGATGGAAGAAAGCTCCGCCTTCTAGCAGGGTTACAAACTCTTTACCGGCGTTAATTAACTCAGGGTCACGGTCTTCTTCCGCAGGGGGTGGACCAAAGGCCAATAAACCATTTTCAGAATGTAAAAAGACATCTTTGTCAGCAGGTAAATAGCTCGAGATTTTAGTTGGTAAACCAATCCCAAGGTTGACATAAGCACCATCAGGAATATCTTGTGCAACACGTTCAGCAATTTGATCACGGGTTAATTTTTGATAACTCATTTTATTTCTCCAATCTCAAATTACTGCGCAGGTTGAACTTGTACAACGTGTTGTACAAAGATCCCAGCGGTGATGATGTGTTCAGGATCTAAGGCACCGAGTTCCACGACTTCTGATACTTGTGCGATGGTGATATCTGCTGCCATGGCCATAATTGGACCAAAGTTACGTGCAGATTTACGGTACACCAAGTTCCCCCAGCGATCGCCCTTATGCGCTTTAATTAACGCAAAGTCAGCTTTAATTGGATTTTCTAAAACGTAGTCTTTACCTTCATAATTCA
>NZ_JBWYIJ010000026.1:0-918 GCF_056779695.1 Acinetobacter sp. 25-47-122
TAGAGTTCTTTCATAAGTCATTTTTTACTCAGCTCCATGTTATAGATTCCAGCAATTAAATTAAATCTTAAGCCTAGTCTTTTGCCGCGGTTGCGATATCGCTCAGCAAGGATTTTGAAGGTTTTCAAACTGCCAAATACATGCTCAATTCCAATTCTTCTTTTATTGATTTCCTGATTGTAAACTTTTAGCTCGGGATCTAATTTGCAGCGCTTTTTTGCTTTTAATGGCAATAAACTATTTGGATACAATGTATACATCCCTTGATAGCCTTTATCTGCAAGAATAAAAGACCCTTTAGGAATCTGATTCAAGTTACTTTTGAAGAGCTCGAAATCATGTACTGCACCACGACTCGTGCATAAACTCAGAACTTGCTGAGTTTTATAATGGATGATGGCTTGAACTTTGAATGTATGCGCTTTCTTCTTACCACTATAGCTTTTCTTTTGTTTTTTTAGGTCTTTGTATTGGAATTTCTGTGGCATCTACGATCACCACATTCCAGTCTATACCTTCGCCTTCAGGCAAATTCTTCGGTAAATTAAATAGATTAGACTTGATCAGGCAGTCCTCTACATGATGGACAATTCTTGAAGCAGTAGGCTCTGACACACCATAACTTGTTGCAACATGGAACAAGGTTCGATATTCACGCCAATAACTTAAGCACAGAAGGATTTGATCTTCTATGCTCAATTTAGTTGGTCTACCTTTAGCTGGAACATGCATTTTCAGTTGTTCAACCATTAAATCAAAGGTTGACCATGAGATGCCTGTGTATCGCTTAAACTGTGTTTCAGAAAGCTTCTTTGAATCGTTGTATTTCATCCGCAGATTATGCATGAATATTTAAAATTCTTCGGTACAAATAATCAGCAAGAAATAGATCGTTTTTTGATTTATGAAAGAGATCTA
>NZ_JBWYIJ010000027.1:0-521 GCF_056779695.1 Acinetobacter sp. 25-47-122
GGCTTAAGCTCATCGATGGTTAATTCAGGTGCTACTGTGTCAACCTCGAAGCTCTCTGGCTGAGATTCACCTGTGTTACCTGCTTTATCTGTCGCTTTTGCAACTACGTCATATTCGCCATCTGCCAATTCAACTGATGGTGTGTATGTCCATGTGTCACCTGTAACTGTCGCTGGACCTTCTGCAACAACTTTACCGTCTTTGTCTTTAACAACGACATTTACTGTTGTTCCTGGTTCAGTTGTACCTGTGATTTCTGGTGTTGTATCGTTTGTATCCGCAATTGGATCAATCGTTACATCGGTATCAGATGGTGCAGTTGTATCTACAGTTAATTTGCCATCCGCAGTTTCAGTCGCAGTATTACCCACCGCATCTTTCGCTTCAGCTTTAACTGTATATTCACCTTCTGGTAATTCTTCAGTCGGTGTGAACGTCCAGTTACCTTCTGGATCTACAGTCGCATCACCTGTTGCTACAGGGTTGCCATCTTTGTCTAAGATTTCAACTTTTACTGTTGC
>NZ_JBWYIJ010000028.1:0-432 GCF_056779695.1 Acinetobacter sp. 25-47-122
TCATTGATGCCATCCGTACGCCTTTTGGTCGTTATGCCGGTGGTTTAGCCCCTGTCCGTGCGGATGACTTAGGTGCAGTGCCATTAAAAGCATTAATGGAACGTAACCCTTCTGTGGATTGGAATGTCGTCGATGACGTTTTATTTGGCTGTGCCAACCAAGCCGGTGAAGATAACCGTAACGTCGGTCGTATGTCGGCGCTTTTAGCAGGTATCCCTTATACAGTACCTGCAACCACAGTCAACCGTTTATGTGGTTCATCACTCGATACCGTAGCAATGGCCGCGCGTGCCATTAAAGCTGGTGAGGCTGACGTGATTGTGGCAGGTGGTGTTGAATCCATGTCACGTGCCCCATTTGTGATGGGTAAATCTGAGAGTGCATTTGGTCGTAGTCAAAAGATTGAAGACACCACCATGGGCTGGCGTTTTA
>NZ_JBWYIJ010000029.1:0-429 GCF_056779695.1 Acinetobacter sp. 25-47-122
ACCGCGGCAAAAGACTAGGCTTAAGATTTAATTTAATTGCTGGAATCTATAACATGGAGCTGAGTAAAAAATGACTTATGAAAGAACTCTAGTGTGTATAAAAATGAAAATGATTCGTAAAATTTAAATGAATGATGAAAATAAATATGAATAATGATTAAAAAATGAGTGAAAATTCATGTTTTTCATCTTTTTAGTCGAAAAAAGCAACACCCGTTGAAAATAAGTGAAATAAGGGGTTGCAAGGGAAGAAAAAATCTATAGAATGCACCCCATACCGACGAGATACACGGAAACGAACGAAGCATGTTGCTGAGTTGTTAAGTGTTTCGAGTCCGGCTTCTATCATTGACGAGATGTTAGAAAGATCATTAAGAGATTATGAAGAACAACTTGTGTGGATTTTTACTGGTTGATTGATCGATATAT
>NZ_JBWYIJ010000030.1:0-428 GCF_056779695.1 Acinetobacter sp. 25-47-122
GCGGTTTCTTTGATCAAGAAATCGTGCCTGTGACTATTCCACAGCGTAAAGGTGATGCGGTTGTGGTGGCAAAAGATGAACATCCTCGTGCAACCACCCTCGAGGCCTTAACCAAGTTAAAACCTGTTGTAAAAACAGACGGTACAGTAACCGCAGGTAATGCATCAGGCATTAACGATGGTGCTGCTGCGATTCTGATTGCTTCTGATGCAGCTGTAGAAAAATATGGTTTAAAACCTCGTGCCAAAGTGATTGGTGCAACCACTGTTGGGGTTGAACCTCGCATTATGGGCTTTGGTCCGGCACCTGCGATTAAAAAACTGTTAGCACAAACCGCTTTAACACTAGAGCAAATGGATGTGATTGAGCTGAACGAAGCGTTTGCAGCACAAGCATTGGCGTGTACACGTGACCTAGGTTTAGCCGAC
>NZ_JBWYIJ010000031.1:0-389 GCF_056779695.1 Acinetobacter sp. 25-47-122
GTTGTTGATGCTGCCGAAGCTGCGATTGCAGCAGCAACACAAGCGGTTCAAACTGCAGAAGCTAAGCATGATGAATTGGTAGAGGCAATTGATGCTAAAAATGGTGTAATCAGTCCAGCAACGCAAGCTCAATTACAAGCGATCAAAGATCAATTAGATGTATTGAAAGATACAGCACAAGGCTTGGTAGATGCATTACCTGAATCAGCAGCTAAAGATAGCTTAGATGCTCGTTTAGATGCTCTAGATACAGTTGTACCAGCAGTAAACGATGCTGATAGCAATGGTATTGCTGATAATGTTGATGCTGCGATTGCAGCAGCAACACAAGCGGTTCAAACTGCAGAAGCTAAGCATGATGAATTGGTAGAGGCAATTGCTGCTAAAAA
>NZ_JBWYIJ010000032.1:0-365 GCF_056779695.1 Acinetobacter sp. 25-47-122
GTCGTGGTCTGAAAGGTGCGTTCAAACATATTCAATTTGACATTGAATTAGTGAAAGACGTTGAAGGTGCGCCTTCTACTGAAGTTGAACGCCGCCGCGCATCAGCTTAAAAATAATTAAGGGATGGATTTCTCATCCATCCTTTATCTCATTCAACTAAAGAATTTAGACCAATCCAAATCTAATCATTTTGATTTGTTTAAATTTTTGCAAGACCGAAAAGGATATAGATAGCTTTATCTATAAAACGCTATGATTGATAAATCTCAAAAGACTTTAACCGAAGCCCTCTCCCAAATTAAAGACGGTTCAACCATTATGATTGGTGGGTTTGGTACTGCAGGTCAGCCTGCTGAACTCATCGA
>NZ_JBWYIJ010000033.1:0-360 GCF_056779695.1 Acinetobacter sp. 25-47-122
TTAGGAGCTGGCAGCCCTGAAGGTTATGCAAGCTGCTGTGAAGCTTTGGCTAAGGCGGATGTGCGTGAACAACTCAAACAGATTTCGATTCGTGTATTGATTATTGCAGGTCAGCAAGACCCTGTGACCACTGTGGCAGATGGTCAGTTTATGCAAGCAGCGATTACGGGTAGTCAACTTGTTGAGATTAATGCTTCGCACATTTCTAATGTTGAACAACCACAGGCGTTTAACCGAGCTGTGGCTGAATTTATTCAGGCTTAAGTTTAGAACAACTCAAACCTGAACTCAGGAAACATCACTTGTCACGGGTGACTCATCTTGACGCTTTGCCAGATTGCTCCACCAGTCTGGCTTTTT
>NZ_JBWYIJ010000034.1:0-324 GCF_056779695.1 Acinetobacter sp. 25-47-122
CACCATTTTTAGCAGCAATTGCCTCTACCAATTCATCATGCTTAGCTTCTGCAGTTTGAACCGCTTGTGTTGCTGCTGCAATCGCAGCTTCCGCAGCATCAATAATACCATCATCATTTAAATCATTAACTACTGGCACAGCTGTATCTAGAGCATCTAAACGAGCATCTAGATCATCTTTAGCTGCTGATTCAGGTAATGCATCTACCAATCCTTGTGCTGTACCTTTCAATGCATCTAATTGATCTTTGATCGCTTGTAATTGAGCTTGCGTTGCTGGACTGATTACACCATTTTTAGCAGCAATTGCCTCTACCAATTCAT
>NZ_JBWYIJ010000035.1:0-301 GCF_056779695.1 Acinetobacter sp. 25-47-122
CAATTGCCTCTACCAATTCATCATGCTTAGCTTCTGCAGTTTGAACCGCTTGTGTTGCTGCTGCAATCGCAGCTTCGGCAGCATCAACAACACCATCACCATTTAAATCATTAATTACTGGTAAAGCTGTATCTAGAGCATCTAAACGAGCATCTAGATCATCTTTAGCTGCTGATGCAGGTAATGCATCTACCAAGCCTTGTGCTGTATCTTTCAACGCATCTAATTGATCTTTGATCGCTTGTAATTGAGCTTGCGTTGCTGGACTGATCACACCATTTTTAGCAGCAATTGCCTCTAC
>NZ_JBWYIJ010000036.1:0-257 GCF_056779695.1 Acinetobacter sp. 25-47-122
ACTTTACCAGCAGTAAATGATGAAAACGAAGATGGTGTGGATGATGCAGTTGCAGCACTTGAAGAAGCAACAGAGGCAGTAGAGGCGGCTGAAGCAGCATATGCTGAGGCAGAGCAAGCACTAGCAGATGCCGAATCAGATGGTTTAATCACGCCAACAGAACTTACTGAGCTGACTCAAGCACGTGATGATGCGCTTACTGCTAAAGAAGATGCACAAGCGAAAGTTGATGCACTTCCAGAAGGAGCAGACAAAGA
>NZ_JBWYIJ010000037.1:0-253 GCF_056779695.1 Acinetobacter sp. 25-47-122
CTGTTGGGGTGATGAGGCCATTGGCATTTGCATCGATCAGCGCTTGTTCTGCCGCAGCGTATGCTGCTTCAGCCGCCTCTACTGCTGCTTCGGCATCTGCCAATACTTGTTCGTACTCATCTGCTATGCCATCTTCGTTTTCATCATTTACTGTTGGTAAGATGATGTCGACTAGATCATCTAAGCGTGCATCCAATGCGTCTTTGTCTGCTCCTTCTGGAAGTGCATCAACTTTCGCTTGTGCATCTTCTTT
>NZ_JBWYIJ010000038.1:0-240 GCF_056779695.1 Acinetobacter sp. 25-47-122
GTGCATCATCACGTGCTTGAGTCAGCTCAGTAAGTTCTGTTGGGGTGATTAAACCATCTGATTCGGCATCTGCTAGTGCTTGCTCTGCCTCAGCATATGCTGCTTCAGCCGCCTCTACTGCTTCTGTCGCTTCTTCAAGTGCTGCAACTGCATCATCCACACCATCTTCGTTTTCATCATTTACTGTTGGTAAAGTGATATCAACCAGATCATTTAAACGACCTTGTAGCGCATCTTTTT
>NZ_JBWYIJ010000039.1:0-230 GCF_056779695.1 Acinetobacter sp. 25-47-122
GTAGAGGCAATTGCTGCTAAAAATGGTGTGATCAGTCCAGCAACGCAAGCTCAATTACAAGCGATCAAAGATCAATTAGATGCGTTGAAAGGTACAGCACAAGGATTGGTAGATGCATTACCTGAATCAGCAGCTAAAAATAGCTTAGATGCTCGTTTAGATGCTCTAGATACAGTTGTACCAGCAGTGAACGATACAGATAGCAATGGTATTGCTGATGATGTTGATGC
>NZ_JBWYIJ010000040.1:0-228 GCF_056779695.1 Acinetobacter sp. 25-47-122
TGAACGTCCAGTTACCTTCTGGATCTACAGTCGCATCACCTGTTGCTACAGGGTTGCCATCTTTGTCTAAGATTTCAACTTTTACTGTTGCACCTGGCTCAGTCTTACCTGAGATTGTTGGTGTAGTATCGTTTGTCGGCTTAAGCTCATCGATGGTTAATTCAGGCGCTACTGTGTCAACCTCGAAGCTCTCTGGCTGAGATTCACCTGTGTTACCTGCTTTATCTG
>NZ_JBWYIJ010000041.1:0-223 GCF_056779695.1 Acinetobacter sp. 25-47-122
CAGGCAAAATCGAGTTAGAACTTGTACCGCAAGGCAACTTGGCTTGCCGTATTCAAGCGGCGGGTATGGGCTTAGGTCCAATCTACACACCTACAGGTTTTGGTACTTTGCTCGCTGAAGGCAAACCAACTGTGAATTATGAAGGTAAAGACTACGTTTTAGAAAATCCAATTAAAGCTGACTTTGCGTTAATTAAAGCGCATAAGGGCGATCGCTGGGGGAA
>NZ_JBWYIJ010000042.1:0-209 GCF_056779695.1 Acinetobacter sp. 25-47-122
ATTTGCATCGATCAGCGCTTGTTCTGCCGCAGCGTATGCTGCTTCTGCTGCCTCTACTGCTGCTTCAGCCGCTGTTAGAGCTTCACCAATATCATCAACAACACCATCTTCATCTTCGTCATTTACTGTTGGTAAAGTGATATCAACCAGATCATTTAAACGACCTTGTAGCGCATCTTTTTCTGCTTGTACTGCCTCAGGTAACGCTG